>JASJCB010000183.1 GCA_030066195.1 Acidobacteriota bacterium
TCATCCGGCGCGGACCGCTCCAAAAGTAGCGTGAACAAGCGCGGGCATGGAACGATCCAAAGCCGGAACCATGACGATTGAGGTTATCAGCAGGTGCTTACCGGCACGGCCCGTGTTTGTTCGCGCCGAAGAGACGAAGCACATGGACATTGAAGAGCTTTCGCCCGAAGGGGTGTTGTTTGGCAGTTCCCAAACTCTCGCCTTCGGAAGCCGCAATCATACTTTCGTTTCCTTTTTCCCGTCCGGCGCGAACAGACCCGGGCCTTACCGGTAAGCACCTCTATACAAACTTCAATGTTTTTTGTCCCTTCCACTTCCGTGTTATGCCCGGGCCTGTTCACGCTACGAGGCAGGCCCGGGCTGTTTTTATTTGCCGGTCATCAGGCGGCCCGCGCCGGCTGATTCCAGGGCGTTGTTTACCTTGGTCAGCGCTTCTTCCGTTAGGTCAGCGTATGCCTTGCGGGCTGCTTCCATTTCGGCTGTCAATTCCACCAGCAGGTCCTGCTGCGCTTTGAACGGAGCCCGGTAGGCGCCGTTCACGTTGCGGACGAGTTCCTCCAAGTTATCCTTTAAGTAGTTGCCCTGGCTCCAGAAGGTCTTCCCCTCTTTTCGAATCAGGATGTTTCGTAAATCCTTCATCTGTTTCTCGAAGTCTTTCAGAGCGTCGGTCAGGGCCTTGTCTTTCAGCTTCAGCTTTTTGGCGGTCTCGCGTCGGTCCCCGATCTGACCTTCCAGCGCGTCCGTCATGCGCAGCATGTCGTTGGCCTCGGAAATCAGGTCGCGCAGGGTTGTGGTCATGACGTACTGCGCCTCCATATCCTCCTTGGAGAAAGGCACATTTGGGTCAATGGCAACTTCGATCGAGGTTTCATAGCTCTTGCCGTCTACCGTCAACCTTGCCTTGTAGCTCCCTGCCGGAACATAAGGTCCCCGCCGGGGTCCCCACCAGGACGGCCCCTCGTCGCGGTCTGAGCGCGCTCTGGCCAGGGCTCCGTCCAAGGCCCAACTCACCCGGTTGAGACCCATGGCGGTTCCCGGTTTCTTCAGTTTCCTGACCACTTTTCCGCCGCTGTCCAGAATCTCCACCGATACCCGCGGCTTGGGCTTCTCGGCCGCGGCGTCTTTGTCTTTCGGCTTGTCCTTGGGCGGTCCCATATCCTCGGGCAGGTAGTAGGTAATCAGGGCGCCGAAGGGCGGATTGGGCATGGTCTTTACCTTGTCGCCCAAACCGTAGCGCGTGAACTTCACCGGAAAACGATAGGCGCGTCGAACATCGAACAGGTGAGGTTTGCCCTTCTTGTGCACACCCGCAAACTGTTGGAGCGGCGTTGCGTCATCGAATACCCAAATCGCGCGACCGTGAGTGCCCAATATCAGATCGTTGTCGCGGGGATGAATCAACACGTCGTGCACGGACACCGTGGGGAAGTTCTTCAGGTGCAGTTTTTGCCAATTACCGCCGCGATCATAGGAGGCAAACAGGCCCAACTCGGTGCCCGCGTACAGCAGATCCGGGTTCTTGGGATCTTCCTTGACCACCCAAACCCAGGCGCCTTCAGGCAGACCGTTATCGATGCGCTTGAAGCTCTTGCCGTAATTCTCGGTCACCAGGATATAGGCGGTCTGGTCGTCGAACATATGCCGATCGAAGCCCACATAAGCGCGGCCGGACTTAACCCGAGAGGGTTCCACATGAGAAACCGGCGCGAATTCCGGCATGCCGGCGTTGGCGGTGATATCGGTCCACTTCTCGCCGCCGTTTCGGCTGATGTACAACTTGCCGTCATCGGAACCGGACCACAACAGCCCCTTTTCCTTCTCCGACTCGGCAAAACTGATGATGGTGCAATGGTATTCGGCGGTGGTGTTTTCTTCCCAAACGGGCCCGCCCGCGATGCCTTGCTTGGACTTGTCGTCAGTGGTCAGATCGGGGCTGATCACGGTCCAGGAATCGCCGAAATCGGTAGACTTGAAGACCACGTTGCCGCAAAAATACACCGTGTTCTTATCGTGCGGCGAGGCTATGATCGGCGCGTTCCAGCTGAAACGGTATTTCAGTTCACCGACCGGACCGCCGTCGTTGCGTCGGGGCTGCGGGCTGATATCTTCGTTGGCCCGGGTCCGCATGTCGGTGCGCACGATACCGCCGCCCTGCGACTCGCTGATGATGTACTCGGGATTGTCCGGGTGGGCCAGCATGAAATAGGCATCGCCGAAACTGACCAGACGCCAGTCATCGGGCAAGATACCGGACGGTTCGCGGGTGCGTACGGGGCCGTACCAGGCGCCGTTGTCCTGCAAGCCGCCGCCCACGAAGTAGAAGGGATCGCGGTTGTCGGCATAGATCTGGTAAAACTGGGCCAACGGCAGGTTCCGGATCGGTTCCCAGGTATCTCCCCGGTTATAGGTCACGGCGATTCCACCGTCCTGGCCTTGCCAGATGCGGTTCGGATCCAACGGGTCGATCCACAGGGAGTGATAGTCCACATGGGTGCTCTGGGAAAACTGTTCGAAGGTCTTGCCGCCGTCCACCGAACGCCACATGCGGCTGGATACTGAATAGACCCGGTTTTCATCGGTAGGGTCCACGCGGATATCGGTGTAATAGAATCCGCGGCTGACGATGTTCACGCGGCTGTAGACCTTCTTGAAGGATTCGCCGCCGTCGTTGGAACGGAACAGCACACCGTCGTTGGACTCTGCCATCACATAAACCACATCGGGGTTGCTTTGGGCAATTTTCACGGCAATACGGCCCATCAGTTTGGGCAGGCCCTTGGTGATCTCCCGCCAGCTCTCGCCGCCGTCGGTGGACTTGAACAGGCCGCCCTCTTCGCTGCCGCTGGTATGGGTCCAGGGCTTGCGGTTGAACAACCACATGCCGGCAAACAGGATGTTGGGATTGCCCAAATCGATGTCCATATCGGATACGCCGTGCATGTCGTCAATGTAAAGGGTTTTCCGCCAGGTCGCGCCGCCGTCGGTAGATTTGAACAGGCCGCGTTCTTCATTAGGGCCGTAGATATGACCGATGGCGCCGACGAATACCGTATCGGGGTCGGCGGGATGCACGTGAACGCGTGAAATATAGCGCGTTTCTTCCAAACCAATGTGCTGCCAATGGGCGCCGCCGTCCGTGGATTTGTAGACACCGTTGCCGAAAGCCACACTGTTGCGGGGGTTCCCCTCGCCGCTACCCACGTAGATCACCCCGTGGTTACTGGGCGCAAGCGCCATGTCGCCGATGGAGGCAATGGGTTGGTCGTCGAAGATGGGCTTGAAGGTTACACCGCCGTCAGTCGTCTTCCAGATACCGCCCGATGCGGAGCCCACATAGACGACCCGGGGATCGCCGGGAATACCTTCCACATCGGCCACGCGCCCGCTCATATTCAAGGGGCCGATGTTTCGCCATGTCAATTGTCCGAGGGGGTCGTTTTTCTTCTCTTCCTGAGCCGACAGAGCGGCTGAAAATAAAAACACAAAGCAGGCCACGCGGCAAATCCGATTCACACCTTCCTCCTGATGATGTATTGTGAAGTAATGGCATAAGCTATCGTGAATGCAGTCGTCGGCCCGGGTCAATCAGGTGCAGGTCGGCAGGTTTGCCGTTATGCGGACATCCTCGATGACCAAAAGAAAAAGGGGAGCAAGCATGGGGTGGATACTTGCTCCCCTGAGAACTACGCAGGACAAGGGATGAAAACCGCGTCGTTGCGGTCGGATACGGGCAGCAGGGGGCGGGTCTGTCTTGGACGCCTCATATCCGTAACATCGCGCAACCCGAAGGAGGAAGCTTACGGTTGCCGATCGCGGTTCATCTCATCGTTCTGACTTCAGGGAGTGGCCGACTGTCGCCGCCGTCCACACCACCAAGAAGAACAACCGCTTGGAAAAGGTGTCACGCTTTTTCATATTTTTTTAGCCTTGCTTTGTATTGAGTGAATTTCTGCCGGATTTTGCCTGATAAACAGATACGACAATCGGTGTCGGTTTGCCCGGTATCACCCCGGATGAAGTAGTCACAGACTTCTTCGAGGCTTGAAAAAATCACGAAATGCTGCATATGATTCAGGTGGCCTTTTCATTGATGTCTGACGGTAATTCTCAAAGCTCTACTTTGTATCGTGATTAGATTCAAACATGTTGCCTCTCATTCTTTGCTCTCTTTGCACATTCATCTCCCAAAACTCTCTTTCGACGGAAGCACCCCGCCTTGAGCCAAGTTACCGGTTCGAGCACATCAGTCCCGACAACTATGGTGTCAATCTCGGTATTAAATGTATCCTTCAAGACCGTTTGGGCTGGATGTGGTTCGGAACGGAAAACGGCCTGCTCCGTTTTGACGGTTTCAAGTTTGATGAGTGGAAAAATACCGTAGAAACCCCCAATGTGTTGGCGGGCGACAGCGTTCACGGCCTTTATGAAGACTCTCGCGGCGACCTCTGGTTAGCTACCTCTGGGGGATTGAGCCGTTATGACAGGGACAGTGACTCATTTACTCATGTTCGACCCGATAAACAAACCCCCGGAAAACTGACCCACGGTAACTTGAGGGTCATCACGGGAGATCGAGAAGGCGTCATTTGGGTGACAAGTGCCGGCAAAGGACTCTTCGCCTTTAAAGCGGGGACGGGAGAGTCGGCCGCGGAAAAGACATTTCAGCATTTCCACAGTAAAAGCGTCGAGGGCAAATTGGTGAGTGATTGGGTACACGACCTTTTTGTCGATAAGGCCGGCACGCTTTGGATCGGCACCTTAATGGGTTTAATGCGGCGTGAACCCGGCGGCCTTCCCGAATCCTACCCCTTGCCTCTTTCATTCGGACGCCAGATTATAACCATTCACGAGGACCGAAGCGGTTTCCTCTGGTTGGGTTGTCAGAATGACATCATTCGCTACGATCGCAGAAGGAGTGACGCCAGGTCGTTTAGGAATGCGCTCTCCAAGCTTCCTTTGACCGGCCCCTTATACCCTGCTGCCATCGAGGATGATCTGGACGGTCGTATCTGGATCGCAACCTACGGCAACGGGCTCCTGGTTTTGGATTCAGACTCTGGTAAATTAGAGCAATTCCCGCCGGACCGTACAGCCCCCTCGGCCATGGGTAGCAAAAAGCTGAACTCACTTGTCATGGATCGCTCCGGTTTGTTGTGGATCGGCTCACAGGACAAAGGCTTGTTCCTTCACAATCCTGAAACGCGACGCTTCGGACACACAATATTGAAATTTCCCAACAAAGACCCCGGGGATCTGAGCATATCGGCTATTTATGAAGAAGATTCAGGAGAATTGTGGCTGGGGGGAAGAGAAGGCCTTTACAAGTTTGATCGGAATTGGAACACGATAGCTCACCTTGAATATAACCCGGCCGATCCCAGGCGATCACTCTGCTTCGGAATCATTACTACCTTGCAAAAAGATCAGCGAGGGGATATGTGGGTCGGCAGCAACGGAGGCGGAATCAGCCGTATTCCAGGGGAGGGACTCGGAATAATCGAAAATTTCCGCAGTGTTCCAACGGATCCTTACAGCCCGGCCCATGATGCCGTGTGCAAGATCTTCGAGAACAGGCGAGGCGAATTATGGATCGGTACCAAAGGCGCCGGTCTCGACCTGTTCAACGACGGTAGGTTTGTTCATTTTCGAAAGGGACCGGACAGTATCGCCGATAACACTGTCAATGACCTGGCCGAAGATCGAAAGGGGCGACTTTGGGTGGCGACAGGAAACGGTTTATGCTACCGGGAAGACGGGGTATTCAAGCAGATGCTCCACATACCCGACAGCCGACAATCCATTGACGGCAAACAGGTTTTTCATCTTTATAACTCTCGGGATGACAGTCTTTGGGCGAGTACCAACCGAGGCCTGAACCGGGTGGTTGCCGCCGGGGACGATTTTTCGTTTACACATTATGGAGAAAAAGACGGCATCCGCGGAAAGATCATGGGTATTTTGGAAGATCGCGCCGGCAATCTATGGATCAGTACGTCGAGAAGCCTGTTGCGCTTCAATCCTGAACGGCGCCTTTCCCGAACCTACGGCACCCGCGACGGCATGCAATCGGACAGTTTTATCGACGGCGCAGCGTTCAGCAGGCCCGGAGGGCGTTTGTTCTTTGGCGGTGAGACCGGTTTTAACAGCTTCGATCCCGCCGATATCAAGGACAACACCCTACCGCCCCCCGTGTTCATAACCAATCTTCAATTATTCAAACGAACGCCGGCTCACCAAACACCGGATTCGCCGATCACAAAGCCCATCAGTCGGACCGAAAAAATAGAACTGGACTATCGAGAAAATTTCCTTACTTTAGAGTTTGCCGCCCTGGATTACGCGGCGCCCGAACGGAACCGCTATGCCTATCGAATGGAAGGCTTGCACGATGACTGGCGTTATACCGGGGGCGATAAGAACAATGTTGTCTATGCCAATATGGCGCCGGGCGATTATATCTTTCATGTGAAGGGTAGCAACAGAGACGGCTATTGGCAGGAAGCAGCCCGCCGGTTGAACATTTCGATCACCCCGCCCCCGTGGGCAACCCGTTGGGCCTACGCCTTCTATATTCTGGTATTGGTTCTACTGGCAACCGCCTACGTTCGAACCTGGAAAAAGCGGTTGAATCGCGAGCGCCGCATTAACGAGGATTTGGACCGCAAGGTTGCCGAGCGAACTCATGACTTGGAGGCCCGCAACCGGGAAGTGTTGCAGCAACAGCAAAAACTACGGGAAATGGACCAGTTGAAAAACCGTTTTTTCACCAACCTGTCCCATGAATTCAGAACTCCCCTGACCTTGATGCTGGGCCCGCTGGAAGATCTGCTCAACATGAATCAGATGTCTCCTGAAAAAATGAAAGGAACGATTCAAGCGGCCAGGCATCATTCTTTGCGCCTGTTAGAAATGGTCAATGAACTCCTGGATGTCTCGAAACTGGAAGCAGGGCAAATGAGATTACAGGCCCGCGAGGCTGATCTGGCGGCGTTTTTGGCCTTATGCGCCGCCCCGTTTCAAGCAACCGGGCAAAAGGAGGACCGTCTGATCTTGAAATTGCCCGAACACCCGGTACCGGTGTATTTCGACCCGGACAAACTGACGAAGATTTTCTCCAATTTGATTATGAACGCCTTGAAGCACATCCCGGATGACGGCCGGATCGCCGTTGTCATGAAGGACGAAGATACCCGGGTGAGTATCGATGTTCAGGATAACGGGCCCGGTATCCCGGCAGATAAACTGGAACATATCTTCGACCGTTTCTATCAAGCAGAAAGTACGAAAACATCGAATGGGACCGGGATCGGTTTGTCCCTGGCCCGTGAGTTGGTTGCACTTCACGGCGGGGAGATCACCGTGGTCAGCCGGGAAGGGTTCGGGTGCACCTTTACCGTGACCTTGCACAAGGGCCGTGAGCATTTGGATGATAACCAACTGGTCTCGGATGAGAGCGAAGCGGTGCCTGAAGGAACGGAGAACTATGTCTTGAATGTGCCCGCGATGAGCACGCCCCCCGAGGTCGCGACGTCACCAGAGAACAAAGACCGGCTCTCGGTCCTGGTCATCGAAGACCATGAGGAAATCCAGTCTTACCTATACGACATATTGCACCAACATTACGAGGTATCTCTGGCAGGAACCGGGGAACTGGGCCTTGCCCATGTGATGGAGCATATTCCCGACCTTTTGATTTGTGACCTCATGCTGCCCGATATGGACGGCCTTGATATCTGCCGTAAGGTCAAAGAGGAAGAGTGCACCAGCCATATTCCAATTATTGTGCTGACCGCACGAACTACCGCAAAGCAAAATATAGAGGGCCTGGAAGCGGGAGCGGATGCCTATCTTACGAAACCCTTCTCCAGTGAGGTGCTTTTATCCCAGATCAGGAACCTGATTCGCAACCGTCGCCTGTTACAGGATCGTTTTTCCCACAAGATCACCGCGGCGGCCGCTGAGGTAGACGTGCATTCTTATGAGGAGGATTTCCTGCTGAAAACGGTTTCCATCATGGAAGCTCGTCTACAAGAGCAGGATTTCGGAGTCAATGAACTGGCAGACGAATTGGGGTTGAGCCGCCGCCAATTGCACCGCAAGTTAACAGCCATTACCGGCAAAACCCCATCCGAGGTTTTTCGAGATATACGCCTGGGCCGCGCCGCTCAACTGCTACGTCAAAACACTGATCAGGTGGCTCAAATTGCCTATACGGTCGGATTCTCGCAAAGAAAGCACTTCTCCAAGCTGTTTCGTGAAGCCTATGGACGCACGCCCTCGGAATATGCGGCTCATTATCGGCGGCTCTCTTCGGTCAAACCCAGGTGAGGGGTATGGGAAACCTCTGACCATGTTGACACACCGGCCCGGAGAACCTTCACAATTCAGTTCTTGGGGAACTCCGGTGTCAACACATATCATCAGAATTATTAATAATTGTAGTGACGGTGGTAATGATGCTGGTTATGGTTAAACAGGTACAACATGGCTCGGAGCATTTCGTATCTTCTTGTTGACCTCCACCACGAATGTCAGGGTGAACACGATGTTCCTTTTGAACCGTCAGAAAGCTGACAACATGTAGCTCCTGCAGTGTAAGTTTCTTCTTCATTTAAATCCTCCAATCGTGATGGGCAACCCGCCAGTGGGTTCCATTTGACGACGAACTTGTTGAACCGAGTGCACCTGTCTTTCGAAGATAGTCCTCTCATGTTTAAAACTTTATCTCGTCAAGACTTTGTTAAGTTATTATATAAGTATTCAACAAAAAGGGAATGATACAAATGAGACATGATGGACCGAGACCAGGGACATGACCCATAATTGACCTGCCAATGACCCATATGAACCCAGGACTGATGGTGATTAGGCTTTTACAGGAAGAAGGGGGCACCAATGGGACACCCGGCGGGCCGGATTCGGAAGCGTCCCCGCAATACCCCGCCTATGCCCCCCATCTCCTTACGACTGTTTTCTACAATAGGTTCTGCAACGACAAGTCATTGGGTTATGCGTTGAGCTTGCTGAATGGCCGACTGTTAGCAACTTTGCCTTAATGAAAAAATTATGGAGTTTCCGTTATGATCAAAAAGTTTGTTCTTGTCAGCGTAATGTCTCTGGTTCTTGGCCTCAGTGTGCATGCGGCTTTATCCCCACGAGAAAAATGCTTACTTAATTGTGCACGGCAAGGTGTATCCGATGAAAAATGCGATAAGATTTGCGAACTTTAATGGATTATGAATCAACTTTCATAATCACAAGGAACGGCGCTTGCCCGCAATCAGGACTTACACGCGTTGTAACCGGACGTGGGCAAGTCGCTTCCAAAAGTGAGGGATCTTTATGTTGATGATGTGCTTATGGCTTGGGATTCATTTAGAAGAGTGGCGTAATGCTTATTTAGGCTATTACGCTCCCTTACAAACCCCAAAAATCATCGTAACCAAGGACCACCATATCTATGCGGCCAATCTTGTTGAGGACATCATTCAACGTTTCGGTCCCAGTGGAAAACCACTGCCGAACATCGGGCGTAAAGGTAGCGGGCCCGGTGAGTTCGTGGTCCTCCGCGACATTTTTCTTTCAGGTAACAGGTTATACGCGGTCAACCGGAGGCCGCTTCGAATCGAATCCTTCTCAAGAGAGGGCCGCCACCTTGCAAGCTTCAGGTTTGCGCCTACGTTCCGACGAGTGATTCGGCTGAAGAACGGTTGGGCCGGTATTCGCGTTTTGGGACAAGAAGGCTTTCTGGTGATGATGGAGGAGGAGCCCGACGAGGAACGGGTGCTCCTGAGGTTCGATTGGCCGAAACCCCTCAAAAAAAGATTCACCAATGGCCGATTTATTGCGGGGTACAATCCCGCGGCAGCAACGGCTTATGTGGGAGCCGATTCCGAGGGTGAGCACTTTTTCTTTGCCGCTCCCAATGAGAAAAAGGTATCCGTCATCAGCACTTCTTCCGGTCTCATCACCCGGACCATCCAAGTCCGAGGGCAGCGCATGGCCTTCGATAAAGATTGGGGGAATGCCAGATTCAACGAAATGCTGATTGAAATCCGCGCCGATAAACAGAACAGCTTTGTATTGGAGTCCGTGTTCCCCAAGTATTTCCCCAGAATATTCAAAGTGGAAACAGGCCCCGACGGTATGATTTGGATTTTAAATAATCGTCATTTCATCGACCCTTCGGCCAAGCCCATGGTTGTCGATTTCAAAGGCGTACTCAGGCAAACCTCCCTCCCGGGACGGGCACTGGATCATGTAATTGCGATCAAAGATCATGTCGCCTACATCAGAGCTTTCGATCAGCAACGAGAGGAGTTTTATATTCAGCGAAAACCTGTTGATGAAATCGGCAGCTTTCTGGAGAGTACCCTCGAGTCTACACCGAGTTTTGACTGATTGTTTAGGAACACAACACCCCTTTTCCTGCCTCCTTGGCCGCTTGCTTACCGTTTACTGTCCTCCAAACGGCTGTTTTTTATCTGACCATCCTCCCTGAGGTTACCTCCCGTAACCCGGGGTACCCACCAATTGTCCACCCAATTGGTGGGTTTTTTCCAGTCGAGGTTGGCAGACCGGTTTGACATTTCGGCCTGTATCCAGATGGTTGGAACGTAAGGAATTACCTCAATCCCGTTCATTATGGTCCAACTGACCCGGCAGCGCATCCGTTAAGCCGAGACTCAGGTCTCTTCCACGTTTTTCTTAGTTCCAATGCGAGATTCGGTCCCGTTGATCATACGAGCGATATTGGTGCGGTGGGTGTAGAGAATGAAAGGCACCAAAGCCATACCCAGCCATAACAACGGCCAGGAGATGCTGTGACCGAATCCGAAGATAAGCACGACCTGGGTGACCGGGAGCGTCATGGCGGCCAGGATGCTGCTTAACGAAACAATTCGGGTTATGGCCAGGGTGAGGATGAAGGTCACAACACATACGGGCAGCGCGATGGGATAAAGCACGGCCAGAACGCCGGCGGCGGTACCCACCCCTTTTCCGCCGCGAAAACCCGCAAAGCAGGTATAGCAGTGACCCAGGATGGCCGTCACCCCGGCGAGCAATTGCAGGTAAATCGCATTCACGCCTTCGATTGGAAACAGCCTGGCCGCGAAAAGGGTCGGCACGACGCCCTTGCCGATATCTACCAGCACCACGAACAGGGCGGCTTTCCAACCCAGGACCCGGTAGGCGTTGGTAGCCCCCGCGTTGCGGCTGCCGTAGTCGCGCAAGTCTTTCTTGAAGAAAAGCTTGCTCACCCACACCGAGGTGGCGATGGAACCCGACAAATAGCCGAAGGCAGCGGTCAAGACGAGGTTGATCATGGCGGCGTGTCTCCTCGCGGGAATCCTAACACGCAATTACCCGAGGACCACATCAAATGTTGCACCGCACAACCCGCGGATCGGCTTTAAAAGACATCAGGATTGCAGAAAATGTGAACGCGAATAACGCGAATTGGATTTTGATTAAATTCGCGTCATTCGCGGTCAAATTCTCTTTCTTGCTTCTTGGAAACCGCCAACCTGCCTGAGAGCGTGTTTACTTCCGAAACACACATGACATGAAAGGGCGCCTTGCCGGGGGAAAGGTATCCATCCCGAGAGATGGATACCCGGAGTCCCGGTCTAGCGTGTGGCCTGGCGATTGGCAAGCAGGTTGCTCTCAGTAGTTTCGTTGCCTGCGGCATCTCGGTAGGTGACTGTCAGGATGCCGGCCGCCGGGGTGTAGATGACGACCTCGCCGTCCAAGGTTTCTGCAATGGCTTTGGCCAGGAGGTGGTCTGGAATCAATTTGATGACTTTACCGTTCAGGTCGCTGCCGAAATGCTTCAGCAAATCGACCTCATCGATTTGAGCAGCGACCAATTGGGGCTGTGTATCGTGATTATCGGTAGCCCGCATCTCCAGGCGGTAACTGAAGTTATCGGTTTCATTACCGGCCGTTCTGACCGACGTCAGGTCACAGGTAACCACGGGGGCCGTATCATCGTTCACGAGGACAGTGATCACTCGAGAGGTACGGTTGCCGCGCGCGTCCTCCGCAACCAGAGTGACGTCCATGGAATCACCGGCTTTCAACTGTTCGAAGACGGTCAGTCGCGCCACATTGACACCCGAGGCAGAATCCACCTTGGAGATGGTTTGATCACTGCCGTAAGTGCTGTTAAGGTAGAGCGAAACACGGCTGTCGTCGCCGGCAACGGATACCGGAATGACCACATCGACCAGATCATCGGCGCCGCCGTCGTGACTGGTGCCCAGTTCGATAATATCGTTTTCGCAATTGCGGTACATGCAATTAACGCCGATCACGGGACCGCTTTTATCGGTATTACCAGGAGCGATAGATGTGACTTGATCGCCGGATTGAAACCAGGCGAGGTTGGTGACACTCGGCGACATTCGCGGGTCGGCCGCGAAGATACCGCCGACCATAAGAAGCAGTGTAAAAACCATGATTGACTTTCGAGCAAGCATCTGTGTACTCCTTTACACTTGTGGCAAACGCTATTCGTCGAGGTCGGTGCCGACAAATGCTCTATAAAGACCTACGACCGGTAACTAGGAAGGTTTATCGGTGATTCATGAAACTGCTACCGTGTAACAGTTGCTATAAGTTTTCTCGATGAATTGTTATGGTTTTTAATACGATGGGCAGGTGTACCGGTTCGATTATCGTTTAGAGCTCAATGTTACCCGATCACGGTAACTACATGTGCGCTGCCGGATCGACGTCGACATGGTAAAAGCAAAGCCCATGCCACATTGTGATGATGCGATGATAATTGCTATAGGGGGGTGTTATCCGTTGCGCTGCAAGGGTTGAAGCATAAAAGGACGTGCAGCGTCATATTTTGCAACCATGTTTTTCGATACTATGCTTGCCTATATGTCTTAGTCGCAAGATAACTGTCTGGATAATCGGAATGAACACAAAAAATATCGGAATCTTTTTATATCTGGATGCAACATTAATCGATATTCTCCGTAGCGCAGAGGTTCGGGACGCCGTCGGGGCCCGGCAGCTTATCGCGCCTTGAGGATCAGTTCGATTCCAATATCCGGTCGATGACGGCCAACAGCACATCCATTTCTTCCGGTGTGCCGATTGATATTCTCAGTTTGTCGGTCAATTTGGGATGCGATCCGAAATAGCGAACGATCAATCCCTCGGCGCGGAGGTCGTTCAGCCATGCTTTGCCGTCGCGCCTGCCCTCCGGGATTTTGGCCAGGACAAAGTTGGCCTGACTGGGGGGCGCCGTGAAACCTCGCCGGTTGAGCGCTTCTGTCAGCCTCGTCCGCTGTTCCTTCACCGCCTGAATGAGCGGGGCGTAAGCATCCAGGTTTTCCAGTGCGGCCGTTGCGGCGGCTTGGGCCAGGGCGTCCACGTTATAGGAATCGCGGACCTTGTGCATTTGTGCGGCCAACTCCGCCGAGGTAAAACCCAAACCGATGCGCAAGCCGGCCAGGGAAAAGGACTTGGAGAAACTGCGGGTAACGATCAAGTTGGCATGTTCGGCCAGGAGGGGGATGCCGTTGTCCTCGCAAAAATCACCATAGGCCTCATCGAGAACCACCGCACCCGGGGCTTTTCGGCAGAGTTCTGCGACCGAGGAAAGAGGGACTGCATGGCCGGTGGGCGCGTTGGGCCGCACCACGAAGATAACCTTGGCGCCGGTTGCCGCCAGGGCATCCACGGGAAGCGAGAAATCCTCGTTCCAGGGTACGGTGACGAAACGCCCGCCTTGGATGTCAGTCAAGGGTTTGTAGAGGGAGTAGGTGGGATCGGGAGCAGCAACGGTTTCACCCGAGTCCACAAAGGTACGCAGAATGATGGTCAGCAGATCGTCGGAACCGTTGCCTACCAACACCTGTTCCGGCTGCAAACCACAGGCTTGGGCGGCGGCCTCGCGAACGGGCAGACTTGTAGGTTCGGGATATAGGCGTAAACGCTCATCAGCCGCCCCGGCTATGGCATCCAAGACCAATTGCGGCGGTGGGTAGGGATTCTCGTTGGTGTTCAGCTTGATCAGGCGCTTCAACCCGCGAGGCTGTTCACCTGGTACATAACCGGCCATGGCGCGAACACCGGGTCTGACACTGTCCAGAATCGACATGCTGCATCCTCCTTCAGGCAACGCATCGTACCACAAAAGTAGCGTGAACCGGCCCGACCGTTGAACGGTCTAAGTCGGGACCATGACCGTGGAAGCAAAATGATGGTGCTTACAAACATGGGTCGGGTTGGTTCGCGCCAAAGGAACCTTGACCAAAGCATGATTTAGAAAAAGAGACCGAAGGGAATCCCCCTGGAAGTAGCCCTGGGCCGGCCTTCGGATGTAAACCATTTTTCCACTACATCATTTTCACATCCGGCGCGAACAAAGCCGGGTCGCGTCTGTAAGCACCTTTTATTGTATTTATAAAGTCATTGTCCCGGCGAATTCCGTTCAATGCCCGGCTTTCTTCACGCTACTTTTGGGGTATGATCTTGCGGGGCGTCCGCGTCCCAATTCTTCCCTCCGGTTGCGTTTATGACGAAGGTTTCGGTGGTAATTCCCACCCGCGGCGATATCGATCTTACACCTCTGCGCCGTGCTTTGGATGCCCAAACTCATCCAGTCGATCAAGTCATCGCCAGTCCCGACCCGGACGCCAGGGGCGCCGGTTGGGCTCGGAACCGAGGTATCGAACAGGCTGACGGCGACATGATCGGATTCCTGGACGATGACTGTATTCCACCGTCCCATTGGGTTGCCGCCATGGTCGCCGCCATCCAAGACCACCGAGCCGACGGCGCCGGCGGTACTTATCTGGAACTCGATCCCTTCCTGGCCGAACGCCGCGCGCTCAACGGCGAGATGCCCGACGTGGTCACCGTGGATTCCGGCGGTCTGGTGGGACCCGGCGGGAACCTCATGTTCCGACGCACCTGGTTGGATCGACTCAAAACACAAGACGGTTATGTGTTCAACGAGGGGTTCAAGATCAGCCAGGACTGGGAATTGATCTGGCGGTCGCGCCTACGCGGCTGTAAACTGGTGTATGTGCCGGCGCCTGTAGAACATCGCAAATACATGGCGCCGAGAGCCTACCTGAAGCAACAGTTCGGTCGCGGTATCGGTATTTATATGTTGTATTCGGCTTTCAAGCTTTCCGGCAGTCAAAAAACAGCTCACAGCAGTTTATTATGGAGCCATTCCGATTCCCGCCCGCCCTGGCTGAAAACGCTGTGGTTGAAGGCGGTCGGCCCGTTCAACCGCGACCATTTCTCGCGTGGCGCCCACTTCCGCCGCTACTGGTTGGGCGAGAAGCTGCAAGGTCTGGGTTTCGTATGGGCCCTATTCGCTGACAAATTGATGGGACGCTACGTCGTCGGGCCCTACAAGGAAGAGTCATGAAACCAATCCACCCATTGCCCAGCTTCTCGTTGGTCATAGAAACCGAAAACCTGCAAGTGGTCGACCATGACGAGTTGACAGCCTGCCTCAAGAGCCTGGCTTCACAAACTCTCTCCCCGGAAAAAGCCAGGGAGGTTTTGCTCATAGACAGCGGGCATGTTTCATCCGACCTGGTCGCCAAATTACAGGCGGCATTCCCCTGGCTGAGGGTCTGCCGGAAGAAAGCCGATTACTACGAGGTCAAAATGCAAGGCCTCGCTCAAACGACCGGCGAGATCGTCATTTTTGGTGATTCTGATTGTATCTATGAATCCATCTGGCTGTCGTCGCTGGTAACGCCTTTCCGTGATCCCGTGATCCAGGTTCTGGCCGGTCAAACCTCCGTCCGCGTAACCGGCCCTCTGGCCCTGGCCACCACACTTTCCTGGAGTTTCCCGCCCTTTTCCCGGAAACGCGAGATCTTTCCCACAACCAACTACGTCGCCAATAATGTGGCCTTCCGACGCGAAGTTCTTGAAGCGGTGCCTCTTCCGACCCGGCTCCCCCTCTATCGGGGCAATTGCGCGGTCCACTGCATGCAACTGAGAAATGAAAAAATTGCCATAGCCATCCAGCCAAAGGCCAGAGGCTTGCACCCACTGCCGGGTTATACGGTGAAAAGCTTTTTCTGGCGCTGGCTGGTTCGAGGTCACGATCAATTGATGTGGTTCCGGCTGGCCCGACGTCTGGGTCTGCCCGAGCAATCCCGCATTCCCCTGCCGCGTGACCTGGTGACCCTGCTGCGCATCGTCTCTGAATGCACCTACAAGCCCCTTAGGCGCCTGCCGGCGGCGCTTCGAGACAACCCGTTAAACCTGATCTACCTTCCCATCAGCGGTGTCTTCATTGCCGCCTCGTTTATCTGCATGTTCCTGGGCTGGTGTGCCACGCTTTGGGATGAAGCCCGGGTTTTGCGGATTGCAAGCAACAAACTTACCGGGCACGGGCACTAAATGGAAAAGGGCCGCAAGAAGAGGCTTGTTCTGGTCGCCAAACTGGTGATCACGATGGTCCTGTTGCTATTGATTTTCTCAAGGGTTCCCGTCAGCGAAGTCTTGGAGGCATTGCGCGGCGCTTCCATCCCTTTGGTAGTTTTCGGCATCTTGCTTTCGCTGCCGCGCCGCTATCTGGCCGCCATGCAGATGGCCGCCTTCACCCGAGCACAGGGTTTGACCATCAGCACCTGGCAAATCTTCAAGGTTCATTACATTACGTCATTCTACGCTTTTTTTCTACCGGGGTTCCTTGCCGGCGGCGTTTTGGGTTGGTACCGCATGAAACAAGTGGACCGACAACCGTTACGCACGTTTTCTTCATTGATCTTCAACCGAATCTTCGAGACCATCATGATCTGCCTCACCGGTCTGATCTTCTGGGGACTGGATTACCGATCTCACCATAATTGGCCGGCTTTGTTTGTATTCGCCGGGTTGATGACAGCCATGGTTCTTCTGTGGGTAATTTCGCAAAGCAGCCTGCTGCAAACCATCACGAACCGGTTGGGTAACTTCCGTCGACTGCCGCAAAAGGTGTTCGATATCTTGGAGAAACTGCGGGAAAGCGCCCAACTGTTCGGCGGGCTGAGCAAGAAAACAATAGCGGGGCTCACCCTGATTGCCCTTTGCAGAAACCTGGCCGCTATCCTTACCTTGGACTTATTTGCCATGGCGCTGGACCTGAAGATAAGTTTTATCAACATGGGGTGGATGCGATCCTTCCTCAACCTGGTCGAAATGGTTCCGCTGACCATTTCAGGGATCGGCATACGCGACGTCAGCCTGATCTACCTGATGCAGGATTTCGGGACACCGGCCTCGGCTGCCGTGGCGGTTTCATTTCTACTCCTGTTCCGCTCTATCATCATGGGCCTTGTCGGCGGCCTGTTCGAATTGCACCATGCATTCACCACAAACCGTTAACTCTGATCGCCGCCTCTATTTGACTCGTCGGTCAAAGGAACCCATAATAGATATAAATCGAAGGGGGCTCCAATGTCAGTCGCACCCACATCTCGAATTTCTATCGATCACCCATCGCCGGAACGACCCGCACTGGTAAGGCATGTGCACACCGACTACGGCGAATTGGGTATTCCCTTTTATGACGAGGAGTTGGACGTGGCCCAAGGTGTGCCTCATGGTTATGTGACCCGTATTCTGGGAATGGACCTGCAACGCGTTGCCGAACGCGGCGGTTTCAAAGTGTTTGCGGACAATCCCGTTTGGTATTGGGATTGGCGGTACAATAAACAAAAAGCCTTTTTCTCGGACCTGGCGTTGCTGAAACCCTCTCCCGACGAGAGGGAAATCGCCGATGACGTCCTGCTGGCGGTTGAAGTGGTAACTACTACGCACCAGAAAAAGATGGAAAAAGACACCAAGTTTCAGAAAGAACTCAATGAATGTAACGGTGTTCCCGAGTTCGTTTTGTACTACCCGGACATGAGCGATGCACGTTCCCTTGTATGGTTTCGTTTGGTAAACCGCAAGTACGTCGAGATCGAACCGAACCAGGATTGCTTTGAATGTCAGTCAATCCCGGGTTTGGTATTCAAAATCCTTCCCCGGACAAGGTGGTCACCCGGCCGTAAGGTAGAAGTAAGTTACAAAGGCGTCCTCCTCAGAGACCCGGAAGAAGAATTCCGCATGCGGTTGGAGCTGGAAAGAGAAAGGACCGCCGCCAGAGAGGAAACCGAGGCCCTGAAGCAAGCCCTCGAAGCCGAGCGAAAAGCACGCATGGAATTGGAACGCCGGCTGGCTGAACTCAAAAACCAGCAGAGTTGAAGCCGGCGAGGGCCGTAATCAATTGTTCACAATGTTCTCTTCAGCATGTTAGCGGTAAACCAGTTTTCCCAACCCAAGTGACCGGTTCGCCTGATGATGCACCCCAAAAGGTTCATTTTGAGCTAAGATAGCGCTGGTTTGAACAACACGAGGGAGATTCGTTGGTATGTTGATTCGTTTCGGGGCCGCCGCTCTTTCCGGTTTTCGCATTGCCAAGCTTACTGAGGAACTGAGAACCACGGGATTACCCGTCGACACCGTCGCCGCGAGGTTCGTTCATTTCGCCCAAACCACGAGTGACCTGACAGAGGCTGAATCCGCCGTACTGGACCACCTGCTGACCTACGGACCCAAGCGTGCGGAGACAGAGAATGACGGTACCTTGTTCCTGGTGATCCCACGGCCGGGCACCATTTCGCCCTGGTCCTCCAAAGCGACGGATATCGCTCATAATTGCGGGCTGGAAATTATCACCCGTTTGGAGCGCGGCATCGCCTACACCATCAGCGGCGCCAACTACAGCCCGGAAGATCGTTCGGCGCTCGCTGCTTTTCTACACGACCGCATGACTCAGGCCGTGGTTTACGACACCGCCGATGCCGCACGCCTGTTTGCGCAACATCAGCCCGGCGTTCTGAAAGAAGTAGACATCCTGGCCGGTGGTCGCGAAGCCCTGGCAGCCGCTAATCATGAATGGGGACTGGCCCTGGCTCCCGACGAGATATCTTACCTCACCGACGCCTTCAAAGATCTGGGCCGCAACCCGACCGATGTCGAGTTGATGATGTTCGCTCAAGCCAATTCCGAGCATTGCCGCCACAAAATCTTCAACGCCTCCTGGACCATCGACGGCGAAGACCGCGAGCACAGCCTGTTCCAAATGATCCGCAACACCCACAAACAGAACCCTCAGGGTGTGCTCTCAGCCTATAAAGACAACGCTTCCGTGATCGAAGGCGCACGGGGCGAACGCCTGTTCCCGGACCCCGAAACCGGTACCTATCGGTTCCACGAGGAAGACATTCATATCCTTATGAAGGTGGAAACGCATAACCATCCCACGGCCATCTCCCCCTTTCCGGGCGCCGCAACCGGTTCCGGCGGCGAAATCCGCGACGAGGGCGCCACCGGTCGCGGCTCCAAACCCAAGGCGGGCCTCACCGGCTTTTCCGTTTCCAACCTGCGCCTACCCGACTGTCCGCGACCCTGGGAAACGGGACATTACGGCAAGCCGGACCGTATCGTCTCTGCTCTCGACATCATGCTGGAAGGCCCCATCGGCGGCGCTGCCTTTAACAACGAGTTCGGCCGTCCCAACATCTGCGGTTACTTTCGCAGTTTCGAGCAGGCCGTTCCCAAGGCGAACGGCGGCGAAGAAATGCGCGGCTACCACAAACCCATCATGATCGCGGGCGGCCTGGGCAATATTCGCCCCAACCATGTTCAGAAGGAGCGCATCAGCCCGGATGACCTGATCATCGTTTTGGGCGGACCCGCCATGTTGATCGGCCTCGGCGGCGGGGCGGCCAGTTCCATGGCCCAAGGCGCCGGTCACGTCGACCTGGATTTCGCCTCGGTACAACGCGATAATCCCGAAATCGAACGACGTTGCCAGGAGGTGATCGACACCTGCTGGGCGCTGGGCGACAAAAACCCCATCGTGTCGATTCACGACGTAGGCGCGGGCGGTCTGTCCAACGCCATTCCCGAACTGGTCCACGATGCGGAACGCGGCGGCGCCTTTGAACTGCGCAAGGTTCCCAACGGCGAACCGGGTATGGCGCCGGTAGAAATCTGGTGCAACGAAGCGCAAGAGCGCTACGTCATGGCGGTTTCCCCCGAGAATCTGGACCGCTTCAATGAGATCTGCTCCCGCGAGCGCTGCCCGTTTGCGGTGGTGGGTTACGCCACAGAGGACCAGCACATCAAACTGACCGATGCGCATTTCAACAACACCCCCATCGATCTACCCGCCTCCGTGTTATTCGGTAAACCGCCCAAGATGCATCGCACGGCCGAAACCATCGAACGGCCCAGCGAGGCTTTCGACGAAATCATCGACCTCGTCGAGGCAGCCCACCGCGTTTTGTCCCTACCCACCGTGGCCGATAAAACCTTCCTCATTACCATCGGCGACCGTACGGTAACCGGTCTCATCGCCCGTGACCAGATGGTCGGGCCCTGGCAGGTCCCCGTGGCCGATGCGGCGGTTACTACCAGTTCGCTGACCTCGCACCACGGCGAGGCCATGGCCATGGGCGAGCGCACCCCGCTTGCCCTGCTCAACCCGGCCGCATCGGCGCGCATGGCAGTCTGCGAGGCGCTGACCAATATCGCCGCCGCACCGATTGCCAAGATGGGCGATATCAAGTTATCGGCCAACTGGATGGCGCCGGCCGGGCATCCCGGCGAAGACGAAGGCTTGTACGCCATGGTCCGGGCGATCGGCATGGAACTATGTCCCCAACTAGGCATCGCTATTCCGGTCGGCAAAGACTCCATGTCCATGCGCACCGTGTGGCGGGAAAACGACGAAGACCGCGCGGTAATAGCCCCGGTGTCGCTGATCGTCTCAGCCTTCGCTCCCTGTACCGATGCGCGCCGAACCCTGACTCCGGCACTGCGCACCGATGTTGAAAGCGAACTGATCCTCCTGGAACTGGGTGCGGACTTCAACCGTCTCGGCGGCAGCGCCCTGGCTCAGGTATACGGCAGCATCGGCCGCGATGCGCCGGATCTTGTAGACGTAGAATTATTCAAAAATTTCTTCAATGCCGTCCAGGAATTAAACCGCGCCGGCCTGCTCCTGGCCTATCATGACCGCTCCGACGGCGGCCTGTTCACCACCCTTTGCGAAATGGCCTTCGCGGGCCGCACCGGTCTGGATATTACCCTGGACACCCTTCCGGGCAATGCAGATGCGGTGCTGTTCAACGAGGAATTGGGCGCGGTCATCCAAATCAAGGAAGACGATTTGGACACGGTGCTCCACATTCTCAACGATTTCGATCTCGCAGGGGTGACCCACCAGATCGGCGGACCTATCGAGGAAGACCGCATCATCATCGAACGCGGCGGCAAAGACCTGTTGAACGAAGACCTGGCTTCCTTGCGCAAAACCTGGTCGGAAACCACCTTCCACATGCAAAGCCTGCGCGACAACCCCGACTGTGCTCGCCAGGAAATGGAAACCAGATTGGATATGGAAAACCCGGGCCTGCACGCCAACCTGACCTACGACCTGGATGAAGATATAGCCGCGCCCTTCATTAACAAGGGAGCGCGCCCGCGTCTTGCCGTATTGCGCGAACAAGGCGTTAACGGTCAACTGGAAATGGCCGCGGCCTTCCACCGCGCGGGCTTCGAGGCGGTGGATGTGCACATGAGCGACATCATCAGCGGGCGCCGGGATCTGAGCGAGTTCCACGGCATGGTTGCCTGCGGCGGCTTTTCCTACGGCGATGTGCTGGGCGCGGGCGAGGGCTGGGCCAAATCCATCCTGTTCAACAGCCGTGCACGCGACGCCTTTGCCGACTTCTTCAACCGACCGGATACCATTGCCCTGGGCGTATGCAACGGCTGCCAGATGCTGTCGAACCTGAAGGAACTGATTCCGGGCGCCGAAAACTGGCCGCACTTCGTACGCAACCTGTCGGAGCAATACGAATCCCGCTTCGCCATGGTGGAGATCCTGGCGTCGCGCTCGCTATTCTTCGAGGGCATGGCGGGTTCCCAAATGCCCATCGCGGTAGCCCACGGCGAGGGCCGCGCCGAGTTTCCAACCCCGGAAGCGGCACAACAAGCCCTGGATCAAGGCAGCGTCACCATGCGCTTCGTAGACAACTACGGCAAGCCGACCATGACCTACCCGGCCAACCCCAACGGATCGTCACTGGGCATCACGGGTCTCACCAACACGGACGGCAGAGTCAGCATCATGATGCCCCACCCGGAGCGCGTCTTCAGAGCCGTTGCATGCAGTTGGCGACCCGACGCCTGGAAGGAAGACAGCCCTTGGATGCGCATGTTCCGCAACGCACGGGTTCAATTGGGCTGAACCGACGATCTAACGTACGGAGACCCGCCAATTCTCGGTTCGTAACACCTCATCGTCCTGACGGGTTTCCACCTGGGTGGGCAGCATCAGTCCGTCAATCTCGCGGTACTCGCGATAGCGCTTTTCCATTGGCGCGAACAAAGCGCCCTGACCGCGACCCCGGAACCGTTGCGCCAGCAGTTGGTGGGTTGCCTTATCGATCAGCAGCGTTTGATTGAAGTTGCGATAGGCAACGATCACTTTAACAGCAGGTTTTCCCTCGATGGTTTCTTCGCCGGCGGTCGCGGCCAGAAACCCGTTTTCCGTACGGGCTCGAAGCAGCAGCAGGGGTTGCGTCAGAAATTCGCGTTTCATGGCTCGAACTTGGACGGGCACCATGTCCCACTCCCCTTCCCTACCGCTGAATCGCCCGCTGTCGCCTTTTACCGTGCGGTGGAAACGGGAATCGTCCCAATCGTCCTCGTGGTGGAAACCGTCCGGAAAATCGATGCGATTGAGCACATGGTGTTGGTATTGCTTGCCTCGCCGTTCGGTTGGTTCCTCATAGGTTTCGGTGTAGGTGTTCAGCTTGTCGATCCGTTCGCCGCCCATGGCCGCTGCAAGTTTGTCGATCCAAAGCTTACCATCCGTCGCGGCCCGGCCGCGCAAATGCGGTGGAGCCTGATCGGGATCGAAGGTTTTGGCGGGATCTTCCAGGA
>JASJCB010000046.1 GCA_030066195.1 Acidobacteriota bacterium
GTCTTTACCATAGAGAGCAAACAAGGTCGTCATCCCCAAGCCGTAGATGTCAGCGGCCACGCCGGCATCTTTGGCCTCGGCCATCAATTCGGGCGCCGCGTAGACAAAGGTACCCAGGCCGGTGCGGGTGCGGGTGCCGCCGGTTGAATCCGCGGCCTTGACCAGGTCGAAGTCCGTTAAACAGGCCCGGCCTTGACCATCGAGGAGGATGTTTCCAGGTTTGATGTCTCGATGCACCAGATCATGCTGATGGGCATAAACCAATGCTTCGCCAATGGTGCGAATCACGGCCAGGACGGCCGCTTCATCCAACTTTCCCTGGAGGACCCGGTCGTGTAGATTGCCGCCGGCCTGGTAGGCCATGACGAAGAAGGGGAACCCTTCGTCTTCACATTGTTCGTCGAAAACATCGACAACGGCGGGGTGGCGAAGTTCCCGCATCTTGCGGGCGCCCCGGAAGAAGCGTTCCTTGCGCGTTTTGTCACCCGTGAATTGCCCATGCATGATTTTCACCGCGACCAGGCGGCGTTTTGTCCTGTCCCATGCCTTCCATACCTCCGCGAAACCGCCTTTACCCAAAACGTCAATCAGCTTATAGCGGTCGTCAAGGATTTCACCGGGTTGCCGCCGGCCTCCCTCGCGCAGTCGACGCCGTAAATCCAGGATGCTTTCCCTGATCTCGATGGTAGATCTACCCTCGATGGATGCTTGTTCCAATTGCCGTTCCGCGTCTTCCAGGGCCTGAGAGATTTCTCGAATCCCCTGATCACGGTAAACCGGTTGTGGTTCCGAAACCTCTATCTCTTCCTTGACGGCCTGTTTCGCTGTTTTCATCTCACCGAGTGTTGGGACCGGCCGCGGTGGATGGTTCTCGGGGTGATGCTCGCGGTCAACCACCGCACGGTGGACATCTTCCAGAAGTTTCGTGTGGCGGTTTTGTTTCTTTTCGATTTCCGTCAAGGACCCGGCGATAGAGGGCGCCAGTTGGGCCATGGTGGTTTGAAACAGCTTCTGGTCTTCATAACAGGCCAGGTACAGGCGATGTCCCAAGTCGGCAAATAGAGGGAGGATTTCCTTTTCCCGTCTCGGATCGAAAAGGGGTTGTTTGGGGTTCGGGTTATGGGCGATGACGAACTGCCACCTCTCGACAAACAGGGCGGTCCAGGCATCTTCCTCAGGGACTCGTTTCGCGGCCAAAGTTTCCTGAATGACCCTATAGGAAGCCGGGGGCGCCTCCTGGTCTGTCCAGCTAAGTAGGGCTTCGGGTTGGAACGCCAGATCCCGGGGGACGTTTTGAACCCAAATATCATAGGCCCGCGTCAGTTTCTTGCCCAGGTTATCGCGGAACATACGCTTCAGGCCGCTATGGGCCATGGATGCAAACAGACTGGTAAAAAACGCTTCGATCATGATGAACGGCCCTCAGAATGAGCGCTATTTTAGCACGGTGTGAAGAATGGAACAACGCCGCCGAGCCAACAGCGATGCAGCAAGATTCGCTTACCCGGCACAAGCGGTCCTTGATTCCCCGGGACTGACGCTATAAGCTTGGAGGACCTGTCGTATCAGCCCATTTCACAGGAGCCAAGGGTGCTGGATCCCGCCGACCTGAAAATTGAAGATGCTCACCGCCGGGGCATGCTCATGGAAGAGCGGCGCAGCGACTATTATATCGACCTGATGGCCGACACCCACCTCATCCTCAATCATTTCGACGATGTTATCTGCCGCAATGAATTGATGGATGTGCAGATGTTGCGCACCCGGGAAAGCAATATCATCTGGTGCACCGTTCCCTACGGCAGCCAAAAATTCGATCTGCCCTACGATTTCGAATTTGTCACCCAGTTGGAACAACCCCTGGCCGAACACGCGCTCCGCATACTCAAGGACGATGTCAGGCACCTGAGCCTGCCCAATCAGCGCATCATATTGGAATTGAAACACGCCCTGAACGGCCCGTTCGGCGAGAAGGGCGAGCTTCAGGTTTTCGAAGAAGTCCGAGGCATTACCCAACAAGCACTCGGTAATATTGAAAAAGCCAGGCTTTTCAAGGGCGGTCGCGCCGAACTGAACAAGCTGCATCACAGCTTTGCGCTGCCGGTGCGCACCCACTTCAAGCTGCTGCTGGTCAAAAAGATCCTGGAACATCCCCGGCACCCGCGCTACCGGGAAACCCTGGCGCGCTTGAAACACTCCTATTACAAGGGCAGCGTGAAGGCCTATAATCAGAACCTGCGCATGCTGTTCATCGCGCTCAGCCGCATCAGTGAAATGTTGTCTCGGCGCGCCGAAGAGATCATCCAAGACCCTATCGAGCGCACCAAAAGGCGAGCCGGCGCACAACGCGCCTGGTACAGTTCCGATCCCGTTTTTACCGAGGAAGAAGACAAGGAACCCGAATACTCGCCGCTGGCTCGTTACTGGCTCAGTCTGCAACGCCTGCCCTTTTCGGAAGTACGCAAAAACTGGCGCGTAGAACGGTTCGAGAGTATGCAAACGCGTCTTGCCCCCACCACCCAAAAGATCGGCCAGGTGCAGGCAGAGGCCCTGGCTCGCGTGATTTGGGAACTACAGGAAAAAATCAAAACCTCCTCGGAAAAGGACAGCCTGGTCTTCACCTCCCTCCGCGCTGAGGTCACCCTGGGCCTTCGCGCGGCCGAGGACTACGAAAAAGCCAAAAGCTGGATCTGGTCCAATCGACTGAAACTGGTCCACATGATGCACGACCTGATCGAGCGCTTGGACCGAGCCCGTCAGGAGAATAAAGACCTGCAACTTCCCGATGTCTATGAGACTTCCGTGGAGAATGCCAAAAAGTTCCTGGAGGGCGGCAGCGAAACCGCCCGCCGGCAGATTCAGGAGCAATTGGATCGATCGAACCCCGCCTCCGCGCAACAAACCTACGGTGAAATCCTGGAATGGGACGAGGACGACGCGGAAACCATCCTTGTTCGTCTGGCCGCGTTGTACCGCAACCTGGCGGATTCTTCCGCCCGGATTGCCCTGACAGATGTGGACTGGTACGCAAAACTGCGCGCCGCCTACCCCAGGTGGCGCGATATGGAAACCCAGGTGGTGCGTATCTTCAAGTTCGACTGGGACCTGGAGGATTTGCGCGTTAAAACCGAAGTGGAGCTTGCCGACGCCTATCAACGGCTGGACCGATTCGCCGGAATTCCCGACGAAGATTTCGAGCTGTGCCTGGACATACTGGCCCGCCGCCACATGCAAAAGTTACAAAGCCTGGATTTGGACAGTCTCATTGCCGCCAACTACCAGGCACGCTATGAACTGGCCGTGATGGAAGAAGACTTGGAAGAATGCCTGGTCCAGTTGAACCTGCTGTTCCGCGAAATGGAGGCGCTGCCGGAAGAAGAGCATTTGGACCGCATGATTGCCATGTGGGAAGGAGATCTGGGCAAGGATGACACCACCGACCTGCGCGACCTCATCACTCAAAATCTGCCGGTTCTGAAAGCCTTGAAGGACAAGATCCGCGAATCCATCCGCGAGGCTTTGCAGAAGGGCGGCGAGGGCAACACGGCCGTTCGCCTGTTAAGCTTCGGCTTGCACCATTACAGTGCTGCCTGGTTCCGAGCTCAGTTCAAGGAACTCAGCTATGAAGCCGGACGCATGGAGTCGATCAAGGCCGGCATCAATCCGGGAAAAAGAATGGCCGCACTTCGTGATCAACTGCTGAAGGCCCAGGGCATCTTTCGCCCGGAAAAAGACGATCACCATGCCGTCTCCAAACTGGTGGATATGGAGTTCTCCGACCGGCTGAGAGACCTGCTGTTCGATGATTTGACGGAAAACGCCGAGGCCCTGAAGGTGCTGAAGAAAGAAGCGGACAAAGGCTACAAACGAATCCGCCGAAACCAGCAACGCTTCGGCGCCCCCGGCGACATCGGTCACCTGGATTTGTCCCTGGGCCTGGACGATGTGGAAACCCTCAAGAAACGCTATAACTTGAAAGAAGATACCGGCCAGGAGGATCTGCAACGTTTCGGCGCAAGCCACATCATGCGCGGAAAAACCCAGGCCGGTCTCTTCGAAAAATTGAATAAGAATCTCATCACGCCCGACCCGGAGATCCCCGAGGAAATCGGCGCTTTCTTTACCAAAAACCATTACCGGGCATACATCAAGAACCGAACCATCCCGGTGGAGTTGAAGGCGGGGCTGCTGTATTACTTTGCCGAATACATGGAAGCTGAGGCGCATTTGTTCGCCAACTTCCTCAACTTCGCCTCACCGACGGGCATGCTGGAGGCCCAAACATTCACCAACATCCTGGCCATTTTCAAACAGGTCAGCGTCCCCAAACCGCAACTCCGTATCTGGTTGGCCCGTTTATGGGGCCGAATGCAAATCCACTTACACAATTTCAAACCGGAAAGCCAGATCGCCAATTACGATTTCAACCGGGATATCTTCTTCAAGGAAACCAAAAAAATCATCGGCTCCAAACTGGACCGTAAGTAATCAATATAAACTTACGGCACGGAATGACAATCGAATAGAGCCGGTTTTTATCGGGAATCATGGGCACGCAGACCTTGGCGAAAGGTTTCACGCTTTACTTTGCGGATTCCCAGCTCATCATTCTGATAATCGGCCACGTAGAGCCATTTCCCATCGTCAGCCAATACATCCACCAGCCGGTCGGAAGGAATATGATCATCGACCGGTTTTCCTGTTTGGCTCAAAACCAATTTCGGAATACCGGGCTTTACCAATGCGACACCCCTTGTGATGTGGAGGTAACCCTCGAAGTCCAGCTTCAGGTCTAATATGTCAGGAAAGAACTCAGGGAAATCCGGGTGCCAACCGGATTGGTTCAAGATCGAATTTGTCTTGCTCCTGGCCTCGAGCTTCTCCAATCCCCAGCTTTCGGTAAAAGGATATTTGGGGCTATCGATTACAAACATGGTGGCAACGGTTCTTTTGGAGACATCATATGCTCTTATTTCGAATCCTCGACCGGGTGCGTAAAAAAGAACCTTGTCTCCCTCTTGACTTACGGTAAAGCGAGGTTGATCTCTTGCAGGATTGAAGGGCCGGGAGTCCTGGGAATTCTCCCGCTGACTCTCCTTCTTTTCCTCGGCTAACAGGGAAATAACCTGGAAATCATCGGCCAGATGCAGCAGGCTGCCCTGATGAAACACCAGCCATCCTTCTGACAGCTTGAAAGCAGGCTGGAGAGGGTTCCTAAAGGTATAGGGGGTCCTAATCGTTTTCAAGAATGAACCATCGACATCATATACTTTGATGTTTCTATCCATTAACTCAAACGCATACAAGAAGCGGTCGTAATACTGGAGAGCAAGGATACGGACACTGAATTCCCCCGGTCCCTGACCCTTGCCGCCAATATCGGGTAAACGCTTGCCACATTTGTCATAGTGGATGATTCGATGCTCGTGAATATCCGCCAGGAATAGCTCACCACTCGCACTGACGTCTACCTGGGTAGGCAATACCGGAGAAAATACTCCAGTATTTGGTATTTCCCAGGCGTGGTCGCTACAAGATAAGATCAGAAAGAACAGAATCATGAAGGTGGCACAGGCTCCCGGTCAGTACTGATTTTTTACTATATCACTTAATCACTTAGTCCTACATTGTCCCATCGGATCGTCGGTCCTTTTCTATGCGCCGAAGGTGCTTGACATAATAGCCCGGGGCAACGCCCCGGGTTGCGTATAAAAAAAGCCGATAGCCCTGAAGGGGCTCAACAACCCGTTGCTAATCATGGAGTTGTGCGGTTTTTTTCGCGCCCTTTCAGGGCTTGATTTTGGTATGCCCTCTTCCCGGGGCGTTGCCCCGGGCTATTATGTCAAGCACCTTCGGCGCCAGAAAACCCTTCTCGTACTCTCATTAGCACTTCTTGTGCTTCAAGGTTTCATAACCCACTTATTTTGCGTGCAGTTGTTCGACGGCATTGACACAGGATGTATGCGCCTTATTCAGCAACTGACCAAGACTTATGGACATAGTTGATGGTTTCAGCCATGCCGATTTCCCTGGCCTTGCAGGCGTCTATCGCTTCCCGGCTGAAGCCGCCGGTGGCCAGGATGCAGGGTACGACCACGCGGTCGGGATGTTCGGCGGCGAAGGTTGCGGCGTGTTCGGTCAGGGTACTGACCACCTTGCTTTCGATGGGGTCCTTGTGCTTTTTGACCTCGATGATCAAGGTGCGGTCATCGACGCCGTCCACCCGTAAATCTACTTCCCCGCCCTTTTTGTCGGGCGCTTGCACCACGTGACGCGGATAGATGCGGCTCACCTGGAACTCGCGGTCGTCGGCGATGCCCTGGAAGTAGGTGGAGGGCTTGAACCTCTTGCGAGTGCGCATGTCATTTTCCAGTTGCAGTTCGGCAAAGCGGCCCACCAGGTTGTTGAGTTCGCCTTGCAGGGAGTTCCGCTTGTCCTTTAGACGAGAGATCTCCTCGTGGATGCCGATCTCCGCTTCCGGGTCCAACTCGGCCAGTTGGGTTTTGAAGCGTTGTTTCAAGAGCAGGTAGAAAGTGCCGTCTTTCAAGGCGAAATAGTTGTATTCGCGGCGGGCCGGGCGTATCAGTTCCGCCTTGCGCAGCATCTCCAATTTGCGGTGGATCTCCTCTTCGGAAATATCGAGAGCCAACTTCTGCTTGAGGATTTTGGGAGAAACCTCTTCGTCGGCAAGCCGGGTGGTGTAGAGCAGGATCTTTTTGGCGTGGCGCTCGTTGATGCGATCGAGCGAGCGGTTGAGCCAGGTTTCCCATTCCTGCGACAACTCCGCGTCATTATTGCCGGTTTCATAGTCGACAACGCGAGCGACGCCCTCGGGAGTGGACAGATCTTTTTCCGGGCAATTACTACGGACAACACAGACGATGAAGAAGGGATCGGAGAAACAGAGTTTGTTGAGCAGCAGAGCGGTTTCATTCGTCACGGGCTCTTGATAGGCCCGGGCATAGCGGTAGGCGGCTTCCAGTCCCTCCTCCCCGGTCAAGTAGGGCGACATCCAACGTTTGCTCAATCGCCCGGCTTCCAGATAGGTGTCTACCGCTTCAATCAGCCAACCCACAGCGGAACCCGTGGCCAACATGGGCGCAATCTTGGATTCGGACAACTCGTGGTAGCTGCCCGGAATGGTTTCGTCCAGACTGGTTTTATCCTTATCGGTATAGACATAATGACTCAGGTTCTGAAACTCGTCGATCATCACGACAAACCGAAGGTCATGCAACGCGGCCATGCGGTGGGGAGCATGAATGGCCAGGTCCCACATGGAATCGAACATTCCCTTTTCGAAAAAAACGGGTAGCTCCTCGGCCACACGTTCAAGGAGATCAAACCCATGGGCTCGCCCGTAATCGGCAATGTCTTTCAAGGTCAGTGGATTGCGAACCGGTTTGGCATCTCGTTCCCGAAAAGAAATGAATTGGGAAGCAAAAACCTGGAAATAGTTAATGGCCAGTTCGGGATACCAGACCTTCCGTTCGACAACTTCCAGATAAAACGGAATCACCGGACCGGCAGCGCTCCACAGTTGGTTGAACAATCGCTGAATAAACGCGGTCTTTCCCGACTTCTTTCTGGCCAGGATGACCCTAGATTTGGATAACATTTCGGGAATGCCGGTCAACCATTTATGGAACTCTGCAAAATCGGCGGTGGGTTCGACAAAAAGATCGGGCTTACCGATACGTTCCTTCAGCGGAAACTGCATTCCATCGATCTTCAGCCCCATGATCGTCACTCCCGTTTCGTACCTTCCCGCTCAGCATAGCATAGCCGCGCCGGCTTGAGACCTTTGCGAGGACTTACATCATTCGAACTTGAATAGAAAAAGCCCCCGAGAGGGTGCATCTCTCGGAGGCTTTCGGGTCCCGGTGGATGGGAGGCCTGCTTTATTGGTGGCCGCCTTCCTGGGCGCCGAACATCTCTTTGGCGTAAATGATGCCCAGGCCGTAGGCGCCGCCGTGTTCCTTGGCGATGCCGGTAACCGCGGCATAGGTGCCCTGGCGATTCCAGTCGCGTTGCCATTCCAGCATCACTTGCAGCCAGGTGGCGGGTTGGGCGCCCGCTTGGATCATGCGCTGCACGGCCATGTTGTGGGCGTCGTGGCTGACACCGCCGGAGGCGTCGGTCACGATGTAGACCTCGTAGCCTTCATCGATGGCCGACAGGGCGGGACCGATCAGGCAGACCTCGGTCCACAGGGCGGCGATGATCAGCTTTTTGCGGCCGTACTCCTCGACCTTCTTCACAACGCGCGCGTCTTCCCAAGTATTCATGGTGGTGCGATCGATGGGCTTCTGGTTGGGGAAAACCGCTTGCAGTTCGGGGAACAGCGGGCCGCTGAAGCTCTTCTCCGCCACGGTGGTCAGGATGGTGGGCACGTTGAATGCCCTGGCCGCCTTGGCCAGGCCGGTGACGTTGTTGCGCAGTTCCACCATGTCGATGGAAGCCGTGGCGAATGCCATTTGCGGCTGGTGATCGATCAGAAGCAGCGTGGCATTGTCGGGCGTCAGCAGGCGCGGTGAGGGTTTTTGAGCTAGGACCATGGTGGAAGCGGTCAACAGCAACATGATGGAAACGGTCTTCTTCAGATTCAACATGAAATACTCCTTGGTATCGTAAAAGTCTGTAGGAACTTAATCTTGATCTCTCTCAAAGAATGCTCAGCGAACGGGTTTGTAGGTGTGAACCGGCGACCAGGCCGGCACAGGCGGCGCGATGCCCGGATCGTGTGCCTTGAAATAGCCGGCGGCATAAACGACGCGCCCGGCAACCATGGTGAGATTCGCTTGCAGGGTCAGGATGTCTTCCTCGGGGATGGTGGTGTAGTCGCCGGAAAGCACGGCCAGGTCGGCGAGGAATCCTTCGCGCAACATGCCCTTGCGGTTTTCCTCGTCGGAGAACCAGGCGCTGCCTCGGGTCATCAGGCGCAGCGCTTCCTCGCGTGAGAGCGCCCAGTTGGGACCGTGGATCTGTTCGCCGCTCCAGTCCTTGCCGGTGCTCAGCCAGTAGAGCGCGTACCAGGGATTGTAGGAGCTGACGCGGGTGCCGTCGGTGCCCAGGCCCACGGGGATGCCCAGTTCCAGCATCTTGCGGACGGGCGGGGTGTTGTGGGCCGTTTTTTCGCCGTAGCGGTGAGTGAAGTGTTCGGCTTGGAACATCATCCGATTTTGGATGGCAATGCCGCCGCCCAGTTTCTTGATGCGCTTCAGGTTTTTGGTCGAAATGGTTTCGGCGTGGTCAATTGCCCAACGCAAGCCGTTGAAAGGCGTGTCGCGATTGACCTTTTCGAACAGGTCCAGGAAACGTTCGATCGATTCGTTATAGGTGGCGTGGATGCGGAAGGGCCAGCGGCGCTCCACCAGCATGCGGACGATAGGTTCCAGTTCGCCCTCCATCTCACCGCCCAATTCGGGTCTCGGCTCCATGAAGTTCTCGAAATCGGCGGCGGCCCAGGTCAGGTTCTCACCGGCGCCGTAGGTCAGGAAACCGCCGGAATGGTGGGAGTGGTGGTTGTAGCCCTGCTCAGCGGAGCCGGTCCAGGCTTTGAAGCGCTCGGCCTCGGCGCCCTTCTTTTGAGCGAAGAGGTAGTTGGCGGTGCGTACGTTGAGCTCGCCCCGTTTGGCCAGTTCTTGAGCCACCTTGTAGCTCTCGGGGAAGAACTGGCCGCCGCCGCCCGCGTCGATGGCGCTGGTTACGCCCAGGCGGTTCAATTCGCGATAGTAATGCAGAGTGGAGTTGACCATTTCATCCGCGGTCAGCTTGGGCAGGTTGACCAGGGTAGTGTACAAGATCAAGGCGCTGGGTTTGGCCAGCAGCAGCCCGGTGGGTTTGTCGGAGGCGTCCAACTCTACCTGGCCGCCCGGGTAATAGGTGTTCTTGTCGTAGCCGAGGGCCTCGATGCCGGCCTGGTTGAGGTAGCCCAACGAGTAGAGGTAGAGCACGAACACCGGCGTATCGGGCGCGGCCTCGTTCAGCTCTTCAAGGGTGGGCATGCGCTTTTCCTCGAACTGCATGGGCGTCCAACCGCCGACCACACGGACCCAGCGGCCCTTAGGTGTTCGTTTTGCCTGTTCCCGCAACAATTGCAGGCCTTCTTTCAAACTGCGCACGCCGTCCCAGCGAAGCTCCAGGTTGTAGTTCAGACCCGCGCGGACGAGGTGCGTGTGGGAATCGTTCAAGCCGGGAATAACAGTGCGGCCTCCCAGGTCGATGACTTTGGTGCCGGCGCCCTTGTAGGCCGTCACGTCGGCGTCACTGCCGACCGCGCTGATCACCCCGTTGGTGACGGCAATCGCGGAAGCGCGAGGCCGGTCCTCATCCATGGTGAGCAACTTCCCGTTTTTCAAAATGATGTCGGCGGATGGGTCCGCCGAGGCAAACCCCAGCCATACCAACATTTGTAGACATAAGTGCAACATCTGGCAACTCCCTGTATGGGTTCGTATGCGGCGGAGGCAATTAGACCGTTCAGGTGCCTGCACCCGCCGTCGGTGATGGTTTTCGCGATGTTCCCAACCGGACGAATCGCGGTATTTTGCAAAAGTAGCTTTAATTCTGTGCGGTCATGTCCATCAGGATTACTTCCGCATTATGTCCGTGTTTCAATTCGAGAGCGCCCTCGCCGTGAAAGGCCAGACCGTCTCCTTCCGATAGATGTTGACCGCCGGCTTCGAGACAACCGCGAGCCACGTGCAACCAGCTTTGCCGTCCGGCCACCTGATGGTAACAATCGGTTTGCGAGCCGTCGAAGCATCCGACATACATATTGACATCCTGATATAGCGAGACCGAACCGTCTCGACCTTCATTGGAGGCGACCAGGCGCAAGGCCCCGTTCTTCCAATCGGGATCGAAACTCTTTTGTTCATACTCCGGGGGAATGTCCTGCTCCTCCGGGAAGAACCAGATTTGCAGGAAGTGAAGGGGTTCCGTTTGTGAATGATTGAATTCGCTGTGCATAACCCCGGAGCCGGCGCTCATGCGTAGCACATCGCCCGGGCGGATGATGCTGCCGTTTCCCATGCTGTCCTTGTGTTCCAGCAGGCCCCGAAGCACGTAGGAAATGATTTCCATATCGTGGTGCCCGTGGGTACGGAAACCGGCTCCGGGGATGACGCGATCATCGTTGAGCACTCTCAAGCAACCGAAACCCAGGTGCCGGGGATCGTAGTAATGACCAAAGGAAAAAGTATGAGCACTGTTTAACCAGCCCATGTTCGTCTTTCCACGTTCATCTGCTTTTCTAAGGGTATACATCGCAAACGCCTCATTCCTGTTCACTCACGCCGTTTGCTTGAACAAACCGCGTGCCAATTTCTATCACTCATCTCGAGTTATCCTCCACACCTCTTGCTTTAAGACAGTTTACTGAGATCTAAAGCAAAAGTGTTTCACCAAAGCGTTTCAATCGAACGTTTCAGAGCCGGCGCAAAAATGTTGCAAACGTCTCAAGAAATGTTGCACAATAGAATACGATGTATCACTTGCAACAAAACGAGCGGCAAGAACCAAAATCATTCCAACACTTTAATAGCTCCACGTCCTGGCCGGAACCGATCATGAAAAAACAAAACTCTTTGCCATAAAGACCACAGATGACACGGGCGGCGGGGAGGAAACCCCCCTGTTCATCCGTGCCCTCTGTGCCCTTTGCGGCTTGATCGATACATTTCTCGATTTAGAAACGGCCGGTATCGGCCGTCTACATGCTTTGATCGGAGAGACCATGCACGACTTTGCAGCAATTCGCGAGAAGATGCTTCATCTGGCCGAGCACATCCACTACCAGGAAAAGGACGGGCGACTGGAAGTTGACGGGAATCGCAAGTTGACGCTTTCGGCCCGCGCCTTCGGCCGCATGCGCCTGGAATTGATCAAGACCATCGGCGCCGACCTTGCTCGGGGGGTTTTGAAACGTTACGGTTATCAGGCGGGTTTCGACGATGCTCACTATCTATGTCGAAAATTTCCCGGCCTGAGCCTGGAAGAACAGATGCACCTGGGCACCCTGTTGCATCAGCGGGAGGGTGCGGCTCGCGTGGAAACGGTGCCGGAGGAAACCCATATCAACCTGGATGCGGGCATCTTGAAGCTACATTCTCGCTGGTACAACAGCCTGGAGGCGGAGCAGCACCTGGAGCAGGCGGGCCCGTCTACCACGCCTGTTTGCTGGAGCCTGGCCGGTTACGCGGCAGGCCATCTCAGCTTCCTCTTACAGGAGGATGTGGTGGTGCAGGAATTGTCGTGCATGGCGCAGGGCCGGCAGTTTTGCAGCTTTCAGGTGGGCTTCAAGGACGATATGGAGCGCCTTTTCCCAGGCTGCATGGATGATTTCAGGACCATTGATCTATTGGGTATGTTCAAAGATTTACAAAAACGAATCGAAGAGCAACACCTGCATATCGCCGACCTGGAGGCAAAATCAAGGGACACCGTCCCCCCTTCCCCGTTCAACCGCCTGATCGGCAATAGCAACGCCATGAAAAAAATCATCGAGACGGCAAAGACCGTGGCCGGTGTGGATTCCACGTTGCTGGTCATAGGTGAAAGCGGGACCGGCAAGGAGTTGATGGCCAGAGCGGTGCATGAAACATCGCCGCGGCTGAATCAACCGTTCGTGACGGTGAACTGCGCCACCCTGACCGAGTCCCTGCAAAACGCCGAACTGTTCGGTTATGTGCGCGGGGCTTTTACCGGCGCCAATAACGACAAGCCGGGTTTGTTCGAAGACGCGGACAACGGCACCTTGTTCCTGGACGAAATCGGCGAGTTGTCGGCATCGGCCCAGGCGGCCCTGTTGCGCGTCTTGCAGGAGGGCAAGGTCAGCCGGGTGGGCGAGACCAGGGAGCGCGAGGTCAATGTTCGCGTGGTCGCGGCCACCCACCGTAACCTGGAAGACATGGTGGCGGCGCAAACCTTCCGCCAGGACCTGTTCTTCCGGTTAAACGTGGTGCAACTGAGGATTCCACCCTTGCGGGAACGAGAGAACGACGTCCTGCTGCTGGCCACGCATTTCATCGAGCGATTCTCCAAAAAGTTCCACAAACATGTCGACGGCATGAGTCCCGAGGTCGTACGTCTCTTTTTAAGATACTCCTGGCCGGGTAACGTGCGCGAGCTGCAAAACGCCATTGAACGATCCGTTCTACTTTGCGCCACACGCCGGTTGGAGGTCATGGACCTGCCCGACTGCCTGATCCAAAAGGAATTGGAGCCCCGGCAGACGCCGCAACCCGCCGAGCCGAAACTGGAGTCGATCGAGAACCCGCCGCCGGACGAGCCCTATGATGAAAAGGCGGCGGTGGAAGCGGCCATGCGTCGCGCGGGCGGCATGAAACAAGAGGCGGCCGTGATTCTGGGAATCAGCAGGGCCACCCTGTGGCGCAAGATCAAGCAATACGGCCTCCGCTCGGACAAGGGCTACTGGCGCAACGGGGCCTGACCCGGAATACTCCGGCAGTCGGGAAAATACAATTGAAATCAGGGAGCCGAAATACTTTGTCTCGCTTTCTGATGATCCGCGCCGTAGCTTGCGACCAGGAGGGGATTGTCTTTCAGCGCGCGGTCCAAATCCGCGACGGCCTTGCGCAGTAATTCGGAGGAGTCTTCCCTGTCGTCGCGGGCCAGCATCAAGTACAAGGTTCCCCGAAGTGCTCTTGCTTCCGTGTTTCCCGGCCGACTGATCAGCAAGGTATCCAGGACGGCCAGACCGGGTTCGATCGCTGTCGCAACCGGCCTTTTGATTCCATTGAGATAGACGGCGTACCAGCGCGCCCACTCCCCTTTCGACAGGGTATGCGCCGCTTCATTCACTTCTATTTGCGCCGTCGCATCGAGGACCGAGGCAGCTGTATTAAACTCCCTATCGGAGCCCCGGTACCTCCCGGCAATTACCGACGCCCTCGCCTCCAGTAACAAGATCTGACCCGGACCGTTGGGTTGGTTTGCAAATACGGCAGGCGTTTTTTCCAGGACAGGTTTGAGTTGTTCGAGAATAGTTCGCGCCTTGCGAACGGACGGCAAGGGGTCTTCACCCTTCCGCAACAGATACTCCGCCCTGATCAGATGAGTCTCTACCAAAAACGCGCTTGGATTGTTGTCATCGGCCCTGTCCCGGCGGGCTTCCACCAGGTATTGTTCCACGCGATCGAGTATTTGGGGGATGCCGTCCCTGTTCAGCTCGATGCTGTAGTTGGCAAAAGCCATGGCGCTGATGGCCAGGTTGACCTTGAGGGTACCCATCCTGCGAGGCTTCAAATTCAATTTGGGATCCTTCAGACCCTGCTCGAAAATAGATTTGCTTTTTTCCAGAAGCGGTAGGGGGTCGATGCCCTGGTGCCAACCGGCACGGGCTTGAAAACGGACAGCGGTGCCGCCCAGCAGATACAGCGTATAATGGGACAGGCTCTCCAGGCTCTGTTCGCCGATTGTCGCCGCCGTTTGGTACTCGTCCAGGGCAGACAGGCCTCTTTCTTCCAGGATCCGGCCCTTGGTGATCAGGGCGACCAGGGTGGCGCTTGACGCTGAGACGGTTTTGTTCTTATTAAACGCCTTGCGACCGTGGGCGATGGATTCCTCGATGTCGGGCAGGCCGTCCCGCCCCCGGCCGATGAGGTATTCGGCGCGATCGAAATGGGTTTTCGAAAGATTGGCCAGGGCGCCGTTCAATTCCGGCTCTTCGCGAGTGGCAGCGGTAAAGGATCGGATAGCCTCGTCCCAGTATTCCAGCGGGCTGTTTTTACCGGCCACATCGGCCAACTCCAGCATGGTCATGCCCCTGGCGTTATAGGCACGGTAGGACGGAAGCAGGCTCGCCGCGTGTTCAAGGTTTTCGTTGGCCTCGTGAAGCAAAGCTGCCTTTTCCTCGCCCTTACGCTTGGAGGATGCCCTTAATTGAGCCAGTCCGAGAGCCAGATAGTTTTGGTCGTCATCCGGGCAGGCTGCCACGGAGGCGCGGGCATCGGCCAGGCTTTTTTCGATGACCTGATCGGATTGGCTGTCGGACTCCGAAAGTCGGTAGCCGAGAAGAGCGCGCAGGCGCAGAGCATCACAATCGGTAGGGTCGATTTCAAGAGCCTGGACACATGCCTGGTAACCGTCCTGATAATAATCGTTCAGCGAGCCCTTTTGCCGGCTGCTGTATAGATAGAACTGCATCAGGTTCAGATCCAAGCGGGCACGGGCCAGGTAGAGGCTTTTGACGGACGGAGCTATTATATTGGCGTGTCGAAAAGCCTTGCCGGCTTCGGCATAGTCCGCCCATGCTTTCTCCTTTTCACCGCGCAGACGATAGCCGTTGGCTCGATCCATATAAATAGCGCCCTTCAAACGATCGGCTTCAAATGACCAGGGATTTTTATCAAGGTAGCGGTCGGCGCCCGTAAGGGCGTCTTCGTAACGCTTCTCGTGAAAGGCCATCAGGGCCCTGGTGAAGACGCTCATCTCACCGGTTCCGGCTTGCTCGGCAAAAGTCAGCAAAGTCAGAGCGGGTTCGCGATATTCACGGCGAGCCCGGTCCAGCGCTTGTTTCTTCTCTTCAGCATCCAGCATTTCAGCTTCTTGCGCCTTTTCCTGGTAGAGGCGGGAAAGCGTTCGTCCCAAGGCCAAAGCAATTTCAGGATCATCCGGCGCGCCTTTGTAGGCTTTGCTTAAAGCCTCCCTCGCCGCCTGGTAATCACCCATGGCCAGGTAGCCGCGGCCCAACGCAAAATAACCGGAGACCATGCCTCGCGGTCCCATTTCGTCGACCTGCTTCTTAAGTTCGTTGACCTTTTGTAATTGCAGTTGCATCTCTTCGCGCACGTCGTGACGGGGTAACATTTTTATGAAGCGGGTAGTTGCCTCGATACTCTCGGCGCGGCGTCCGAACAACGCGGCCAGACGAATGCGTTCAGCGTTCCGAGCGCGCTCCTGCCAGACCCAACCCAGGGTGATCATGAGAGCGATCAGGGCAACACCGCCGATAATCGCCGCGGGCCGATTGCGTTTCAAGCGACGCGAGATGATATAGGGCAGGGTTGCCGGGCGGGCCTTGATAGGCCGGCTTTGCATGAATAGTTTCAGGTCATCGGCCAAATCCCGAGCCGACCCGTAGCGTTCGACCGGGTCCTGTTTCAGGCAGGTTTCCACGATGAAAGCGACATCGCTCGGCACGTGAGGGTCTACCTTGCGCACGGGAATGCGTCGCCCGGCCACGGCTTCCACCGAGGGGTTGGTGTTTTCCCGGTAGGGTGAGCGCCCGGTAATCAATTCATATAACAAAACTCCCAGGGTATAGATATCGCTGGAGGTGGTCAGGGGTTCGCCCCTGATCTGTTCGGGACTGGCGTAACGAGGTGTCATGGCGCGAGTATGCGTGTCGCTGTCGTCGGCATGGGCGATGCCGAAATCGATCAGCTTGGGCCGACCCTCGTTGGTAACCAGGACATTGCTGGGTTTGATATCCCGGTGAATGACCCGATGCTGATGAGCAAAGAAAACAGCGGAACAAACCTCGCGAAATAACTCCAGGCGCCTTTTCAGGGGGAGTTCGTGATGCTCGCAAAATTGGTCCACGGCCTCGCCCCTCACCAACTCCATGACCAGGTAGGGCCTGCCGCCCTCGGTGGTGCCGCCGTCGATGACGCGGGCAATATTGGGGTGTTCCAGATCTGCCAGGATTTGGCGCTCCAAGTGGAAGCGCTTCAGCATTTCGGGAACAACCAGACCGCGCCGCAACAGCTTCAGGGCGACCTGCTGGCGAAAGGCGTCGGTGCGTTCGGCCTCGTAAACCTCCCCCATTCCGCCGGCCCCCAACATGGAGATAATTTCGTAGCGACCGATACGGCGACCAACCAGGGTCTGGTTTCCAAAGGAGAAGGAGGTTACCGGCTTGGAGAGAAAATCCTCGGATTGGTCAGTCGCTTTCAAGAGAGACCGCACCTCTTCGGCATCGGAGGGAGAAAGCGCATTCAGATAGTTTTCGCGATCCTCGCCTGTCAATTGATCGGCTTCGGCGTACAGTTCTTTGATTCGTTGCCATTCTTCGGGTCTCAATAGGGCTCCCTAATTTATTGTAAACGGCGGTAGAGCCAGGCGCGGGCCGTCTTCCATTCGTGTTTGACAGTCCGCTCCGAAATTTCCACCATTTCAGCAATCTCGGCTATGGAAAGACCGACGAAGTATTTCAGTTCTACGATCCGAGCCTGTCGAGGGTCCATGGCTTTCAGGTCGGAAAGGGCAGAATCCAGGGCCAACAAAATGTCGGGATCGGGAAGATGATCCATGGCCAGGATATCTTTGAGCTCCCTTGGTGTGGCCATTTTATCCATACCGCGCTTGGCCGCGCGCCGACGCCGGGCATTGTCTACCAAAATACGACGCATGATTTCGGAAACGGCGCCGAAGAAGTGAGAGCGGCTCTTCCAATTCCGGTGGCTGTCACCCGTGAGACGAACGTACAACTCTCCGATGAGCGCGGTGGGTTGCAGGGTGTTGCCCTCGCGTTCGTCGGCAAAGCGAGCGCGCGCAATTTGATGCAGCGTGTCATAGACAAGCGGCATGAGGCGGTCCAGGGCGCCTTGATCTCCCTGGTTCCACTCCATCAACAATTGTGTCACATCTGAGGGATCCGCCACGGTCGCTCCTCAAGGCAGAAAACGTTACTTTATTGGGCTAAGCTTAACTCAAAAAAACCATGCTACCAACCCCTATCATGTCCAAGACAGCCCCTTGGAAAAAAATATGAAAAAAGTTTTGCCCTTTTTTAACTACTTTGCGCCATACTCAGTAGACGCGCCGAAGCAAGTAACATCGATGGGCATTCATTACCCAGGAATTATTAAGCATCGAGTGGAGGTTTTGAGATGAAAGATCCTAAAGTGAAGGAACCGTGCCAACCCGAATTAAAAGATGAGAGCGAAGCAAGCAAAATCTACGGTACCGTGGATATCCCGGTCCAGGATGACACCAAAGGCGACGCTTAACCCCACGGGTTACGTTGTATTGCCCGGCCCAATCCCTTGAGGGATATCCGTCGGGGAAGAATTATCCGGTAAACCCTACCCATTGTTAACCGGACAAAAAGCTCGTGTCTTGGCACGAGACACGAGCTTTTTCCATCCTGGAGGCGGGTGCGCATCCCATTCCGTAAGCCTTCGGCCTGAATTGAAATTCGGGAAAAAAAACTGCCCGAAATGGAAACCCATGTATTACTGAATGAAACCCTCGATTTTGAACCATAGCCGAAAAAAGTTACCGTTCCTTCACTGTCTCGAACAGTGATTAACCGATTGTCTTGGAACCTCTCTCCCGTGGCCGCTGCCATCCCCCCCGGTGGCGGCCACGCTTTTCTTTTAGCGAGGCTTCACGGCATAAAGCAGGGTTTTTTCCAGGCCTTCCTCCCGGTAATGATGGACGGCTTTGTATTCGGGACTGCCGACCAGTTGTTTAAAGGCCGCCCTCGACGGGTATTCCACCAGGGCAACGGCGTGCCAATCTTCATCACCCACCAGTTTGGCCTCGACGCGGCCCTGAAACAGAAACCGGCCGCCGCCTGCCGTGAGCATTTCGGAAAATGCGGCCGCGTATTTACCGTAAGCCTTGGAGCCGCCGCCGGGTTTGAATTTGAGGAAATTGACCATCACTACCGGTCCCTCATCGCCGGCGGCGCCCAATGCTTCCAGGTTCTCATCGACGGGCAGAATCGAATCGCTCACCAGAGCCTCCTTTTTGTACTCACGGCCATAGAGTCGCCCGATTCGGGGTTACGAGATGCGCCCGTTTCATTTAAGCGCCGCGCTCGAGGTCCGGCACGCCTCGCAAAACATCGGAATGCGGCATGTTGCGAAAAAATACGCCGGGGTTTACAAACCTCGCTTAAGATACAACCCCCTGAATGCCGATGAGGTATGGGAACCTATCCTCTGTTTGGATGTATTCGGCCTAATTGAATCTCAGCCGTATCTTAGGAGGTATGATGGATCTTACCCACATTCAAGAGACCCTGGAACAAGCGGGACTGACCTTTGCACCCGGTTTAACCACCGACGAGTTGAAGCAAGTGCAGGAAACCTTCTCCTTCCGCTTCCCTCCCGACCTGGCCGCTTTTCTTGGTCACGCCTTACCGGTTTCCCATGGATTTGTGGATTGGCGACGCGGCGAGTGTCCGCCCATCCGCGACAGCATGGACTGGCCGTTTGACGGTTTGTGTTACGACATCGAATACAACGGCTTTTGGATCGACCATTGGGGCAAGCGCCCCGAGAAACTGGCGGATTGCTTCCGCATTGCCGGGGAAGCCGTTGCGCGAGCGCCTACCCTGATTCCCATTTGCGGTCACCGTTATATACCCGATCGACCGCATGAGACGGGAAACCCGGTGCTTTCGGTCTACCAGGGCGATGTTCGTTATTACGGCTATGATCTTTGGGATTATCTGGAACACGAACTGGGCTGTCGCTTCAACATGGAAAGACGGGATCGGGACGAACCGCGTGAAATCGTTTTCTGGAGCGATCTGATCAGCGGAAAAACCGCAGGCCCCAAGGCATGAAAATGACTGACGTCGAAGGATCGCCGCGGTCGCTAACTCCTTGAGCCTTGCAAAAATGGATTTTTGATACATTTCTGGTTGCAAATAGAAAAATTTCACTATACTCATAGCTCTAAAAGCCGATAAATCGAAATGCGACCCCATAAAATCCGTCAGCCGGCAAACCGGCGGCGGTTCAAACCCTGAGGAGGATCACATGTCCGAATTCGTGGACGTCCAAACCCATGACGGTACGGCGATCGTCATGATCAAGCGGGGTAAGGTGAATGCTATCGACGAGGCGTTGACCGAACAACTCCACCAGGCCTTCCAAACGTTGGAAAAGGATGAAGACGTATCCGTGGTCGTTTTAACCGCGCATGGAAAATTCTTTTCATTCGGGTTCGACATTCCCTTGTTCCTGGGCTATGAAAAAGCGCAGTTCAGGACCTTCCTCAAAAAGTTCACCGACTTCTACACCTACCTGTTCATGTACCCAAAGCCGGTCATTGCCTCCATCAACGGGCACTGTATTGCCGGCGGCTGCATGATTGCAACCGCCTGCGACTACCGCATCATGGTGTTGGGGAAACCGATGATTTCCATTAACGAACTGGGGTTCGGTTCTACCGTTTTTGCCGGCACGGCGGCCATGCTGAAGTTCGTCGTGGGAGACCGCAACGCCCAGGCCATTCTCTACCAGTCCAAGCTCTATTCCGCCACGGATGCCAAGGCAATCGGCCTGGTAGATAAAATCTCCTCCACGGGCCAACTACCGGAGCGCACCAGCTCCATTGCCGATCAGTTCAAGGCAAAATCGGGACGCGCCTTCCGTTCGGTCAAGCACCTCTTGAGACAGCAAACCCATGAGGAAATGCTGGCCAAAGAGGACGCCTCCATTACGGAATTCGCGGACATCTGGTACTCGGAAGATACCTGGAAGAATCTCCAGGAAATCAAAATCATTGATTAGCAGGATCAACTGACCGGTGCGCCGGACATGGAAAACAGCCGACTGATCTCCGGAATGTTCTCTCCGCCGGTAACCTGCCGATTCGGACCTGTGACGACTCGTTTCGAAGGGACTTCTACCCTTACGGCTTTTCCCGGTTGGCAAACGAACGTTATTGTCGGAAAATCTAGGCAAAGTAATCGTGGAGGGGACCCGCCATGCTCGTTCGCTTTATTTTGCTGACCTGCTTTTCACTGACGGCTTTGGGCGCGGACCGTGTTTTGCCGCCGGTCCGGATACAGGTGAACAACCCGGAGGGTATTCGCGCGCCTGTCAATGTGCGTCTGCTCTCCCGCCGCTTATACCGCTTCGATTATAAGGATCTGGCGGAGACCACGGTCGATATCAACGGTCAGGCCCGCTTTGACGGTCAACGCACCAGGAAGATCGGCTGGCTTGGGTTTGCCTTCGATTGGGAGCCCGCGGGATTTCCCGAACGCCGCATGGTCTACGAGATCCGGGTGCGCAAGGGTCCCAGGGTGAGCGGAGGCCGCTCGGTAAAACCGGACCAGGCCAAGTCCAACTATTACATCGGCAATACGGCGGGTGGAGATTGCAACTCTTTGTTTGCCTACGAGATGCGTGACGGCGTCATGCATGTTTCCTTCACCCTGCCCGGCACCTATGCCCCCTGCGAAGCCGATAAGCGCGCCATCGGCGACGTTACAAAAATCGGTCAACGGAATATCAACCGGGGCAAGCATAACTTCTATGGATTCCCGGAAGACAAACGCATGGGCAGCGAATTTTTTACCCAGTTGAAAAACTCGAATGAGAACCCGCCCCTGAAGGATGCCCGCGTCAACAATTACGTCCGCAAACTGGTTGACAAAATCGGCAAGGCCTCGGATATGCCCGACCTGGCTTTTAACGTCACGGTCATCGACGCCGATGTCCTCAATGCCTTTGCCGTACCGGGCGGTTATATCTGGGTCTATCGGGGATTGATCGAACAAACCGAGACCGAGGCCGAGTTGGTGGGCGTGTTGGCTCATGAAATCGCCCATGTCACCAGTCGTCACGGCACCGAGGGCATGACCTCCGCCATTAAAAAAGTGGTCGGCGCTCAACTGGTGGGCGAGTTGTTGGCAAGCCAAACCGATGACGCCGCCACCGCGGAGATTATTCGCGGCGTGGTGGCCGGCGGCACCCAGTTTTGGGTCATGGGCGGCACCCGCAAGCAGGAAGCGGAGGCGGATCGTCTGGGCGCCCAATACGCCTGGCGCGCCGGTTATGATCCTGCCGGCATTGCCACGCTCTTCCAGCGCTGGGCCGAGAAGAAGGGACCGCAAACTCGCATCGACCAGTTCTTTTCAGAACACCCGAACGACGACGTGCGCGTGGCCAACACCCGGCGGGATATCGGGTACTTCCTGCCGCCCCAAAAAAATCTCATCGTATCCAGCAATGAATACAAGCGTATTAAACGATACCTGAAAACCCTGCCGCCGCCGAAAGTCCGGGGCCAGGCAGCCGGTCAGGCTCTTTTCTCCTCGTTCGCACAAACCAATGAAGCCCTTTTGAGCAAAGAGATCGGCGAATACCTGACCTCCGGCAAAGAGGTCGACACGGCGGAGGAGGATGACGAACAACCGCGTCAATAAGATAAGTTCCGACCTACTCAATCTAAAACCGGTAGAGTAAATGATTCGGCATGAAAAAATAGCTGACACCTAATCAGATCGACACAGGCGATAGAAGTTTGCATTTTGACACCGTGAGAAACTCGCCGTAATCCAGTGCTTGTGCTAAAATTGAAATGAAAGCTCCCGGCCTTCGTCGTTGCGCCCTCCATCCATTCATAAATCGCAACAATATAGATCGGTTCGACCTTGTGAACAACCAAAAGCGCCCTCTTTCGGTCAACGAGGCAACTCCGCGTGTTTTGTTGACAGCCTTACCTATCTTCATCCTGGCCTGGGTATTTTTCTTCCAGGTGTCCAAGGTCTACCTGATTGTTCCGGGAATCAGTTTCTGCTTTCTTCCCGCCGGGGTAACCTTCTACTTTGTCTACCGTTACGGCCTGCGCTTCTGGTTGCCGACCCTGTCAGGTCCCTTCATAACCGGTCTCCTGGTGGGAAGCCGCTCAGGTTTCTGGCCTGATTTTCATCTGGATTTGCGTCACGTTGTCTGTTTCGGTGGTGCGGCGCTCATTCTTCGGTACTATCTCAAGATCGAAAAGCCGCTAACCAACGTTCGCGGAACCGGCTGGTTTCTGACACTATCCCTGGCCTCGAGTTTTCTCTCCGCACTTTGGGTGCAACTGATCCAAGGTACGGAATACTCCGGTGACACGACCGGAGCCGTGTTGGGTTATTGGATCGGCGATGCCAATGGAATCATCCTCCTGGCCCCGCTCTTCATGATGTTTGAATCGGCGGGCCGGTCGAACGAACCGGTCCTGTTTTCCGCGGAAAAACGGGTCAACTTGTCTGAAACAGGCGCCCTGATCCTTCTGGTTGCATTCAGTATCTGGCTTTCCTTCGCAATACCCAAGGCGCTCGGCATGCAAGTCCAACTCTGGTACCTGATCCTACTGCCCATCATATGGGCGGCGCTTCGCTACGGCCCCTCCGGTATGGCTTTGAGCCTGCTCACGGCATGCATCACGGTCGTGGTCTGCCTGGAAATCTACGGCATGAACCAACGACTTCTGGAGCTTCAGATTTTTATTCTCACCGTGGCGACCGCGGGCCATGTTCTTGCCGCGGCGGCTGCCGAACGCAAGCTGACCAGGCAACGCCTGCAAAATCAAGAGGCTCACTTACAATCGGAGGTTGAAGCGCGAACCCATGAGTTGAACCAGGAAATTCGCATTCGCGCCCAAGCCGAGATGGGCGCTCTGGCCGCCTCCCGCACCAAGTCAGAGTTCCTGGCCAATATGAGCCATGAAATCCGCACCCCCATGAACGGCGTTCTGGGTTTGACTCAATTGATGTTGCAAACCAAACTGGACAACCAACAGCGCCGCTACCTGAAACTTATCCGGGAATCGGGCGAATCGCTGATGACCGTTCTCAACGACATCCTGGACTACTCCAGAATAGAAACCGGCGAGTTAAAAATCGAAGATAAACCATTCAATCCGGAAGAACTGGTGCTGAAGACCGGGGACTTGTTCAGGGAACCGGCAGAAAGGAAAGGCGTGGCCTTGGATATCGAGGTAACGCCCGATATTCCCGCCACGGTGACGGGTGATGCAAACAGGGTACGGCAAATACTGACCAACCTGCTCAGTAACGCCGTCAAGTTCACCCAAAAGGGGCGGATCTGCTTGTGCCTTTCCGCGGAAAACACCGGCGGGAGCAGCCGGCGCCTCACCTTCAGGGTAACCGACACGGGCATCGGCATGAGCAAGGAGACCGTGGAGGGCTTATTCCAACCCTTTTACCAGGGCGACTCATCTTCAAGCCGAAAATTCAACGGCACCGGCCTGGGACTTGCCATTTCCCAACGCCTGGCCATTCTCCTCAACGGGGAGTTGACAGTACGAAGCGAGGAGGGCGCGGGCAGCGAGTTTACCTTCACCTGCCGGTTCGAACAAATCACTTATCCACCCGCGGAAGCAGCGATGCCGGAAACCGAACCTGAAACCAACCCCGATATGTGGGAGAACCAACGTCTCCTGCTGGTAGAGGACGATAATGTCAATGCGGAGGTCATCGGCGCGATGTTGGACGTCCTGGGCGTAGAACATGACCGGGCTCAAAACGGTGAGGATGCTCTGGCCATGCTCTCCCTGGTCAATTACAGCATGGTTCTCATGGATTGTCAGATGCCGGGTATGGACGGTTTTGAATGCACCAGGCGTATCGGGGCCATGAACCGCAACAACCTTCCGGTCATCGCGGTCTCGGCCGGAGTGATGGAAGAAGAACGAGATCTGTGTAAAGAATCGGGCATGGTTGATTTCATCCCCAAACCGGTCCTTTTGGAAGATATTCGAGCCGCCTTAATTAAGCATATGAAGCCGCTCAATTAAAAACGGAAGCCCCGGCGAAGAAAACCCGATTACGGATCACCTGCCGGAGCCCTCTCGAGCCGGGCCGCGAGATGATGCACCAAACCCTCCGTGGCTCGGGTATGCATGGCCACCCGATACTCCAGACATTCGCCGACCAGGGTGATTTTGCGCATGGCGGCGACCATACGGTCATCCCCGGCGAAGACGGTCGTGCCGAGGTCAATGGTCAAGCAGCCGGCATCATGCAAGGACAACTTTCCTTCCATAATCTCGATGCGGCCGGTCTGGGCATTGTGCACAACCACGCGGTGATCCGGCTTTGCCAAAAAGAACCCGCTCTCCCAATGGCTGTTCTTGACGTCGCAATCCAAATCATCCACAAGCCGGGCGCGTTGTTCATAAAACAGCAACGGACGTTCCCCGTCGGCTTGAAAGCGGAGTTCCTCCCTGTAACGAAATGGTTCAATAGTAGGAAACTCCCCATGACCCCAACCCTGCCAGGCTCCTTCCAGTTGAAGTAAAAACCTCATGGTTTCGTCTACCGTTGTCATAAGCACCACCTGACGCGTTGGATAAAGCTCGATTCATTGTACGTTAAGCGCTGTTGAAATGCCCGGCAAACTCCCGCCGGCGATGGCGCTGACACTCACCTGATTGCGGGCGCGCTCAACAATACCAACAGCAACATGTTGTTGCAAAAATGGACTGTTGTTGGTTAAGGCGTCCTCTTGGACGCCTTTTTTCACGTCTATGGGAAAGGCTTCGCGGGTAGGTACGCGTTCAGGCTTTGTGAATCACCTGGGTGGCCGTCGCTTTGGCCGCCGGCTTGCCGTCGTCACGGGTGAAAAAAGCTTCCGTGTGCACCATGCGGCGACCGCGATAGATGACCTTGGCCTCGATGGTCAGGATTTTCCCAAAAATCGGCCGGTAGAAATTGGTATGTAGGTCGGAGGTGGCGAAATGATCGTCGCTCTCCAGGACCGTCATGGTCACCAGTGCTAAAATATTGTCAGCCAGTGCGGCCAGGTAGCCGCCGAAAAGAGCTTGTCGCTCGTGAAAGAAATTCGGGTCGATGTCCCAGGTAGATCGCAACAGCCCTTTTTCCCAATATGTGGGCTGGGGCATGTTCATGTTTTTCACAAACGGCGGCAGATCCCCCGGCGGACTCCCCGCTACTAATCCGTCCAGCAATTGATGCCATCGATTCATCATGGTATCTCCTTCTCCCTGAACGCGTCAAACCGTCCTGAACAGGGTCGCCTCATTATTTCATATGATCCGCGCTGAAGCTATTTTTCGATAGTAAAGGTGTAGGGACACAGCTTGTGTCCCAAATATTCCATGAAGTAAATCGAACAAAAACCGCCTGAACAAAACCTGTCAACACAAGAGATTAAACAGCACAAACAGCCGATGTACAGTATGAAAACAGACTTCGCAATTTGACAAAAATACCGTCAGCCGCTATACTCTCCATAAGCTCTGCTCGGTGGATACCTGTTCAGGGGTCACATGAATACAACGCCCGCTCCCAATCGCCTAATCGAAAACCTGGCTACCCTGATTGAACCGCTAACCCTGGATCGGTTCATCGGTGAATACTGGGGTAGACGTCCGCTCTACTTACCGGGAAACGGCGAACAACGCTTTAATTCTTTATTGGATCGCACTCGTTTTGAGTCGCTTTTGCGACGCGAAGACGTCATTGTCAAGGCAACCTTTAACGACTATGGAAACATGGGCGCCGTGCAAGGGGGCATCAATAACGAGATCCCCATCAAACACGATCAAATTGACTGCTTGCGGGCCATGACCTCCGTAACCCTGACCTTGTCCTCCCTTCAAAATGTCGATCCCATCCTGGCCAAACTCACCGCCGGTGTCAAAAAACAGCTTGCCTTTTCCGGTCTTGTGGAAAGTTCGGCCTGGCTCTCCAAGCCGGGCACCGGCTTGCCCGTCCATTTCGACGAATGCGCCGTGTTTATGATGCAAATCGAGGGTAAAAAAACCTGGCGCGTCTCCAAGCGACCCGCCGTCAACTGGCCCACCCTGCAATGCCTGCTGGGACCTGACCGGGAACCGCTTTACCACGGTTTCCTTCAAGGCGATTTCGAGTTGAACGCCGAAGACTGGTTGATGAATGTGGGTGAAACCGACGAGTCCCAATTCATCACATTCACCATGGAACCCGGTGACTTGTGTTTTCTGCCGGCAGGCACCTGGCACACCACCAAAGCCGCCGATGAGGAGAGCCTGGCCGTCAATATCCGGCTGCCCCACCTCACCCTATGGGAACTGTTCAGCCGCGCGCTTAAGAAAGACCTGTTGAACCGGGAGGAGTGGCGCCATATGCCCGTCTTCCCCTACCTGAACACCAAACATGGTTTCGACGAAGTCTTGAACACCTTCCGTCGGCAGTTCGCCGGCTTCCAGGAATACGTGGCCGGTTTGGATCCGAACCAACTGGACTTCACTTCCGTATGGATGGATATGGCTTCCGAAATGGACGCCCTGCAAAATCCGCCGACAACCATCGAACCCGATACGCGATTACAACTCGCCAAATCCCGCCCCATCTATCACATGACCAAACACCACCTGGAAGGAGAGGAGATCACGGTCCTGGCCAATGGTAAAACCATCGATTTCTTTGAACCCGAATTTATTCCCTTTGCCAAAACCTTACTGGCAGGTCAACCGTTTTCCGCTCACCAGGCGGGAGCCTGGTTTTCCGAACCCAAGGACTGGGAGGAAACCCAAGGTATCCTGGAAACACTCTGGGACGCCGGCGTGATCGAAAGCGCCGATTGAAACGTCCCGGGAACAGTTAAGGTCGGGCGTCTTACCAACGCCGGGCTTTATACCCCGATGCTTCACAGTATCCAACTCTACCCAAGGAGGAATTTCATATGAAAGTGAAATCCAATGTTAAAGCAGGTAACGCCCGCGCCTTGAGCCGCGGCTAATCCCGAACTCTTTTGAACTGGTTATGTAGAAAGGGGCGGCTCATGCCGCTCCTTTTTCCGTTAAAAACTACCCGTCACTCAGCATTGCCCTAACGTCCGTCGTCCCCGACTTATTTAGCTATCAGGCGCACGCCTTTAAAAACTTTTTGGTCGGGAGTGTTTTCCTGGGTCGCAAACATCCTCTAAATATATCGGATTAAATAATATGACCGCGCACCTACGTACTTCCCACAGGTGCGCTACGTATATCCCACAATTGAGAACAGCTTACCGATTTGCGATTTTATATATGTGGACGGGGTAAGAAGTTCAGCCGAACCCCGGCCGCCGCTCCGACAAAGTTACCGGGCGATGACAACTAATATATCCGGATCATCGTCTACTGAGCTAACGAGCCGGATGCACCCGAGGGATTGGTACTATTTTTGGGAATAGGGGCGACTAATCACTCGGGTGCCTCTACCCTTGGGCCCCGGACCGCGCATCGAAATTGCGGTTCGGGGCTTTTATATTTCCAGGGTTGTAATCGCCGACCACAAGATCGAAAATATAGGTGCCTGGTTAAAACTACTTTGTCACTTAGAGGAGAAGATCGGTTTTTTGGCGCCGAAGGTGCTTAACAAATTAGCCGTTCATAGAATACAATATCCCCAGTTAAGATTCATATTGGAAGGTTCCCTTTCGGGCCGAGCGGAATTTTTTTTAGTCGGAGGCATGATGGTTAAGCCCACCCCAGTCCTGATCCTGCTTTGTTTCCTGCCCTGCTGGAGCCAGGAGAAAGAAGAGAAGGCGCCTGCCTTTCTCGAACTGAAAGCCGCTGAAGTCCTTCCGGCCGATATGCTTGAAGGTCGTGATTACCGCATCGACGAGGTGGTGCGCAACGACGGGGTCATGAACTATTTCGTCATTCACAGCAGCTTCGGTGAGATGAGTGCTGAAGGCGAGGCCATGTTGCGCATTCGTCTGGACGAAGTCAGGGCCATTCGTGAGCTGGAAACCTTTTCAAAGACCGAGGTTTTTTTGGACGCCGTCAAAACCGGTGTCGCAAAGCCCGTCAATACCGCGCTGAACGTGGTCAGGAAACCGTTCTCTACCATCAAAAACATCCCGGGTGGAACCGTACGCTTCTTCAAGGTCAATAAACGCAAAATCCAGGAAGGCTATGAAGACGCCAAAGAGTTCATCGAGAAGGAAAAGAAGAAAAAGAAAAGCGGGGAAGGCGACGGGAAGGCCGGTGACAAAACCACCTTGAATGAGGCGGCAGCCGAGGTTCAGGACGCCGCCGTCAGTTATATCGGCATCAAGAAATCCCATCGCCGTTGGGCCCGAAAACTGAAAATAGATCCCTACAGCAGCAATGAGGTGGTGCGCAAGAAAATCGGTGAGGTCGCCTGGTACGATACGGCCGGTAACATGGCTGCCGGTTTTGCGCCGTCAGATGAAATCATCGGTTACCTGGGCGATATCAACGAAATCGTTTGGGAGAAAGATCCAATCGAATTGTTGATGCACAACGAGAAAGTGTTAGCCGGGATGGGGGTCGACAAGGCCATGACCAGGCAATTCCTGAAGGGTTCCAATTACTCTCCGTCCCAACAAACGGTGTTGCTGGAAGCCCTGAAAAAAATGAAGGGCGTAGCGGGGCGCAGAGAGTTCCTGGCCCATGCCCTGACCGCGCAGAAAGAAATGGAGGCAATTCTTTTTGCCCAATCGGCCGTGATGATGGCGGATATCCACCAAAAGGAAAAACCTCTGCGGATGATCGCGGTCGGTGACCGTCCGATGGGGGCGATTGCCGAGGACGGACAATTCCTCATCATCGCCGCCGTCGACCGGGTTTATCTTACCGAGGAGATGGCCGAAAACCTGTCGGCATATATCGACATTGCTGAATATGAGGGTGCTGGAGAACTCCGGGAAATCCGACTCAGCGGTGTTACCGACCCAAGCGGAAAAAGAAAGCTCGCCGACTTGGGCTTTACACTCAAGGAACGGGTTTCGCTGGGCCTTTTCGGTAAGTAACCGGAATAGCAAGGAATGCATAAGTCGTCGCCCTCGCCCCGGCGGCGGCTTGAGGCAGTGCCCGCTAGGGCGTGTACCAAATCGGCGAGCCATAGGCCCGCTCTTGAATGGTCGAGGGGTAACCCTCGAGATGCGGTTGTTTCAGCGCCTGGCCTCACTTATGAGTTCGCGATCCACAACGCACGCCTTATCGCCCCCTGATTTTCTTGATATCCGGCAATTGCCACGTACCGCCGAAGTGGCTCGCTCGGCAGCCGGTTCCAGGTGCGCGTCATAGGAAGTGAACAGTGAACAGTGAACAGTGCACAGTGAACAGTGAACAGTGAACAGTGAACAGTGAACAGTGAACAGTGAACAGTGAACAGTGAACAGTGAAAGATAATAGCGGAAAGTGGGATTCACTTTACGCTTTTCATTCCTGAGAGCCAAATTAGTTCAAGAGTTACGAGAGGAGGCGACGAACTTCAACAACCCTCATTTCTACTTCATGCCCGGTTGCCCGGTTGTAAATGGAACGATCAGTTCCATTTGAAAGACGAAGACACATTTCTTTACACGCGGGAAGAAGTCTATTTCAAGAAATACCGAGCCCACTTCGACAATATAACTCCCTTCTTCCCCGAGCCGGAACGACAGACGCCGGACATGGACCGGACCCCTACCCCGGAGACGCCGCCGCAGAAGTACATCCAGTTGCACCAGAAACACCGGTCATCCCCCCGCCTCACATCGAAGCCTTTCCGCAATCGGGGCCCGAACCCGCGCCACTTATACAACTATGGTCCAATATAATTCCCACCTTCAGGTCAGTACAATATGGAAATGACCTTAGATTCATAGGCTAAAAGCTCCCGGCTTTTATCATCGTGCCGGTTTCCGAGAATTCATGATTCGAATGCATTAGAGAGAGGTAGTAGAAATGAACGATCAAAAGGCGGACGAAACCAACGAACAAACATCGAGCGAAACCAACGATCCTCAACTCACGGAAGAAATCGAAGCGCTTTTACCCGATATCGTTTCCGGCGGTGTGCTGCCGGCGGCCCGATCCGCAACCAGGTTCAGCCTGGTCATCGGCGTGGCGCTGGTCACCTTGGGGATCTTTGCCGTCATCTCGCCCCTGTTCACCGGCCTGGCCACCGCGGTGTTGCTGGGCATCCTGTTGATTTCAGGCGGCATCCTGGAAAGCATGTTCGCTTTCGGGGCGCCCAGTTTCGGCAAGGGGGTATTGGCATTCCTCTTCGGCGGCCTTACGGTCGTCGCGGGTCTCATCCTGGTCGCCCAACCCGCCGAAGGACTCGGCGTCTTGACCTTCCTGCTGGCCGGGTATTTCATTGCGAGCGGTATCTCCGACATCATCCTCGCTTTCAAACTGAAACCTCACCACGGCTGGGGCTGGGCTCTTTTCAGCGGCATCCTTTCCGCACTCCTGGGTATCCTCATCGTGGCGGGTTGGCCCCTGACCGGTACTTGGGCCGTGGGCGTTTACCTGGGCGTTCGCCTGTTCACCCGGGGCTGGTTCCTCATCGCCCTGGGCACCTTCGGCGGCGACGCCATTGCCCTCTATCAAAACCAACGTCTGGGCGCCATCGAGGAACATCTCCGCTCGGGCCTTCAAGCACTTCAGACAGCCCAAGCCGCCCAGGTGGCCCATACGCTCGCCCTCCTGGCCCTGGCCGAGGAAGTCGGCAAGAAGGTGTCTCAGGACGAAGTCGACCCGGCGGTCAGGAAGCTTCACGACCTCCTGGGCGAGGCCCGCAAGGAGATGGAGCGGACTGCTGAAGCGGGCGCCGAAACCTGGGCCGACGCCCAAAAAGAAGCGAACCGGATCTTCGGCGAGCTACAGAAAAATACCGGCGAATTGATCGCCGGCCTCCAAAAAGAATTGGGTATCGATCCCGTTTGAACCCAACGCGGCAGCGGGCTGTTTGCTCCCTGGAGAAACCGATTGCTGAAGCCGAACCACCGATACTGAATCGAACAAGGAAAAGGAGTAAAACTTCATGTTCAACGACAGGTTACCATTCATTGCCATTTGCCTGGCGGTGTTCCTACCTCTTCACGCTCAAGCCCAGCAGAAACCCAACATACTGGTCATCATGGGCGATGATGTCGGCGCTCCCAACATCAGCGTTTACAGCCACGGCATGATGGGCTACCAAACGCCCAATATCGACAGCATCGCCAAAGAGGGCCTGCTTTTCACCGATTACTATGGCGAGCAAAGCTGCACGGCCGGCAGGGCGGCCTTTATCACCGGACAGCACATCATCCGCACCGGCCTTTCCAAGGTGGGCCTGCCGGGCGCCGACCTGGGCATCAGGGATGCAGATCCGACCCTGGCCACCTTGCTCAAGGGGAAAGGTTACGCCACGGGCCAATTCGGGAAGAACCACTTCGGCGACAAGGATGAATTCCTGCCGACGCAACACGGCTTCGATGAATTTTTCGGCAACCTCTACCACCTGAACGCGGAAGAAGAGCCCGAAAACGAGGACTACCCCCAAGACCCTGAATTCAAAAAGCGCTACGGACCCCGGGGAGTCATCCGCTCCTTTGCCGACGGCCGCATCGAGGACACCGGCCCCCTGACCAAAAAACGAATGGAAACCGTCGACGACGAGTTCATGGCAGCCGCCTTGGATTTCATCGATCGCCAACACAAGGCCAAAAAGCCCTGGTTCACATGGTTCAACACCTCGCGTATGCACTTCTGGACCCATGTGCGCGATGAAAACCGCGGCAAATCCGGCCTGAACGAATATGCCGACGGCATGCTGGAACTGGACGCCCAGGTGGGTACTTTCCTGAAAAAACTGGATGAACTGGGCGTTGCCGACAATACGTTGGTCATTTTCACCACGGATAACGGGGTCCACCAGGCCACCTGGCCGGATGCCGGCGTTACCTGGTTCAAAAACGAAAAAACCACCAACTGGGAGGGCGGTTTCCGCGTGCCCTGCCTCGCCAAATTCCCCGGCCGCTTCCCCAAGGGCGGGATCGTCAACGATGTCATGTCTCACTTGGATTGGGTACCCACCATCATGGCGGCCGTGGGTGACGACGCCATCGCCGACAAATTGAAAAAAGGGCATACCGTCGGCGATAAAACCTATCGGGTGCATTTGGACGGTTATAATTTCCTGCCACGCTTGACCGGAAAAGAGAAAAAGGGTCCGCGCAAGTTCTTCGTTTACGGCACCGACGCCGGCCAGATTTCCGCCGTCCGTTTCGATGATCGCTGGAAGGCCATCTACATGGAACAACGCGCCCACGGCACCCGGGTTTGGGTGGAGGACCTGGTGCCCTTGAAGGCGCCCCTTTTGTTCGATCTCAGAATGGACCCCTTCGAGAAAGCCATGCATACCAATACGTATTGGGATTGGTACTCCAGGCGCATCTACATGTTGTCCAGGGGCTCCTCCTACGTCCTCGATTTCATCAAGACATTCAAGGATTATCCGCCCAGGCAAAAGGCAGCCACCTGGAACCTGGACCAGATCATCGAGCAATACATGCCCAAGTAAACAGACGGCCGGCCGTGTTCGCGCGGCCGGTCTTCCCCAAGGGCAATCGCACCATAGGAGCAGGCACAATCCATACATAAGACCAAAGAAAAAAAGAATTTTGCCACAGAGTTGATGATGCGCCGTTGCGCACTAAATGGCCGGGAAACAAGACTCAGGTCTAGGAGCGTCGACTATCAGCTAATGAGCTGGGGTTCGTAGCGGAGGAAGGTTTGCCACAGATCGCTCAGATCTGAGCGATCTGCGGCTAATCCCTTTTATTTCAGCGGGTTCTTGGGATTTATCTTGTCAGGTAATCCATTTTGTCCTGGGCACTCCCTTACTTCCTCATCCTCACCCTATCGGAACGCGTTCGGGTTTAAAACGCTTCTCCGAGGGATATGTATAAATGTTCCTCGTCTTTTCCCCAGGCGTAATCTACGCGGATGTTCATTTTATACTTCGGCGAAACCGTCCAGCGCAGGCCCACGCCGTAGGACGGCAGCAGGTCGTCGGTGTTCAAGTCGCTCCACTCCGGGAAGATTTCACCCACGCCGCCGAACACCGCGTATCCGAAGGAACCGTATAACTTGTCGCGCCACTCGCCCTGCACGGCGGCCATGCCGTGATCCCGGTAACGGCCGCCCGTGTAGCCGCGTAGATCGTTGTTGGAACCGAACAGGCACAGATTGAAGAAGGGCGTACCGTCCTCCGCATAACAGCCCGCACCGCGTAAGGCCAGTACGCCTTTCCCCATAGAGCGGTAGTAATCGAAAAACAGCTCATAACGGCCGTAATTGAAATCGCTGCCCCAACTCTCGTCATTGAATTCCCCGGTTAGATCCAGGTTCGAGCCGCCGGTCGGATAATAGACATCGTCCCTGCTGTCCCGTTGCAACCTGAAAGAGAAGGCGACAACCGAGCTGTCCAGTTCGGGAATGGGGATCTGGAGATCCGGGAAAATCTCTTCGGTATCGAAGCCAACCTCGAGAGCAGCGGTTTTACCGCGAATCCCGATAAAAAAGTCGGCGGGCAGGCGGAACATGATCTCGGCCATACCGCCGAGCCCCTGTTGCACCAGGGGAACCGAAAGACCGCGATCGCCCGCGCCGTTGCCGATCCCGAAATAATCGTAATACAACTCCGCCCCTCCCGCGCCGAAAGTAACCCGGTAGCGGTCCTCTCTAAGGTAGAGCTTCTGACCGACGCCGCCGCCGAAGCTGTCCGAATCGGCATAGAAGGCGCCCAGGCCGGTCATCGATGCGGGTGAAACCTGATCGGTGTTGTTGAGCTTGTAGAGATAGGCGCTCATCACGGCCAGGCCGTTGCCGATCAACGGATTGGAAAAGGGGATGGGAACCGCAACCAGAGAGCCTTTGCCCAGTCTTCCGGCTTTCTCGACACCCTCGGCGGCGGATTCCGCATCGGTGGGCACATCGTTGTCCGCGACGTCTTGTGCGACCAGGCCGGCAGCCGAAAAGAAGAACCAAATCCACAGACGCACGCGGCGCTCCCTGTCAGAACGGGTTGATGAAGTTGACGTAGGTGGTCATGCGCACCATTACTTTGCGAATGATATGGGTGGGTTTGCCTTTGTCGGTGTAGAAGGCCACATCGCCCATGGCGCCGGCGGGCATTTTTTCCATGAGTTCGGCATCATCCAATTTAATGCGCACGTAAAAGGGCGCGGCGGCCATATTCTGCGGCGGTTTAATGGTCCCCCCCGGCAAAACCTGGCCGAGAGCCCCGGCGCGGGTAACGAACTCGACCGTGCCGCTGTAGATTTTGCCAGGGAACAGTTTGAAGGCTATTTCTACGGCGTGTCCCGGTTCGATAAAGCGCAGATGGCTCTGGTGCACCTGGGCTGCCAGAACGCGCTCGCTGTTTTCTACAAAAGCCATGGTCTGGGCAAAGGGCAAATTCGTGACCCTGGCTCCCGGCCGTAAAGCCAGGTTGGTGATGAACCCGTTGGAGGGAGCGCGGACCACGGTTTGCTCCAGGTTGTAGGCGGCGGCATCGCGGGCGCCCTGTAGTTGTTTGACCTGGGCCTCGTACTGTTCCAGCTCATAAATACTTATCGCATTTTGCTTGCGTAGCGTTTTGGATTCCTCCAAACGGTTTTCCGCCAGTTCCAATTGCGCGGTAACCTGATCCAAGGCGGCCTTGTAAGGCGTGTCGTCTATTTTGAACAGAACGTCGTCCTTGGCGATGTTCTTGTTCGCCTCGACGGGCACCTCGGTAACCTGACCGGCGACATTGGGCACAATCGCCACGGTATATTGGTAGACCATGGCCTTGCCGGCGGGCGCCCAGAACTGCATGGGAATGAACAGGCCGACGGTCAGCAAAATGACCCAGGCAACGGGCGATAGTTTGGTGAAGGTGTTGCTGGGGACAATCTTCAATTTGAGCAGCAAAGCCAGGATTGCGATGTAGGACACGGTGAGAAAGACAATCATGCTTGACCTCCGGCAGAGGGCTCCAGGCGAGCCTCCAGAGCGGCCAGTCGGGCTTCCAGCGAGGCGATTTTTTCGGACTGGTCTTCAGCAAGCGATGCCTGGCTTTGCCTGGGTACGATATAAGCCCACACCAGGAACACGGCCCAAAAGACGCCGCCCAGGATCAAACCCACCCAACTACCGATCGCAATGGCCTCGGCTTGGGGATGATTTCGTTGCCTGGCGATCTTGCCGGGCATGGCGCCCAATAGAATGAACACGTAAACCAGGGAGCCGACGATCACCGTCAACACGATCAGGGCAAAGATATCGAGACCACTCATACACGCCTCCTCGAAGCGTTTCCATTATTCCGCGTCTTTTTCAAAACTGCCTCCCAGGGCGAGATGTAGGGTAATGCGTTGATCCAGGCGCGTGCCCCTGATCGCAATCAACTGGGAACGGGCGGCCAACATACGCGCTTGAACCTGGAGCAGGTTCAGCAGTTCCACGCGGCCCACATCGTATTGGGCTTTGATGATGCGCAAAGCTTCCGCATTTTCATCCACCACCGTATTCAGGTATTTCTCGCGCTCGGCCAGGCGCTTCTCGTTGGCGAGCGCGTTTTCAACCTCTTGGAAGGCATTCAAGGCAGCGGCGCCGAAAGCGGCCAGGGCGGCGCGTTGATTGGCCTCGGCAACTTCAACGCCGGCTTGAAGCGCGCCGCCCTGGTAGAGGGGAGCGTAGATGCCCGCGCCGATATCCCACATGGGGCTGCCGGGGTTGATGATATCGGTGAGCGCGCTGTCGATGGTCCCCACGGAGCCGGTCAGGTTGAAGCGGGGCAGCTTGGCGGCTTCGGCCTGTTGGGTCAGGTAGAAAGCGGCGGCCAGGCGGCGTTCGGCGGCGATCAGGTCGGGGCGCCGTTCCAGGATCTCGGAAGGCAGACCGGCCGGTATGGGAGGCGGCACCGCGCTCAGTTCTTTTGTCGTCTCCAAATCGCCGGAAGGGTAGCGGCCCAGCAATACCTCCAGACCGCGTAGCGCCTGTTCGTAACTGTTCTCTATCTTTTGCAACGCTTCTTGCGAGGAAGCCAGGTCGGCTCGGGCCAGGTGCACGTCTTGCGGCGCGGCCTTGCCGATGCGCTCCTTGATCTCTACCAACTCCAGCACCTTCCGGAACAGTTCCACGCCTTCACGCGCCAGTTCGCGCTGTTGGTAGGCCTGCACGGCCATGAACCAGGCTCGGGATGTACCCGCCGCCAGTGACTGACGGGCGAACTCGAAATCGGCAACCGTTGCGCGCAAACTCTCCTCGGCTGCTTCTACGCCGGCGCGCACCCTGCCCCAAACATCCACTTCCCAGGAAACTTCCAAGGACGCCCCACTGGTGGTGCGGTCCGGCAGGGGACTGTCATCGCCGCCCGCCCGAGCGCTGCTGCCGCCCAGACCCACGGCAGGTTTCAGTGCGGATCGGGCCTGGCGGGTGCGGGCGGTGGCCGCATCTACGCCGGCGGCGGCCGCTTGCAATTGCAGGTTGTTGGCGACGGCCTCCTTGACCAGGGCCGTCAGCTTGTCGTCACCGAACGAGGCCACCCAGCCGTCGTCGACCTTGCCGCTGTCCACCGGCGCCGTCCATTTTTCGGGTACGGCTGTCTCAGGCGGCAGGGCTTCTGCCACGGTTTCGGTAACAACCTCGGGGGGTTTATCCAGCGCACAGCCGGCCAGCAATAACAACAGGGGAACGATCCAAAGCGGCGGATGAGATCTCATGGTCTCCTTCCTTGTTCAGCGCTCATACATCCTGCCAATTGTAACCACGACCGGCTAAAAGGGATATTGGACCTTGGTCTTATTCCATCACAGTCGTGTGCTTCAGTCACGGATCGCACAAATGAAGTCAGGATAATACTTCTGATTGATTTTCTGTTCGCGGTAATACAATCCCAGTTCCGGATTGGGTCTGAAGGAGGCTTCTCCGAGATTGAACTCGATCTCCAGGCGCTCCGTCTCCAGATTGTTGAAAATAGGAACAAGCGCAATTGTTCCTCTGCAGCCTGGGAACGACTTGCGCTTGCTCCTCGATTGCTTGGATGGAAGCGGTGATGGATGGCGGCGCTTACCGCCGCGTTTACTTGATTTCCTGCGCCAGTTTTTTGAACTGTTTGCGGAGGAACGGGTGCATGCCGGGCAGGTCTTTGGCCATGTTCAGCATCATGCGACGTATGCCGTTGAACACCTCGTCATTGGCGAAGCTTCCCTGTTCGGCTCGATAGGCGACGACCAGTTGTCCCAGGGCCGTTTGCGTATCTTTATTTTTCCGGTCTTTTTTGTAGGGGTTCCCCCTGGCTTTGATCGCCGCTTTCCAGTCGGCTCTCATCCTGCGCACCAGCAGGCGGTAGGCATAGTCCACGTCCACTCTCGACGGGTTGGGTTGCCGAGCCAGTTCCAACAGGGACTCGGTCAGGTCGGTGTTGCTCAGGTCCGTGGCGACTTCGGGGAAGGTGAAGGTCATACGGTCCTGCTCGCGATCACCCGCGCTGACCAGGAATTCCAACGAGGCTCGGCCGCCAATCAGGTCCAGCGTGCGCATGCCGGTGGACTCCACCCGCTTGCGAATCGTTTGTCCGGGCGCCAATCGGGGAATCTCGATGCGCTGAAGTTCGTGGTAGAAGACGATATTCGTAACGGGTTTGGTCGAAATGTTTTCCAGGCCCACTTCCAAACTCGCGTACCCGCCCGGGTTGTCGCGTTCCACGATCCGGGTCTCGGCCAGGAACTGGAGAGGGTAGGTGACATGCAGGTTGAAGGCGGTACCGGCAGGCCCGGCTTGCAGGGTGAAGGCATGGTCTCGTTTGGTCTTGATGCCGCTCGACAGGGTTGCCTTGACCACATGGCTGTAGCGCTCACTGCTTCTGGCCGCGACATCCAATTTGCCGCCCGCAATGTTCTCCAGGCCGGGGCCGCCCAGGCGTGTCGTCAGTTCAGCGCCGATGCCGCCGTAGTTGGTCAACCGGAAGCCGATAGTGAACGATTCACCCGGCTCGAAGACGCCGTCGTCGTTACCGTCGACAACTTCCAGATCGGTAATTTCCGCGTGAACGTTGCGGGACCAATCGTCATAAGCCGCGTTGTAGGCCCTGCGGTAGTAACGACTGTAGCCGCGGTAGAAACTATCCTCGGCGGCCGCTGCAGCCGCGTCCTTGACGCCCTCATAGTAACCGCGTCGCCAGGCCCACTCGTAACCCACGTGCAGACCGTAAGCCAGGCCGTCGTCCCAGCCCAGATTATAGGCAGGAGCCAGGTACTTTTGGTATTGGGCCGCGATTTCATCCGGGAATATTTCGTTGAAGACGCCGCGGAACCGCGCTCTCTCGTTTTGATTGAGGCTTTGATAGAAACGGCCGCGGCGTTGGTCTTTTTTCCAGACGTTGAAGGCGTGGGCAGGGTCGCGCCAGCGACCGTCGAAGTGTTTGTCGTAGTTGGCGGCGTTGTAGATTTTCCAGGGCCGGGGTTTCCAATCTTCATAGAAACGGATTTCGCGGCCACGCCAGGCGTTGAAACGATTCAAAGGGTAGGTTTTGAATACATCTTCCAGTTCGGGCTTAATGAACAGGTCCAGATTCTCGTCAAAACGAGGGGTCTCGATGCGAGTACGCACCGGAGTCGGTGCAGGACGCCAGTTCAGGTTGCGAAACTGGTCGGCCGCGTCTTCTTGAGCCAGGCGTTCGGCAGTCTCTCGGGCGCGCCGATTACCCAGGTCCGCACCGTCTTGTTCGGCGTAACGGTCGCGCCGCCCCTCGCGCCGGCCCTCACGAAAATCCCAATCGGTGAGGTGCGGCGTCTTCAGGGCATAATGGATGGCGCGGTGGAATCCAACCCGATAATATTCCCGGTAGCCGAATTCCCGAGCCAGGTTTCGAGCGGCCCATGCAGCGGCATCGGCCGCCTGGCTTTCGATCTGAGCCTCGCGTCCACCGGCCCGGTTGGGTACGACGACCCGGCCGTCTTTGTTGTCGTCTCTTCTTGTAACCGCGACCCGACCTTCCCCGGGTTGGTAGACCAGTTCGTCGGGGAGTTTCTGACGTGATACCTCGGGGGTTCGATCACGGTGAACCGTGCCGCGTCGATAATCCAAAACGCGTTGTTCTTGAGCCGCGACGGGTAGCACGGCGGCTATCACGGACAGGCATAAGAATAGGGTTCTAAATCTTTTCATGACGCACCTCACAATTGGGTCTCACCCCGCTTCAAACTAGAGCAAGCACCATGCCCAATATTGGAGGACAGTCTTTAAGTCCTTTTTCTCAAAGGGTTTCATGGCCATCTGTCGCTGAGAGAGGGCAGGCGCCCGTGTCACTTTTCAGGACAAGGGCGCTCTGTTTGTTTAACATTTTTTGAGCAGGATTTCCGCCTCGGGCACGACCACGTTCTTGTGATAGTCGGGCAGTTCCTCGGGTTCAGCGGCGATGACCCGGTCCAGCAGTTCCTTGGCCTTGGCCTTCTTGTAGCGAGCCAACAGGATGTCAGCCAGGTAGACGTAGTTCATATAAAATTCGGGACCCAACTCTACGGCTTTTTCCAGGAGCTTGAGCGATTTCTTTTTATCCCCGGGACCGATGGGGAAGCCGGGGCATTGATGGTAGAACCGACCCATCAGGCGCAGAGGCGCCCCGTGGAAATAGTGCTCGTCCAGTTCCATGGCGCGTTTGCCGGCTTTTTCGATGTCCTTGATGTAGAACAGGCTTGACATGATACCGCGCACGACGCCGTGGGCGCCCATGTTGGCCGCGTACCACAGGTAGGACTGAACCTCGTCAGGGGCGTATTTGACGGCGTTTTTACCGGCATCTACCCCGACCTTGAAATACTCGTCTTTTTCCTTGTCATTGTGGGAATACTCGCCCAGCCAGAACATGACCTCGCTGAGCAACTGACAGGCTTCAGCTTTGCCGCTTCCGTCGGTTTCCTTTTGCAGCAGGTCGCGCGCGGCCAGAAGGTTGGCGGGATGATCCGCTTCCCGCTCGGCCAGCAGTTTTTTTGCTTCTTCAAACATGATTCTCTCCTCGTTGATGCGTTCCCGAATTCGTGGAGTATAACTCTTTTATCATTTATTAACACTGATTAACACTCATTGGGCAGGAGCTCGTCAAAGTCGTGGGTCTTCAACGATCCCTTGAGAAGCGGCTACCATTTAAGGCTCTTGCGGGCACGAGCCAGGTAGCTTTCATCCGCCAACATGGCCGCGCTGTCGTAGGTTTTACAACTGGTATCGCCGTGGTCGATATCTACCGGGCCGATGCGTTTTGCCGCCGCAAGGGCTTCTTCGTACAAATCACCCGGGCGAATACCGATGCTTAGGACCACGATGTTCATCATCTGCCGGGCCCGGTTGGGCGCCTGGTGGATGTCTTGTTCGATGATCGCCAGGTGTTTGCGGAAACGGTCGTCGGTAAAACCGTCCTTCAATCGGGCAAAATGATTGAGAATGACATAGCCCGCCCGTTTGGTGTATTCCGCTTCGGCGGGGATCCATCTGTCCATCAGAGATTCAGCATAGTCGTTGGGGCAGATCAGTTCGCCGACCAGCAGGTCTGCCAGCATGTAATAACCTAATCCGTCCAGCATCTCCTCGGCCTGATCGGCGCTGATGCGTTCGGCATCCATGAGTTTGGTAGCCAGGGTCATGGCGTCCATATTGCCCGTGTCCCATAATTTCAAACCCAGTTCGTGATCGATTTTGATCGCTTTGGTGAGGCGGTTGATATCGGCGAAGCTCACCCCGAACATGGGATCGCTTGCACCATGTCGCCGGTAGATCTTGATGTTTTGTTCGGTGCCGTGGTCTTCCAAATCTGCCATGACTTCGTCGAAGCTCATGGTGATCCCGGGTTTGCGGCGGCGTTTCTTTCGAGTAGCGGCAGTCATGGGTAACCTCCGGGCTGTGTTTCCGATTATCCTACCATAGCAGGGGTGACCGTTGTCCAGACACGCCGGCTCCTTTAGTACCGCTCGGAAGGCAATCGTGAATAAAAACCCACTCGCGAATGCAGCCGGCCCGTCAATGCGCCTCATAACCAAGATACACCCCGAGTGATGATCTACTTCCCGGGCCGAGACCGGCACCATTCCCCGGCGTCGGTATTGTGGGATTCCAAAACACAACACAATGCTTGGGAATGGTGTATCGAGAACTGAAAAACAGGGTTTTTCAGCCGGGAATCGAATGGTTTTGATCGGCAGAGGGGGTTCATTCCCCAAAAATGAAACCGCCGGTATATTTTTTCACAACTTATCGCCAGGTCGCGCTATGGTTGGAGGTCGATCGAGAAGACCCTTTCCCTGAAAAACAACCGAGGTTGGCTTTTCATTGAGCACTTTTCCGGGATTGGAACCACCTCTCAAGCGTCAAGGTATAACGATTCCCGGGAACAGAACCACCTGCCGGGGTTGCAACCGGCATCACTCCCGGGAACACATAAGCAGCCGGCACCCGGAACTCGATTGTTCCCGAGAACAATCGAGTTCCGGGTTGTAGGGATTAGGGATTTTGTTGCTCTCGAGAACAACAAAATATGAAAAACGAAAAACGTTGTCGCCGCGCGCGGTGGGTCCGTTTTTCGCGTCAATAGGTTGTGCCCGAGCTCGGGGAGTCCGTTTTCCAGGTTCGCAATGAATGTACCGAGTGCGGCAATGGGTCTTTTTA
>JASJCB010000184.1 GCA_030066195.1 Acidobacteriota bacterium
CCGAAAGAAAGGTTTTCGATATGTTGAGCCCCGAGGGAGAAATCGTTCAAGCGATTGAAGCCATGGAGGAGAAACCGAAGAACGACTCGTCGCCTTGGACCGACCAATCCGTTTTGTTCTCAATGGTCGATATTGGCGATGAGAACGATTAAGTCTTACTCAATGGCAGTGGCTTCTTCCATGGGAGCCATTGCCTTTCCCGAATCTTTGTGTCTTACCATGGCAAAAGCCCGGGATAACATCCCTCGTATCAATATGGTTTTTATGTCCGTTTGGATGAGCGTGAGATGTTTTGGTGGCAGCATCTCCATTTCTCTTGGGTTTCACGTAAGAGTGATCGGATCTTGTGCATTGCGAACCGTTTGGGGTTGGCCGGGTTCCAGGCGGTGATGGTGTATCTGTTGGTTCTATTCGTCAGTGTTGTCGCGATTCATTCCTGAATTACCGGAATACTGTTGACGGTGTTGGTTCTCGATCCCGGCCGGACTTGCGATCTTGATCATGGTGTCCTCCCCTGGACCGTCGCCTGATTTTTCGTGATGTTACGGTGGCGGTTCGGCCCGTCCAGGAAAATAGACGCCGTGCTAGAGAAAATCATGGCTTCGCCACGCGCCCATGGGATGGGTGATTTTCACGTCACCCGACGCGATTTTCCCGGACTGTCCTTCACCGGTTCCACCGGTTTCAACCTCCCGAAATCAGGGCAACGGCCCACGGGAGGAACACCATGATCAAGCTCGAAAGCCACATCCAGAAAGTCGTCCACACCAGCATCAACGGCACCCCGGTTATCAAGTACTTACTTCCCTTCTGGAACAAACAACTGAAGAAAACCAACTGGTACAACATTACCGCCTGGAACCCGGCCAACCCCAATCAATACCGCAACGGCAAGAAAGCCAAGGTCACCTTCACCGCAAAACCCAGAAGAAAAGGAGGCTTCTTCTACAACCAGAATTCAATCACGTTCATCCAAACGGACAAAGACCGTCAATTGACCCTGCCGGGGATGTAATCCCCGGCTTTCGCCATGTTCGGGACCCCTTGGCCGGTTGATTTCCAGGGCCTTTTGCCACCGGTAGGATACGCGGCTCTGGTCAGGGTTCAACTTCTATCCTCATCGCAACCTCGCCGCCTTCGCTCCGCTACGGCATCGAGCCCGCATTTCCGGGAGAAGTGGAGCCCTTCCCGCCGCCTTGTGGATGGGGTGGCGTCAAAAGCCCCGGGCAATCACTTGGGGCGAGAATTCGATGGAGGTTTTCCATGGAACACATCGTGTGTAAGTTTTGCGGCGAGGAACTGAAGTTACGAGCCGGCAGTTGGCGGCATCGAGGAACAGGATGCGGTCAGGAGCCCGAGGCCATGACGGCCGCCGGTTATGTGTTGTCGCATCCTGAATCGGTACTTCAGTCTCAGGGTAACTTTTATACAACCTGTGCGCGCTGCAATGACACCGCCCTGGTGGATGCTTCCAAACCGGTACCGCATGGCCACCCCACCGGTTGGGTCGAGGATGTCTACGATTGGGAGCGGTCTTGCACCTATGGCTGGTGTTGTGACCTCTGCGCGGAACGCCTTCTTGGACCCGCCTTACGTTTGGGTCCAAACGGTGAAGTGATCACGCGGATTGTCAACGGCATCGACTATGTCTGCCCCTTCTGTAAGGCTCATGTGCCCGACATGATCTGCCGGCAATGCGGCGGTATCTCGGCCTTTGCCATCTTCCCGCTGAATGATGAGGAACGGCAAGCCCTTTCCGATGGGTTCAGTCATATCGACCCGCGAATCATGGACCGCTTGACCCGACGAGGGATTTTGACACCGGATAAGCAGCAGATGACGCCGTTGGGCCTCTCACTACGGTTGTTGTTTCAATCTGCTCAAACGGTGATTTCATGAATGCTCAGCTTGCTATTGGTCAACCGCTATCCCTACGCCCACCCCTTGATCATTGCGATCGTACGCGATCAGCGACGGAGCCGGTCGGTTGGCTTCATCGCAAGTCTGACGCCTTCACTACGTTGTGGCATCAGGGCTTGCTTTTCCAGGAACCGGCCGGCTCCGCCGCTGATCGCGTGACGGCTCTCCAGATCAAGGGGAGGGCTCCGGTCCTCCATCTGGAGGTTTCCGATGATCAGGTTGCAACATCATAGAAATCGGTTTCAAGTATTCAACATCGTGCAAGGGACCGGCCGGAACTATCAAGGTCTATGCGTCTCCACCGGGACCAAAGGACGTCGGGCAAAAGAACGATACCTGTGGTTTCCCAAGGCGAAACCCGAGGATCTGGTGAATAAAGCCGCCTGGCTCCTCAAACATGCTTTGGATCGCGGGTTCATGCCCAGTGAGGCAGTTGACGAACCGGCCTTGTTCCAGATGGAACAAACTCCGGTTCACCCCTTCTTGCAGGAAGCCCTCACTGAGGCTCGGAACCGCCCGGCCAAATCGCACATCCAGGTATGCAAGGCCGGTCTGCAAACGCGCTGCCCCGTCTGTGATGAAACCATCGGCAAGGATCAAACAGCAGCACTCTGTACTGAGAAGACGAGCCAAGGGCTCATCGCCTACCTGGTCTGCAAGGTTTGTTGCCGCGAACTGGAGTAAAGAACAATAAGTTCTTTACCTACCTAGGCAGGTGAAAGCATAAAACTAGAAGTTGGGCATTTGGCAGGAACCAAATGCCCCTATCCTTTTGACTTATATTGCGTCTAACAGGCATGACAACCCTTTTCTTGAAAAAACCATGTCACAACTATATCACCTTGATTAATTAGTGCAAGGGTAAAAATGAGCTTCGCCAGAGCGACCATCGTATAACTCCGTTTTCCTGTTCTACCATTTCCCCCATGATACATTCGCCTTTTTGCATGGCCAAAATTTTTACCTTTTGTTTATCGTTATCCCAAAAAAAGTCCGCTGGTGAGATAAGGTTTACCCAAAGGCCATGGGTCCCAAAACCTTTTTTAAAATGACCATATATATCATCTTTAAACCAGGATAGAGTGGTCAATTGATGGAACGTTGCGAAATATTCGCTACTGGCCTTATGAGAATAGTTTTTGATATAAGTTTTCGGAGGCTGGATATATCCTCGGAATCTTAAAGGTATCATTTCCCTCGTAACGGAATTACCTATATGGAACATAAAAACCTTGGGGTAAAGGGTGTAACCCACAGCAAGTTTGTTACCATTGATCGCCAATTTGATTTGATGGGTGTTTTCTGCTCTTTGTGAAGGATGTTCAGCATCATCAGGTAAAAGGGCATTCAAATTAGTCAGGAATTCAGGGTTGTCTTCTTCACTATAGCCTTTAATGGCAAAAGGCTCCGCGCCTCCAATTAATTTAGAGCCTTCCCAAAAACCCATATCTCCTGAGAGGTCGTTGGCATGTCCAATGCGTTTGAACTCAGGATCATCTTGATCCAGAGCCAGGGCAAAAATTCGTCCTGTGGTCAAGCATCGAATAGCTAACCGGCTATTCTTCGCATCTATGGCAATCCCTGAATTGGCAATCATACCTTCTCGCAAACCACTGACTGCCCAAAGCTCTAACCGGCCGTCACGAGGCCAACGCCACACCTTGACCTGGCTTTTTTTGATTTCGGGTGCAACAAGGTACCAGGTTTCCTCATGGAATGCCCATTTACCCCAATAGTTACGGTAGAGCATTTCAAGATCTTCAGAGGTGATCGTCATCCGGTTTTCTTCGATGGGATCACCCAAAAGCAGGGCAAATATAAACCAAACCATGAATTTCTCCAGATTAGGGAGCTTAATGAATATAGTAATCTAATCCAATTTGGGCTCATTTTCCTCCGGCAGGAAAGCCTTGTCAAGTGGAAATCACGTATCGATGCATGTAATTCACTTCCATTGGCACACCTTCTAAGGTTGGGGTTGTTGCGTCAATGATGGTGATTTCCCATCGCAGGTTGGTGACATCGACCATGACCGGCGCTTCCTTGGCTTTGGTCCGGTGATTCGGTTGGCGGCAGTCGTGATGCTGCCTGGTTGGGATGCACCCAAGAGCATCAGGTGAAGTTTCTCATCAACGCGGTATCCTCACGGCCCAGACTATTAGATCAGGCCCATCTTTACCTTAGCGGGTAAGCGGGATTCTTATTCTGAGCGACATGATGTCGATTCAGCCAAGGTCAATAGCGTTCTCGCTTGTCCCAGATGGTGGCGGGTCCGTGAGCGTGGTGGAGCAGCCTCCCACGGTACGTTTTCAACACGGGAATAAACCCATGTTCGGGTTGATTGCTACAGGCTTGCTCATGTTGCTCTCTTTTTCGTCTTCCGGCCCTTCCTATCTTCGCGACGGTACGTCGGCCGAACCGTTCCGTCCCAAAAAATAGACACCGCCTTTGACAAAATCACGGCTTCGCCGCACAGCCCTACGGGTGATTTTCTCTTCAGGCGGCATCGATTTTTTCGTGACGGCCCGGTTCCGTCCGCCGTTCACCTGCTGCGAATTCAGGGCAGGAAGCCCAAAAAGGAGAACGGCATGAGCAAGACTGTAGCAACCAACACGATCATCGGAACCATCGCCCACTCTGAAACCGAAACCATGGGCGGCTGCCCCCTCACCACCATCTCGATCCCTCACACCTTCTGGTACAACCGCCAACGCATCACCACTGACTATCACTTCACCTTCCACAAGATCCCGGAAAACAACAAGCCCGCTTTCCAAGAAGACATGGTAGTCCAAGTCGATTTCTATCTGGTCCGGGACGAATACACCTACCAACTGAAACCCACGCGAATCAAGCTCCTGGGCGAATTCTGTCAAGGCGGCATGTCGACCGCCGGCAACCGGATCACCGGTCCCATCCGTTCCATTCGGGAAGGTACCTACAAGAACACACCCAACATCCAGGTCAGCATCCCGCACGACATCAGGCAGGGAGGAAACATCGAAACGACCTGGATGAATTTCACCTACTGGAACGTATCCGAACATTTGAAATTTCTCTATCAGTCCGGCAACCTGGTTTCAATTGACTACTGCCTGATCCACAAAGACGAAGCCTACGATATCCGCCCCTGCGATAGCATCAACGTACTCTGGTACCCGAAGAGAAAGCAGGTCCCGGCCTGAGGAAACCAGGGGTTCCGGCAACGGAACCCCGACATTTCCGGGCACAACTCCCCCGGAAGTTGGTTGCTATCGAGCACCCATCGTCCTACGTAAGGAACACCTCCATCCGTTTTTCCGCCTGATCACGGTACACCGGAGGGGGCGGGGGCGCCGGCCCAAATTTACGATCGGAGATCGCAGACCCAAGGAAATTTGAGCCGGCGCCCCCGCCCCCTCCGGCGTTTTCCCGTGGGCGAGAAAAACGAACGGAGGTATTCCTTGCTTGCTACTCTATTTCAATGCTTTATCACCCAACATCGTACGTTGCTTGGAAAACCATTAACGGCCCGTTACCAATCCGGCGGGGTCTTCGGTTGGGGTTTGAGAATTACCGACTGCTCCTCCGAGGGAGCACTTGATTCGGTGCCTCCCCGGGCGCCGGGTTACTATTTTCATCATCCCATCATGCAACAGAGTCATTGCCATTTATCCTCGGCCTCAATAGAATGGGAGAAACCGTGGACGGCGGACCGGTGCCGTGAACCTGCCGCTTGCTTGATATCCCATTCAGGACGGACCATCTTGATCAGAATCATGTTATGCCTGTTCACCTGCCTTCCGCTCTTCGGTCAGATCCAGGGCATTGTGGTCGACGCCGCAACCCAACAGCCGATTAACGGCGCACGCGTTCGCATTCAGTTTGCGACCACCTACGTCACGACCGATGAGGGCGGTTTCTTCAGTTTGAACGACAGCGCCGATTTTCCGTTTCGCGTCACCGCCGCCGCCTACCATTATTTCAACGGCTTTGTGGACGTTGACGCCAAAACCGGCACCACCAACCTGCGCATCGAGTTGGACACCGTACCGACTCAACCGGACGATGAAGTACTGCTCTACTCTCCTACCGATTGCGAGAGTTGCCATCCCAACCAGGTGGAATCCTGGTCGCAATCGCCCATGCGCAAGACCGGCCTGAATACCTGGGTCTTCGATGTCTACGACGGAACCGGCACCGCCGGCGGCAGCGGGGGATTTGTCTACCAACGGGATTCTGTGCACTATCCTGCCAATTTCAATTCGGACTGTTCTGCCTGCCATTCCCCCGTTCACTGGCTCAAAACCTTCGAGCAGGACCCGCCCGTCAAGACCATGGGCTCCCTGGCGGATATCAACGCCGACATGCAAAACGGCGTGCAGTGCGAGATCTGTCACCGCGCCTACGACGTGGATATCGACCAGACCTATATGCCCGGTGTCCAAAAGGAATCCTTTCACCTGCTGACCGGCATATCCCCGGTTCAGTTCGGCCTGTTGGGCGATTCAACTTTTATCGACAGCCTGGGCATGATTATGCGGCCCGCATACAACCCCATCCTGTCCGCACAATTGTGCAGCGCCTGTCACGAGGATACGGTCGATGTGGACAATGACGGCGACTTCAGTCCCGAGGACGGCAGTCTGGACCACGAAACCACCTTCAGCGAATGGCGCGCCTGGCAGGCGCTCAGCTCGGACAACACCCAAACCTGCATCGACTGCCACATGCCGTTGACCCAAGATACCTGGTTCTGTGTTTTCGAGGGCTTTCGGGAACCCGGCACTATTCGCGATCACGATATTAGAGGCACCACCCCGCAATTCCTCGAAAATGCCCTGACCCTTGAAGTTACCGAGCGGGTAGAACTTGGCTCGGCAACTGTCGATGTAGCCGTCCACAACAACCTGACCGGTCACGCCGTGCCGACCGGGGTGGTCATCCGCAATGTGCTTCTATTGGTTCAAGCCCGTGATCAAGACGATGACCTGATGACCTTGTTGTCCGGCGACCTGATCGATTTCATCGGCGGGACCGGGGATGTCAGCCAGGGCTATTACGCGGGTCAACCGGGTAAGTCGTTTTACCGCAACTACCGAACCGCCTTGGGCGAAGAAGGCGTCTTTTACACCGAGGCAGCCGCCCAGGTTTCCGACACGCGTATTCAACCCGGGCAATCCTATCAGGGCGCCTTTCGCTTCAAGCTCACGGGGGTCAGCGCCATGGATCTGGAAGTGAAGCTGATCTACCGACGGGCCTTCCGCGATCTGGTCGACGCCAAGGGCTGGACCCAAACGGGCCACGGCGAGCCGCTAGTAGATATCCAAGCACCGCATTTCGGTCACCTGATGGAATCTTACCAACAAGCGGTCGATGTATGCGGCGAGAAAGACCGCAACAACTCCGGCAGCGTGACCATGGACGATATCTACATCCTGGCCGACGGCTGGCTGGATGCCGCGCCTTTCGCGGCGGATCAGGAAGCAATGGTTTCCATCAGGCACCTGATCGCTACTTCTGATTGCCTGGTAGGGTCTGACCGAGACCGCCGATAAACGGGAGTTTTACTTTGCGCCTGATTTGCATTCTGGTTTTTGTGTCGCCCATGCTTTTCGGACAGGCTTGGGTTGAAATGTCGCTGTTTCCACGCGAAACCACCTGGATCGGTCATTCCTGGGCCGACTTCGACGGAGACGGCGATCCCGACTTGTTTTTGAACGGCGGCACCAATCGCACTCTCTATATCAACCGTTTGAATGAAGACGGCACTTTCACGGCGGCCGAGGATCTGCTGCCGACGCTTGCCGGTAACGGCAGCGCCTGGGCCGCCTGCTGGGGCGATTTCGACAACGACGGCGACCCCGACATCCACCTGGGTAACCAGGGCGCCGACTTCCTGCTTGAAAACCGATACCCCGAGCCCTTTATCAATGTGGCCGAGGCCATGGGTTTGGACGATCCCAAGTGGTGCCAGTCGATCAACTGGGTGGACTATAACAACGACGGCAAACTGGATATCTACATCACCCACGAGGAACCGGACAACGACGGCCCGCATCACTTCTACCAAAACGCCTGGCCCGATCCCTTCATCCCACGCTTCCCACAAACCCCGGAGGAAACCGACCTGTTCGGTCTGGCCGACAAGAATTCCCACGCCTACGGCTTGACCTGGGGCGATATCGATCTGGACGGCGATATCGACGCGGTGACCTCGGCTTGCGGAACCGCCGATACCATTCCCAATGAGAACCCGCATAACAAGGTCTACCGCAATCTGTTGAAGGAAGGCGGCGACGGCTTCGAGGACATGTCACTGAACGCCGGTCTGGTGACGCCCCAAGAGGTTGCTTTCGGGTCGGAATCATATTGGGCCACGCTCTACGATTACAACGGCGACGCCTTCCCGGACCTGTTCATTGGCAACGCCTCGTTCGGCAAGGACCTGGGCATCCATAGATTATGGCGCAATACCGGAACTGAACCGGGGGATTTCGGCTTTGAACTTGTGCCCTCGGAAATCCACGGTGTGGTGGACAGTTGGGCCTTCGTGGACGGCGCCTGTACCGGGGACGTGGACAACGACGGCGACCTTGACATTTACAACACTCCGTACGGCCTCTATCTGAACAACGGCGACGGCACCTATACCGGCGCCAATACCCGGGTCGGCTCCGGCAACAACGACGCGAGTTTCGTCGACGTGGACCAGGACGGCGACCTTGATATCTACAACTTCAACGGCCTGTGGCGCAACCCGGGCGGCTACGGCAATCACTGGCTTGCCGTCGAACTGGAGGGCTTGCCGGAACGCGGTACTACCAGGGATGCCTTTCATGTCAAGATCCGCGTCAAAGCGGGCGGTGTCAACCAATACAGAGAGCACCGCTACATGGTCGGCAGCTACAGCCAACACCTCTTGCCCACGCACTTCGGACTGGGCGCGGCAGACGTAGCGGAAGAGGTCGCGGTCACCTGGCCGGACGGCACGGTCGATCTCTACGAGCAGATACCGGTAGACCGACTCATCGTCATCGAACAGGGCGCTACCTGCCGTCAACAAGCCCTGGCCGAAACCGGACGCTATATCGACAACTTGGACCCACACCAACTACCGGCACTGAGTTCGGGTGGAGAATCCGTGGTAACGGTCCGCTGGCAAGTGATCTCCGGCCCGACAACCAACCTGAGGCAATTCAACGACCCGGGCCTGCCCCAACCAACCTTTACCCCGCTGAATCCGGGCCTGTATCGCCTGGCCTTGTTCGCCGACGGCTGTCCGCTGGGCCCGGAATACCAGGTAGCGTTCCAAGACTATGACGGCGACGGCGCCTTCAACGAGGGCGACAGAAGAATCATGGCGCCCGGCTGGCTGCAAAGTGGAGGCGTCTTCGACCGCAACCAAGACGACAAGGTAGACGTCAGGGATTTCCTCTAATGACAGGACGGCATTCAGAGGACCGTATTTTGAGCTTTTCGAGCGGGGAACCAAGAACTGCCTCGTTCGGGCTTCACTAAGGAGCTTTTTTTCACTGAAAGGTGAGCGCTTTTTTTTCCGGTTCCCGTTTAGTTCCCGAGGCCTTGATTTCCAGAGCATCTGGATAGGAGATAAGTGTAAATGAATCGGACCCTTTATATCGTTTTTTTGCCGGCCTTTTTACCCCATTTCACATTCGCCCAAATCACCGCACCCGAAGGGGTATGCAGCGGCGAGGTCGGTTATGCGGCCCAAGTAGAAGACGCCGGGCCGGATGCCGCCTATGCCTGGACCTTGACCAATGGAAATATTGACAGCGGTCAGGGCACAACCCAAATTACCTTTTCGCCGGACGGCGGCGGTGATGTTCTGATTGAATGCACCGTTACGGTCGCCGGCGACGATACGCTTTTTCAAGACACCGTATCCTTCTACGAAACGCCCGCTCAAGCCTATGCCGGGCCGGACCAGGTCTCCTGTGCTACCGGCCTGATGCTGGCCGCGACAGCCCCCGAATTGGGAACCGGTCACTGGACCATCTTTAGCGGCCGGGACGGTGTGGTTGCCGATCCGACCGATCCCGCCTCCGCGTTTACAGGAACCGAGGGCGAGCGCTACGAGTTGGAGTGGCGCGTAGCCAACGGCCCCTGCACTCGGGCCGATACCGTCATTCTCACCATCACCGAGACCTTCGATGTCGCCGATGCCGGGCCGGACCAACAGGTTTGCGGAGAAACAACCACCCTCCAAGGCAACGCTCCCGATTGGGGCGCGGGCATTTGGACCGTTACCTCGGGTCGGAGCGGTTCGTTCGATGATCCTTATGATCCGGCGAGTACGTTCAGCGGCCTCCCGGGCGAAACCTATGTTTTGCGTTGGACCCTACGCGGCAAGCCCTGCGAGGTGAGTTATGACGAGGTCGTCATTAACCTGGCTTTTCCCCAAGAGGCCTTCCCGGGAACCGATTTCTGCTTGCCGCAAGGCATGCCCTTCCAACTCCAGGGTTCCAATCGCGGCCAGGGCGGTTCTTGGAGTATTATTGACGGGCCGAATACCGATCTGAATCAGATTTCGGATACCCGCGATCCCCATGCCCGCTTCACCCCGACCGACCTGGGGGATTACGTGCTGGCCTGGTCCACGTCCACTCCCATTTGCGGGGATGAGGAATCCCAGGTATTGTTATCCGTTTCGGAGCCCCGCATCGTCCCGGATGATTTGGGCATGCTGCCGCCGTCAAGCAATTATAGTTATATCAATGATGATGCTGACATCCGGGGATATGCCGCCATGGACCATGCGGTTTATTTCAGCGCCTTAGATTGGCGTCACGGTCAAGAGCTTTGGCGCACGGACGGAACGTCATCAGGTACCTCTCTGGTAAAGGATTTCCGCTCCAACGGGGGTATCAGTGAGGCTGCTTTTGATCATACCAGCGGGCAGCCCACTCATTTAACCCGGGTCGGCGATACCCTGTTTTTCGCCATTGGGCCGTATTCCGACGAACGCCTGTTCAGCCTTCGAGAGGGGGAGGTCCCGCGTCATATCGAGGGCCGCGACGAGCCGATCATAGACATCAAGGCTATGGCTTCCCTGGACGGCGTGCTCTACTTTGCGGCGAACCGCGGTGAAAGCCCGGGACAATTGTGGCGCAGTGACGGAACCCGTCAAGGGACTTTTCCCCTGTACGGCCGGGTGCCTGGTTTGCCCACCGCGGGCATCGAAGATATGATCGTATTTAACGGCAAGTTGATTTTTGCGGCCGATTATGTCTGGTCCTTCGATCCCGCCGCAAATCGGGTTGACCAACTCACCACAACCCGGACGGGCATCGATCTCACCGCGGAACACAACGGTCTTCTGTACTTTACGTACTATGACTATGACAGAACTAGCAGTTTCCTTTGGCGAACCGACGGCACGCCTACAGGCACCGTCGAACTCAGCGAACTGAAATATTTATTCCGAATCAGTTACCTGACGCCGGCGGGTCCCTTTTTATACTTCCTGGCCGACGAGCCCGCTACGGGTGTTGAAATATGGCGGACCGACGGCACGGTTCAGGGGACCGTATTGGTAGAGAACCTGTATCCGGCCGACCAGGGTTTCCGTTATGCGAAAGCCGCCGCTGCCGATGATCGCCTTGTGGTTGCTGCCGAAGACGGCGTCTGGGTAAGCGACGGCACCCTGGAGGGAACAAAGAAACTTGTCGACCTGCAAAGCCGTTGGTGGAGTGGCGTGATATCCATGGGCAATGAAGTCTATTTTTCCGCCAATGGCTCGAACACGTCGGGAATAGAGCTGTGGAAGAGTGACGGCACACCCGCGGGTACCGTGCTGGTGAAGGACATCAGTCCCGGTTCAAAAAGCAGCAGCCCTAATCCTTTATTCGTTTGGAACGACGCCCTCTATTTCACCGCGGACCATCCGGACAGCGGCCGCGAATTATGGCGTACCGGGGGGACGGCGGCCACGACCGAACTGGTTAAAGACATCAACGATGACCGGACCACGGCCCAAATCGATGACTTCGGCGTGCAAGGAGACCGGCTGTTGTTCGGCATGCGAACCCCGGAAAACGATATCGATCTCTTTGCCGCCGATGACGAGGGGATCGGGATTCTTTCCGATATCGAACCCCTGGCCTTTCATCCCTACGGCGATACCATGTTGATGGTCTCTCAAAACGGTTTGTACCGCTTGGATGAGGGCGCGAGGGAACCACGGCTCATCAAACCTCACAGCATCTGGTATTCAAGCAACGATGACTTCTTTACCTACAACGGCGTGGTGTATTTCCGATTGGACACTGATGCAACGGGCGCTGAACTCTACCGCACCGACGGCACGGAAGCCGGCACCTACCTGGTCAAGGAACTGGTGCCGGGCTATGAAGACGGATTCCCCGGCGGTTTCTTCGAATGGAACGGCCTGCTCTATTTCAGAGGCTATGACGGCTCCAAGTTCCATCTCTACCGCTCGGACGGCACTGCCGCCGGTACCGTACCCGCTTTCAGTGAAGAAGACATTCCCAACGTGTCCTCGGCGGATTATTTCCCGGCTGAAGACCTGCTGTTCTTTTCCTCCAGTTATAACGGACAGCTTCACGTAACCGACGGCACCGCGGAGGGTACAACGGTTTTCCCGGAGTCCTTTAGTGTCGGCAGGGGCATCACTTCAGGAAACCGTTTCTTCTTCGTCGGTTGGACCTTCGCAACCGGAAATGAACCTTGGATAAGCGACGGTACGGAGGCGGGAACCTTTCTTCTGCGAGAGATCTATCCCGGCTCCGAGGACAGCAATCCCAAGAACCTGACGCGCTTCGGCAGGTACATCCTGTTCACGGCAACGGCGCCCGATACCGGTGAGGAACTGTGGATTACCGACGGCACGCCCGAGGGCACCACTTTGGCTGCCGACTTGTTTCCCGGGGAGGGCGGTTCCTCTCCTGAAGACCTGACCCCCTTCGGCGATAAGGTCTACTTTACCGCCAATATAGGCGAGTCCGGTCGGGAATTGGCTTATACCGACGGCTGGTGCGCCACGCTGGTTCAGGACGCCGCGCCCGGACCGGGTTCAGCGGTGATCCTCGACCTGTTTGCCGGTTCCGATGCGCTCTTCGGTCTTCGAGCGGACGACGGCCCGCGCCTCATTCGTCTGCAAACCGCACCGGTCAATCTGCCGGACGGTGTTTTGCGCGACTACGCCCTGAACCAATTCGACCGCAACGGCGATCGCATGTTGACCGAAAGCGAAGCGCGAACGGTGACGCGCTTGGATCTCACTGATCGCGGTGTGGTCAGCCTCAGCGGCATCGGCTCCTTCCCCAACCTGGAGGTACTGCTCGCGGCCGATAACCAAATCTCCAATGCAGCCCCATTACTGAGCCATCCCAACCTGGGTGACGGCCCCGAGCATCTGGTCGATTTACGCGGTAATTACCTGGGCGCCGAGGATTGCACGATCCTGGCTCCTTTGCGCGAGCGCTTGGAGGCTTCCGGCGGTGAGCTGTTGGTGGAACCACAACGCGGCGTCTTCGGCTTCCCGACTTATGAACAGTGGCCCCGCTACAATATCCTGGAAATCATGAACGGAACCATTCTGACACCCGAGCCCCTGCCTTGCAGTCCCAAGCGACGCAAGGAGGTGCGCCGATGAGCCTGACGACACTGTTTGCCAAAGGTATTGCCATGAGATTGATTGTTGCCCTTTTGAGCTTCTCGATTGCCTTGAATGCTTCCGCACAAAGTATTCGCTCCCTGAAGGACTTCGGTCCGTCGAGCGTCGTCCTCGGCGCATCCGCCGCGATTCCCGACGGGTACTATATTGTATTGCGGTCTCCGGAGCAGGTGGAAGGGCTGTGGCGCAGCCGGGGGGAATCGTGGAATACCGAACGCGTCATCGCCGGGGAATATGTCAAAGAAATCGCTTTCTCCGACGGCCGTATCTTTTATACGGTGGAGGACATCGATGCGCAACAAACCACGCTTTACGTCACCGCGGGCGATGATTCGCCCGATGACGATACGGTTCTCTCCCAGGTCCCGCGTTATTACTTTCAGGGCAGTCTGGTGACCCTGGACCATCGCATCGTCTACGGCGAGCCCGGCGATTATCCGAGCGGCAACCTCAAGGTTTTGGACCCCACGCGGGGACCGGATGTTCAGATTACCGATCTGGGGAATTTCAGTAACCCGATATTGTTCGAGTACACGTTTTGGTCAGGCGGTTACTTCTATTTCCTCAACGGTGAAGAAAACGGTGAGTACGGGCTGTGGCGTTCCGACCTGACGCCGGAGGGCACGCTTAAACTGTGGGATACCGCCCGGCCTACCGGAGAATTCAAGGAGGAAGACGGTCTGGTTTTCTTTCAGGGCTATGTTCCCGAACACGGCTGGACGCTGATGAAAACCGACGGCACCGCGGCAGGGACGTTGCCCGCCAACGATCCGATTGTTACCAATCACCCCTTTGTTGAAAAAGCCGCGCGCTTGAACTCGGGATGGATCGGCTTTGCCGGCGACCGTATGTGGCGCGCCGACAGTCTCAGCCATACTCCTGAAGCGATCATGGATCTCCCCGGCAACATCGAGACGATAGAAACCCTGGACGGCGAAGCTTCGGTTTTCGTGGTCGCGGATGAAAACTTCAATTGGCACTTATGGCGCAGCAAGGGGACCGAGGACAGCACCTACAAGCTGAGGTCCTTGAACAACCATATGGACTTTGCCAAACACAACGGCCGCTTGTATTTCGGCGAACAACAGGACCCGGGTCAACCCATCGGCCTGTGGCAAACGGACGGTACCTTTCCCGGCACCTACCGGGTGAAGGCATTCGACGGAGAACAGGTAAATGCCGTCACCAGGTTTACTTCCACGGGCAGTCAACTCTTCTTTTGGGTAGAGCGCGTGGACAACAGCATGGAACTGTCCGCCCTATGCGACCAACCCGACACAACCATCCAAGCCGACGACGTTTGTGCGGGCGCTTCCGGCAACATTGCCCGAATCCCCGACGCGGGACCAGGCGCCGTCTATGAGTGGGAGATCAGCGGCGGCGTGATTACCGAAGGAGCGGGGACCCCGAAAGTGACCTTCGATCATACCGGGCCCGGCAATGTGGTGCTGACGGTAACGGTCACCGCCGCGGGAGAGTGTCGCTCATCCTCAACGCGTGAATTACAGATCGAGGACAGTACGCCTGCGCCCACCGGACCGATCAGCGGCGAGACCGCTTTTTGTAGCGGCGACCTGCTGTCCTTCCGGGTCAGTCCCGTCGATGGGGCCGAACGCTACCGGTGGACGGTGCCGGCGGACGCCCGAATCGTCAGCGGACAAGGTGAAACCGAAATCCAGGCAGCCATGGGCGCCTCGGGCGGCACGGTCAGTGTTGCTGCCGTCAATCGATGCGGTTCGGCCGTACCCAGCACACTGGAAATTGCATTGGTCTCTCCTGCTTATGAAGCCGACGCCGGGCCGGATCAGGAGGTCTGCGGCGAGGAAACCTTTTTGAACGCGGTCGCTCCACCCGCCGGAATTCCCGGTCGTTGGGAAATCGTCAGCGGCTTGGGCGGCAGCTTCGACGATCCTACGGAAGCCGGAACCCGGTTTACCGGACCGGTCGAACAGGTCTTCCAACTGCGCTGGGTTACAGATAACGGGCCTTGCGGCATCACCGATGACATCGTCTTCATCACCTTTAATGGTGATCCCGGTACGGCCGATGCCGGGGCCGATTTACAGATCTGTGGTTCTTCGACCAATCTGGCGGCGGCCGTTCCCTCTTTCGGTTTCGGTAGGTGGGAGCAGATCGAAGGACCGAGGGACATTTATTTGAACTCCTATAATCCCTCAGCTTCGATCAACACTTTCTCAGAATATGGTCACTACAGTTTCCGCTGGACTGTCAGTAACGGCTCCTGCCTGGAAACCTCCGATGAAGTCAGCGTTTCCTTCTATAAGGGACCAAATGACCTTTTATCCGCCGGTAAGAACCAGATGTCGGCCCTGGGCGAACCGGCGCAACTCGATGCCAAACTGGATATCACTCAATCCGGAAATTGGAGCGTGATCGACGGACCCTACACCGGAGCCGATCAGATCAGCGACCGATATGATCCCCAAGCCGTCTTCACCCCCTTGGGAGGCAGAGGGAACTACACCTTGCGTTGGCACGTCGAGGCGGGGCCTTGCGACAGTTGGAGCGAAGATGTGGTCTTGTCCTATGACGATGCCGACCGCACGCCGCGCCCCCTGGAAATGCCGAACGGTTCCCGTCTTGAACTTTCCGATTCGATCGTCTTCAAGGATCGGCTCTACTTCAAATACTATGGCTCTGACAATTATGATCAGGTATGGCGCACCGACGGCACCCAAGCCGGCACCGAGCCGGTTGCCTCCCTGATCGAAGAAGACGGCTTCAGCTATCGAAAGGCCGCCTTTGCCGTAAGCGGCGACGACTTATTCCTAATTTCCGAGAATTGGAGAACCCGCTTTTTGTGGCGATTCGACGGCACGGAGTCGGGCACACGCATGATCTCGAAAGCGCCCGCAACTGATGATCTGGTGACGGCGGGCGGCAAGGCCTATTTCGTAGGTGGGGACTCTGAACACGGCAATGAGTTGTGGGTCTCCGACGGTACCTCCGAGGGAACCCGACTGATCCGAGATCTGGTTCCAGGGGCCGAGGGTAGTAACCCGACGAGCCTGACCCCTTTCGGCAACAAGCTGGTGTTTACCGCGCGAGATCCCGTGTCCAATCGCAAGGTTATTTGGGAAACCGACGGCACCGAGGCCGGAACCCGTATCCTGGTCAATAGGGCGCAACGCGAGTACACCGCCCCGGAGTCATTGACAGTTGTGGGCGCCAAACTGTTCTTCCTGATGGATACGCCCGACTACGGCAGGGAATTATGGGTCTACGACGGTCAGGGCGCGTCCCTGACGGCAGACCTGGAACCGGGCACGGACGGCGGCAGCTTCGGCGCAATGAAACCGCTGGGCAACCAATTAATCTTCTTCTTCGATTCCAGACCGTGGGCCTCGGACGGCACCGCCGACGGCACCATTCAACTGAGCGCCGATGAGGGCTCCGGCCGTTTCGTCGAACTGGACGGGGTGCTCTACTGGTTTGATAGTCCGGCGGATTTGTACCGGAGCGACGGCACGAAAGCGGGAACCCGCCTAGTCTTCGAGGGCTCTCAACTGGGCCTCACTTTGAGCGGTAGAATGAAGGCAAACAACGGCCGTTTGTACTTCAACGTATCGGATGAAGTCCACGGCCGGGAATTGTGGTGGTCGGACGGCACCTTGAACGGAACTGAATTGATCCGCGATATGTTCGTAGGTCGGAGATCTTCCCGTCCCGTTATGGAAAACTTCCTCGGCAACAAGCTCTTCTTGACCGCCAGTATCTCCAATCCTATCGACAACCGGACCTATGTGCTGGACCCGGGCGGCTTACGCGCCGACATGCTGCATGCCCCCGATACGGTCTGCGCGGGCGGCGCTTCCTACAGCGCCCGGGCCGAGATCGGCGAAGGACGCGCCGCGCTCAACTGGACGATCAGCAACGGAACCATCCTCAGCGGGCAAGGCACGCCGGAAGTGGTTTTCGAAGCGGGTCCGCAAGGCGCGGTCGTGCTGACCTTGACCACCGCGGATAGCGCGGGCCGATCGGACCGCCTGTCGGTTTCCATCCCCATCATGAGACTGGACCCGTCAAGCTGGCGAGGGCCGAGCGGTGTCAGTGAGGACGCTGACCAAAATGGAGCGGTAGACATCCGTGACCTGATCATCGTCGGTGAACGCTGCCCTTAAGATCGCGTATAAAAATCTATCGACTCGGAATCTCAGGAGAGGGGCCCGCCCGGTTCCTCCGCCGATCCCGGCCGTCCAACGGTCGCCCGCCATCTTCCCGGTCAAGCCGGAACCCAATACGTCCGAAAACATCCAGTGTGGGCGGAGTATCGAAAAATGGAGGTGGATGTCATTTCGATGGGCCTTGTAAAACTGTGCATCTATCTTTCCATCTTTACCACTTCGGTTTTTGCCCAGCGATACCCGACCCGTATCTTCGATGAGATTGACGGCCTGCCCACCACGGCCGTAAGCAGCATCACCCAGGACGGTGACGGCTATTTATGGGTCGTCTGCCGAACCGGCGTGGGTCGGTTCGACGGCCATCGCTGGCGGACTTATTCAACCGCCGACGGCCTGCCCACGATGAATTTCGATCATATTCGCGCCGATCACAGGGGGAAGATCTGGGCGGCCACCAACAACACCCGCCAGGTATTGTCGCGTTTCGAAAACGGACGTTGGATGACGGTTGACGCACGTTTCCCCCATCAACTCTACGGCAAGACTTTTCTTTTCGAAATCGTCCGATTCGGTGATCAGGTCGTCCCGGCCGTGGCTCTCCGCAATCAGGGTCTTTGGTTGTTTCGCAATCAGGCTTGGGAACAGATCGCGTTATCCGTTGAAAAAATCTATTCCATGGTTGCTTACGAAGAATCCCTATACCTGGCTACCTCGGAGGGCCCCCTGGTGGTCACTGAAAACACCGTTCACACCGATTTGGCCGATCAGCTTCCCGAGGATAAACGCGTCACCGTGGGTATCGGCCCACAACACCTGGCGGACGGCAGCATGCGCTTCTGGTTGGTCGGCTCGGATTGGCTGGGCTATTTACATTCGGACCGCTTTCACAAGGCTGTCGATCTGCCGCCGGCGCCCGTGTTCGCGGAAAACCGAACCATGAGGGTGCAACCGGACGGAGACAACGGTGTTTACTTCGGCAACACCACCGTCTTTTATTTCTTTCATCGACAGACCTCTTCGCTTATGCCTACCAGTCTGAAGCAGGGCATGGCCTCCGACGGCATCTCCGATCTATTGATCGACCGGGAGAACATTCTTTGGATTGCCGGCCCGCGCGGTTTGACCAAGGTACTGAACAGGTACCTTCACAATTACAATGCTCAGGACGGCCTTGCCGAGGATGAAGTAAGCGCCGTTATGGAATGGGGGCCCGGTCGCCTGCTGATTGGTCACCCCCGGAATCTGACCCTGGTTGAGGCCGGCCGGGCCCAAGTCATTCCCCTGAGCGACATGACCACCAATCTACGCCAGGCGCAGCGAATCATGGACATCAGACCGGGCCCCGACGGCTCGGCCCTGATCGCGGCCTCGGCGGCGGGTTTGATTCAATTGAACCCGGACCTCTCACAAAAGACATTGCTGAATGCCGACGGGGACCTGATCAATTCGGTCTACCACGATATACCCAGAGGCCGCATATGGGTGGGCTCCAATCGCGATCTGATGTATTTGGATGAAGACGGTCGGGTCCATAGGGTCACTCCTTTCGAAGGGAGCGCCAATGTGCGCCGAATCGAGGCAAGCCCGGACAACGCGATCATGGTGGCCACGGCCGGTAGAGGTTTGGGCGTTTTCAACGGCAGGTGGAGCTTGGTAACCGGCGAACCTCGCCTGAGAAATCGAATCTATTGCGCCTACGACAACGGGGTGGACGGCGTTCTCGTGGGTTCGGTGGTGGGTCTTCTCAGGGTGGAGGGAGACCGATTGGTTCCCGCCGAAGACCCCGCTTTTAAGTTGAAACGACCCATATATTTCTTGCGCGACGACGGCAAAGGCGGCATCTGGGCCGGCACCGACAACGGCGTTTATCACCTGACTCACGGGCAGAAACCCCGTCAATATTCCGCGGTACACGGCCTGGCCGGCTTGGAGACCAACCGCGCGGCCGGCCTTCTGGACAGCAAAGGCAATTTCTGGGTGGGCACCGATCGCGGCATGACCTGTATTTTTCCCCACGAACGGCCCTCCCGCGCACCGCCCCGGATCTTCTTGTCCGAGATGGAAGTCAACGGGCGCAACCTGCCCCTGACCCACGACATGACCCTACCGGTTTGGAACAACAACATCGGTTACCAATTCCAGGCCGTCACCATGCGCAACGAACTGGGTGTTCAATTCCAAAGGCGTCTGGAAGGCTACGACGAAGACTGGTCCGAGCCTTATGCTTCCGAAGACCGTCGGGAACGTTATACAAGCCTGGAGCCGGGTTCCTATCGGTTTCACATCAGGGCTCGATTGGAGAACGGCGCCTGGTCGGAAGCGGCCTTGTCGCCCCGGGTTACCATCCCGAAGCCACTTATGGAACGGATCTGGGTTCGCGGTTTCATGGCTCTTGCCGCCGGCGGTCTGCTCTACCTGGTCTTCGGCTATCTCAATACCAGGCGCATGTCCAAGGTTCTGGAAGGCCAGGTGCGGGAACGAACCGCAAGCTTGGAGGAGAAAATAGAGGAGCACATGGCTTCCGAGGCGCGCTACCAGGCTTTGAGTGAACAATTGGAGGAACGCGTCAAGGAACGCACCGCCGAGTTGGAATCCATGCAGCAGGACCTGATGGAAAGCGCCCACTATACCGGCATGGCCGAGATCGCCACCTCTGTGCTGCACAACGTGGGTAATATCCTCAACTCCATCATCACCACGGGTTATTTGATCGACGAGACCTTGGAAAAGTCCACCTTGACGACCCTGAACAAGGCCAACCATATGCTGGAAACGCATATGGATCACCTCGTGGAATTCCTGCGCGACGATCCGCGCGGCATGCAGTTGATGAAGTTGTACCTGTCCGCGGGCAAGCGGTTGAACCGCGAACAAGACAAGCTGAAGGACCAGATGAACCTGCTGATGAAGCGCATCCAAACCATCAAGGACGTGGTATCGCAGCAGCACAACTACACCTCCAATATCTACCAGACCGAGGAGGTAAGACTGCAAAACCAGGTGGAAACCGCGCTCAATATCCTGGATGAGGGCATGGCCTCACACGGCGTAAGGGTCGACTTGCATTGCGAGGAGGTGCCCATGGTGCGGGTTCAGAAGACCAAACTCATTCACACCCTGGTCAACATCCTCAAGAACGCGCGCGAGGCCGTACAGGAGACGGAACGCCGGGACGGGTCCATCCATGTTCACCTGAAGCAACAAGGGGGCGAGGTGGTGCTGTCGATCAGCGATTCGGGGATCGGTATCGCGGAGGAACATCTCGACAAGGTGTTTACCCACGGCTTCACCACCAAGGAAAAAGGTCACGGTTTCGGCCTGCACAGCTGCGCCAACGCCATGAAGGAAATGGGCGGTTCGATCGATGTATCCAGCGAGGGGTTGGGCCGGGGCGCCGTGTTCAACCTGCGCTTTCCGGTAAAGATAGAACTGCCGGTGAATTGAGATTGCTATAATCTCCCCATGAGTTTACGCTGCCGCTACGCGGGGGTCTGCTCCGGCTGCCCCTGGATTCATCGAAGCCGAGACCGGCAACACGCCGACAAAGCCGGCCGCCTGCGCAACCTCTGGACCCGGGCGGACCTGCCGCTCGAAGACCTGAATACGTTGCAACTGACCTCCATCGGCGAGGGCGGTTTGCGCGATCGGGCGGACATGACGTTGCACCGTGAAAACGGCCGCACCCACCTGGGGTTATACGATGTCGACCGCCGGGTCATCGTCGATCTGGAGGAATGTCCGCAAATGAGCCCCGCCCTGGCCGAGTGGTTCCATGACTTTCGGGCCATGATTCCGCCGATCCAATTCGGACACCTGCGCCTGCGCGTTGCGCCGGACGGCACGCGCGGCATCTGGTTGGATTTCCCCAATCGCCTCTTGGACCAGATGGTTCAGGAAGACGCCTGGCTTCGCGAACTCGCCCGGGTCGCCGTGGTGGAATTGAGTCAGCGGCGCAATCGCCTCCGGGTCTCCCCGCAAGGACTCACGCCGGCTGAAAGCGAACTCTACCCCTGGTTCGAAACCTACACGGCGGACGGCCGAACCCTGCCGCTGTATTGCACGATCGGCGCCTTCACCCAGCCGGGTTTTCGGGCCGACAAAGCCCTGGTGGGGCTGATGCTTGACATGGCATCGGCCCGCGATACCGATCACTGGTTGGAGTTGGGCGCGGGCATCGGCAATTTCACCCTACCCCTGACCGCATCGGGGGCAAAAGTCACCGCGCTCGAAAACGACCCCAGAGCGCTCGCCGGTTTGGAATACGGCGCAAAAGAAGCCGGCTTGGACCGGGGCATCTTTGCCCGAACCGCCAACATCCACAGCCAGGGGGCGCGTTTGAAACAGCACCTGGCAGGTATCGACGCGATCCTGGCCGATCCGCCCCGATCCGGCTTACGCGGTTTTGTCGACAACCTGGCGGCTCTGGAACCCCAAGACCGCCCGCGCCGCTTTCTCTATATCAGTTGCTTCGACCGCTCACTGGTTACGGATATCGCGGCCCTCTACAACCTGGGTTACCGCCTGAAACGCATGGAGGGCCTGGACCAGTTCCCTCAAAGCAGTCATTGCGAATGGGCGGCCTTGTTAACGCGGACCTGAATCATCCCGGTCATGGGGAAAGATCCGATAAGACCGCCCGACCTATTCCTGTCGTTGGGTTGTCGAATGGAGAAACAGATCCTCCATTTCCGGTTGTCGTTGGTTGTTTCGATAAACTGAGGGTCAAAGAATCCTTCCAGATTCCTCGATCCGGAAAAGTCAGGAGCAAAGAATGAGGCCTGATTCCTCGACCCGGAAAAGTCAGGAGCAAAGAATGGGTTCTCATTCTTTGCGCACCGAAAAGTAATGTGAAAGAAATCAGTTGTCGTTCCTTGACCCGGACTTTTCGGGAGCAAAGAATCAAAACTGATTCTTTGATCCTGAACTTTCGGTGCGCAAAGAAAGAGAACTGATTCTTTGCTCCCCGACTTTAAGTATCGAGAAATCAGGGCACATTCCTTGACCCTCGACAAGAAGAATCAACGAATGAGAGCGAAATATGAGGTAATACCTCTACAAGACACCGCATATGGCATATGGCTGTATTTGGTATTTGGTTGTCAAATCAAAAAACCGGCTTGTTATGTGCCGAAACGACGAAAATCCTCGCCGACCGGGTGAGCGAAATACAACGACGATGATCCCGAAGTAGCGTGAGGAAGCCCGGGCACGGAACGATCACGGACGGAACCAGGACGGTTGCGGTTATAGAC
>JASJCB010000185.1 GCA_030066195.1 Acidobacteriota bacterium
CTGGCAGGCAATCTCAACAACCTGGGACTCCTGGCCGGTAATCGTGGAGATTTGGAGAGTTCAAGCGATTACCACAAGCGCGCCCTTGCCATCTGGGAAAAACAGGCGCCCGGCAGCCTCTTCCTGGCACACAGTCTCAACAACCTGGGTTCCGTGGCTCATTATCGTGGCGATTTGGAAAGCGCAAGCGATTATTACAAGCGCACTCTTGCCATTCAGGAAAAGCAGGCACCCGGCAGTCTCCACATGGCAACCATTCTCAGCAACCTGGGCTCCGTGGCCAGGGATCGTGGCGAGTTGGAGAGCGCAAGCGATTATTACGAGCGCGCCCTTGCCATCGTGGAAAAGCAAGCCCCCGGCAGCCTCTCCCTCGCAACCAATCTCAAAAACCTGGGAGTCGTGGCCAGGAATCGTGGCGATTTGGAGAGCGCAAGCGATTATTACAAGCGCGCCCTTGCCATCGAGGAAAATCAGGCGCCCGGCAGCCTCTCCCTGGGAATCAGTCTCACCAACTTGGGAAACGTGGCCGCGGATCGTGGCGATTTGGAGAGCGCAAGCGATTATCACAAGCGCGGCCTTGCCATCACGGAAAAGCAGGCGCCCGGCAGCCTCTCCCTGGCAGTCGGTTTCCACAACCTGGGTACCGTGGCTCATTATCGTGGCGATTTGGAGAGCGCAAGCGATTATTACAAGCGCGCCCTTGCCATCATGGAAAAACAGGCCCCCGGCAGCCTCTCCCTGGCAAACAGTCTAAACGGCCTGGGAGTCTTGGCCAGGAGGCGTGGAGATTTGGAGAGCGCAAGCGATTATTACAAGCGCGCCCTTGCCATCCAGGAAAAGCAGGCGCCCGGTAGCCTCTCCCTGGCAGACAGCCTCGTCAGGCTGGGAATCGTGGCCGCGGATCGTGGTGATTTGGAGAGCGCAAGCGATTATTACGAGCGCGCCCTTGCCCTCCAAGAAAAGCAGGCGCCCGGCAGCCTCTCCCTGGCAGAAAATCTCATCAACCTGGGAGTCGTGGCCAGGAATCGTGGCGATTTGGAGAGCGCAAGCGATTATTTCAAGCGCGCCCTTGCCGGCATGGAAAAGCAGGCGCCCGGTAGCCTCTCCCTGGCAGCCGGCCTCCACAACCTGGGAAACGTGGCCGTGGATCGTGGCGACTTGGAGAGCGCAAGCGATTATTACAAGCGCGCCCTTGCCATTCAGGAAAAGCAGGCGCCCGGCAGCGAAGCGGAGGCCGAGTCACACTATCAGCTGGCAAGGACATTGCCTAAAAGTAACAGGGTCAACCAGGCGCTGACCCATTTTGAGCAAGCGATCACGAACCTGGAGTCCCAATTGGGACGATTGGGGGGTTCCGATCAGGACAAAACCCGCTTCCAAGGTCAAAAAGCATCCTATTATCGCAGCTATATCGACTTTCTTATCTCCCAAAAAGAACCGGAACAAGCCTTCGCCATTCTGGAGCGGGCCCGTGCCCGGGTATTGCATCAAATGATCAGCGAACGGGATTTGGTCCTATCCGGGCCGGAGATTCCCTCCGAGTTGGAAAAGAAACGCAAACGCGCCGCCTTCCGCTACGAAAAAACACAGCAAGCACTGGCCGAAGCCTATTCCGATGAGGCGCGTGCGGAGGCATTGAGGGCCGAACTACGTAACCGCCGCCGTGACCACGATGCGGTGATCGAGGACATTCGTAAGGCAAGCCCCGGACTGGCGAACCTTCATGCCCCCAAACCGCTTGACCTGGCCGGTATCCAAAAAGAGCTCGACGTGGGTACGGTCTTGCTGTCTTACAGCGTCCATGAAGAACAAATCGTTCTGTTCGTCGTGGTCAAATCGCAAGCGCTCGAAGTCCACAACATCGACAAGGGTGAAGCCTGGCTACGGGAGAAAGTCGGCGACCTGACCAGCTTTATCAAAAACAAGGATTTGAAAAGCGCCGCCGACTTTTTCGATGAATCAAGCCGTGAGCTCTATCAACTCCTGATCGAACCGGCGGCCAAGGCCGTTGCAAAGGCCGATCGCCTGCTGATCATTCCCGACGGTCCCCTGTCCGTCCTGCCGTTCGGCGCGCTGATCAGCGGCGAAAAGAACGGCCGCAACCGTTACCTCATCCAGGACAAACCCATCCTCACCGCCGTCTCCGCAACCATCTTCTTTGAACAAAAGGCCCTTCCCACAAACGGGACAGACCGGCTCACGGCTTTCGGTGATCCCGTTTATCCCCGAGAGGAATCGGAGGGCGGCTTTTCCAAATGGTTGGGCGAGATGAAGGCCAAAGTAGATTTCCGCTCCCGAGGCATCATTGAAACCAGAGGCCGATCCCTGGCTCCCCTGCCCGGCACGAGAGAAGAGGTCAATACCATCGCCCGACTCTACGGCAACAAAGCCGAAACCTTACTGGGGGAAGAAGCCACCGAGGAACGAGCCAAGCAACTGAGCGATGACCCCGGCATCGTACACTTCGCCTGTCACGGCCTGATTGACAAGCGTTCCCCCTTGGATTCGTCCCTGGCCCTAACCACCAACACCAACTTCCAAGAAGGCGAGGACAACGGCTTCCTTCAGGCCTGGGAAATCTTCGAGTCGGTGCGCCTGAACACCGACCTGCTGGTTCTCTCAGCCTGTGACACCGGTCTTGGCAAGGAGGAGGGTACAGAAGGTTTGGTAGGCCTGACCCGAGCCTTCCAATTCGCGGGCGCCCGTACCATCGCGGCCTCCTACTGGAAAATAGCCGACGACACCACGGCCCTGTTCATGAAACGTTTCTACACCCACCTGAAATCAGGCATGCGCAAAGACGAGGCCATGCGCAAGGCCCAAATCGAATTCATCGAGGGAACCGTCTCGCTGAAAAAGAGCGGATGGTTCTCCAAAAAAGGCCCGGACATCAGCCGCCCCTACTACTGGGCAGCCTTCCAACTCCACGGCCCGGGCGATTGAACCGGGTGCCGAAGAGTCAATAACGGCATTATATTTCGGTTTCTTCAAAATGTGCGAGTGCGCAATCGACCCAAGACGCCGGCTTGACGCCATTGCGCACGTGTGCAATCGACTTAAGCCGGCGGATTGACTCCATTGCGCACGTGTGCAATCGACTTAAGCCGGCGGATTGACTCGATTGCGCAGGTGTGCAATTTTGTCAAGAAATTGATATATCAGGTTGCGCAGTAACAGAAGTTGTTTTGGCGTTGTTAAGCGTGAGATACCTACAAAATAACCTCGCGGCCGTTTCACCCGGAACTTTCGATGAGTCCGCGTGACAAGCCGGCAATTCGAGCCCTGTGTTACAATGCCCCGAATACAACCGGGACATGGAGTTCCTCTCTTGGACAAAGAAGACTGGGCAAAAATGAAGGAACTGCTGAACGAGGTCGAGCATGTCCCCGTGGAGAACCGCGAGGCCTGGCTTTTGGATCGTTGCGGTGATAATACGGTACTCCTGGAGCAGATGTATGTCCAGTTGAACGAGGAAGCCCCCGATACCTCGGACCTGATCATGCAACAACCCCCCTCCGTTTTCGATCAAAAGTCACTCGTCGGGTTGCAACTCGGCCCCTGGCGGTTGGTTCGCGAGTTGGGCAGCGGCGGCATGGGCGCGGTCTGGTCGGCCGAACGCGCCGATGCCGCTTTTCGCATGTCCGTCGCGGTGAAACTGATCAAGGGCGCAACGCTTCACCCCGACCTGATTGCCCGTTTCAAACGAGAACGCCAGTTGTTGGCCGACCTCAAACACCAGAACATTTGCATGCTGTTGGACGGCGGCGACCTGCCCGACGGCGACCCCTACCTGGTCATGGAATTGATCGAGGGCGAAACCATCGACTTATGGTGTGGAAAGCGCAACGCCGGGTTCGAGGATATTCTGGAACTGTTCCGCCAGGCCTGCCAGGCATGCGCCTATGCGCATCGCAAGGGCGTTTTGCACCGCGATATCAAACCCGCCAACATCATGGTCACCACCGAGGGATTGGTAAAGTTGATGGATTTCGGCATCGCCGCCCGGCACGATGTCGCGTTGACCTCGCTTACCGGCTCCGGCCTGACCCCCATGACCCCTGAATATGCCGCGCCGGAACAATTACGCGGAGCGCCCGCCTCCACGGCAAGCGACATCTACGGCCTGGGCCTGATCTGGCTGCAACTGTGTTTCCGGCAGAGACCACGACAATTCATGAACAATCTCGCGGTGACCCTGGAAGATTTCCTGGAAACCCTGCCGCCGGGCTTCTCCCATGTGGCGGTGCGTTCCCTGATGTTGCGCTTGACGGCCCATAATCCCAAGGAGCGACCCGCCTCCGTGGAAGAAGTCTGTTCACTGTTGGATCGCCTGAAGGGTTCCGACGATGCGGGGGAGGCAACCCGCTACGGCGATACGAGCGCCGTTACCGCTCCTTCGTCGAGTCCTGCCGAAACATCCTCGCAACCGGCAACGCGTCTGCCCTTTGAACCGGAAACCACGGCGGTGCCCGCCGGCAGTTTTACCATGGGGCGTCAACCGGATCCCGGCGTTCCAAATTGGGAAACGCCCGCCCATACCGTGACCCTGCCCGCTTATCGCATCGGTCGCTTTCCGGTCACCAACAGCCAGTACCATGCCTATCTGCAACGGAATCGCGATGCGGCCGCGCCGCCGGCAAAAGCCGGTTGGTTGCTGCGAGAACCGCCCTCCGATCGCATGGACCATCCCGTGGTCGGCATCAGTTTCTTCGATGCGCTGCAATACTGCGGCTGGCTGTCTGAAGCAACGGGAAAAACCTTCGCTCTGCCCACCGAGGCCGAATGGGAACGCGCGGCCGGCGACGGCCGTGAATATCCCTGGGGCGAGGAATGGGATCCGAACCTGTTGCATTGCGAGGCTGACGCCACGGTACCCGTGACCAATCACGAAAGCGGGAAAAGTCCCTTCGGTTGCTACCACATGGCCGGCAACGTGCAGGAATGGACCGCCTGCCGCTGGGGCCTGAACGCCAGGACCTGTGAATACCCTTATCCGTATCGGGAAGGAGACGGACGCAACGACCCCTCGTTGGTTACCCAACAAAGTTTTATCATTCACCGGGGCGGATCGTTCCGCGATGACTTATCGAAATGCAATTGCAAAAGCCGCGGGTTTTCAAACGCCTCGGGCAGATACCTGTGGCGCGGGTTCCGCGTGGTGCTGCGGTAACGGCATCCTCTCGAGAGGCGCACGCCATAGGGTTTCCGATTTTAGATAAGTGACTCGGAAATCGAAAAAAGAAGAAATAGGAAGAGTGATCACAGAGGTCACATAGGAGAGAAGAAGAGTATGATTTTCGTCTATCTTTCCCCACTCTGTGAGCTCTGTGTCCTCTCTTCCTTTATCTTTTTTTAGTTTGCGAGTCACCATACAAAAATCGGAAACCATTGGTGTGGATCTCTCCGCCATGTTGATCGTTCGTGCAGGCTTAACGGCTCTCCGGGAGATTGTGTTCCTGATTTGGGGGCTACTGGTGCAATGCTATATAATGAATCCCGTGGTTTTCGAGGACAGGAGCGGGCATGGTAGGGGATTCTCAATCCGATGACGGTTACGCCGAACCGATGAGCGAATTACCCACCGATTTGGGTGACGCCACGGTTCCGCCTGACGAGACTCAATACCGGGAAACGGCGCCTCCGCTCAGCCTGGCGGAAACTCGTGTCGACCTGGAAGATAATGCGGACCATATGGGCGCCGACAGCCTGGTAGAGGGCTTCAGCATCATTCGCGAAATCGGCAAGGGCGGTATGGGCAGGGTCTACCTGGCCAGGAGAGAGAAAACCCGAGACCTGGTGGCGCTGAAACTGGTCAGCGGTAATCGGCTCAACAAAAAGCTGATTGCTCGCTTCGAAGAAGAAACCAGGGTTCTGGCTTTAATGAATCACCGCAACATCGCCCATTTATATCAAGCCGGCGTCACTTCCGACGGCACACCCTACTTCGCCATGGAATTCCTGGAAGGCCGTTCCTTGAGTCGCTTCGTGCGGGAAAACAAGCTGTCGCTGGATCAAAAATTGCGCCTGTTCCTTCAGGTCTGCGACGGCGTGCAGCACGCACACCAGAAAACCGTGTTGCATCGGGACCTGAAACCCTCCAACATCATGGTGGTCATGGAAGACGGTGAACCGGTAGCCAAACTCATCGATTTCGGCCTGGCCCGTGTCCTGGATCCTACTTATCACCGAATCGACGTCCTGGAAACACGCATGGACGCTGTGCAGGGTACACCGGCCTACATGAGTCCCGAACAGTTGGGCCGCAACCGCTCGATCCTTGATACCCGAACCGACGTCTACGCTCTGGGCGTGATTCTGTTTGAATTGATCACCGGCGAGCATCCTCTGGACCTGAAAAAACTTCAGGAAATGTCGGTAGACGAGATGCTCAGCGAGTTTCGGTTGACCGAGACCCAACCTCCCTCCGTACGCCTGGAACAAAAAAACGGTGACGGACCGGGCAGGCAACTGGCCCGCCGCATCGAGGGCGATTTGGATTGGGTCGTCATGAAGGCTATGGCAAAGGACCCGGATCAACGCTATGTCTCGGTCTCCGCTTTGAAGAGCGACTTGTCTGCCTTCCTGAACCATTTCCCGGTATCCGCCCGCCGACCGGGTATTTATTACCGCCTGAAAAAAACTGTCCGACGCCATCGGCTGCCCGCGGCCATGTTGGCAACGGTTGCCGTAACCCTGCTTGTTTCCATGTTTGTGGTGGTCAGCAGTTGGCATAGTGAAACACGGGCGCGGCAGCGGGCCGAAAGCGCACTGGACTTTCTGGAAGAGGCACTATCGACACCGGATGTCAATCACAAGGGCTTCGAGGCCACGATCTTGGACGCGGTTGACTACGCGGAGAACCGGCTGGACGAACGGCCGGAGATCGAGGGTCGGGTCCGTTACATGCTGGGGAAGACCTATCTGTCGCTCCAGAAAAGGGAAAAAGCGATCGGCCACCTGGAAATCGCCGCCCGGTTGTACGAGGATAGGTACGGTCGCAATTATCGGGAAACCCTGAAAGTGCGCGCCTTTCTGGGCAAAGCCTTGTTGGAGCATGATCGCAATGAAGAGGCCCTGCAAATACTGTCCGATGTTTTACAGGTACAACAGCGATACCAAATGGAGGATGGAGAAACCGCGGCCATGTTTCTGGATTGGGGCATCGCTTATACGGATAATTTCGAACACGAAAAGGCAGAGGTTTTGTTTCAGGATACTCTGCGGTCCCTGGAAGATCGTTTTGCCGATCACCACCCCCTAGTCTTGCGGACACGGGAATGCCTTGCCTACCTCAGGTCCAAACAGAAAAAATTTCACGAGGCGGAACAACTTCTTCGGCAGACTTTGCCCCATCGTAGGCGTTTAGGTTCCGAGAATCGGGAAAGCTTGCAAAAGACCCTGAACAACCTGGGTCTATACCTGAAAGAGCAAGGCGCTTTTGCAGAGGCGATACCTTTTCTTGAAGAGGCATTTGAATCTCGCATGTCATCCATGGGCGTAACCAGCCGCACCATGGGCACGCTTTTCAACCTGGCTTCCTGTTATGCGGCATTGGGCCGATATCCCGAAGGGCATCGCATGAATTCTGAAGTCATGGATTTCTATCTTAAAAAAGGCAATACCCGAAGAGTGCTTCGATGCCTGGTACTTGAAGCCAAATTACTTTTGCCGGATGAACCTGAAATCGCATACGAACGTTTGGCCGATGTGTACGAACCGAATGTAAGGGAAAGAGTTCGGGTTGAGGTTCTGCTTATGAAAAGCAAGACTTCGATGATCCTGGGCAATCTCGATGAAGCCGAGCTTTCGTTACTGATAGCGCAAGCCGTGTTACGAGACGCCGAGGTCTACGAACCCGAGATATGGTCGAAAATCTTGCAACACCAATCGGAAATCCAAATCTCGCGCGGCCAGTTGGAAGAAGGCCTTTTCACGGCTTGCAGGGCATTGGAAACCGCGATGAAGTACGGGACAGATACATGGACCACTAAAAGAGCCGTTGTCAACTATGCACAACGCCTGGCGGAAAACGGCCGTGTTGCGGAAGGCGAAAAACAACTTGTGCTACAAGTCGAGCGCCTTAAAGGAATCAAGGATAGCCGGGCCGAAAGGTCCCAGTCCGAGCTGGATATCTATCGCGCCGCTTGGAAATAGTGGCTCGCTCCAGTTTATAGTTATATAAGCCCATTTTTACCAGAGCATTATCACACCTGTAAAAGAAAAATAAAGAAAAGTTGAACCAGATTTCCTTTTCTGTCGCCACCCCCAATGAAGCCGGGAGCAAGACGGCAACAAGCTGAAAGAGCTTGTGATAGCCGCTTGCTGCCGGCCACTCATCACCACCAATCGGTTCCGTGCAACCGGAGTGGAATCGGAGACCTGGAAAAGGTCTCCTGCCAGGGACGAAAAACCGCCGCCTTGATCGGCGGAAGTGTGTCCAAAAAAACTTTCCAGGAGACAGATCATGAAATTTGAAAAAACCTACTCGATGTTCGTTCTGCTTGCTTTATTTTCCAACTTTTCCCAAGAAATTTCCTTATCGCAACCCTCCGCAATGAAACAAATAATTCAAACCACTCTCTCCGACGAGGACAAGGACGACAACAACCCGCCTTCCGGCCTGATGCTCGCTTCCGACGAGGACAAGGACGACAACAACCCGCCTTCCGGCCTGATGCTCGCTTCCGACGAGGACAAGGACGACAACAACCCGCCTTCCGGCCTGATGCTCGCTTCCGACGAGGACAAGGACGACAACAATCCCCCTTCCGGTCTGATGTTCGCTTCCGACGAGGATAAGGACGACAACAACCCGCCTTCCGGCCTGATGCTCGCTTCCGACGAGGACAAGGACGACAACAACCCGCCTTCCGGCCTTAGGTTCGCTTCCGACGAGGACAAGGACGACAACAATCCGCCCATAGAAATCACCGCGGCATAATCGACAGCCGACAACCAATCAACTTAAAGCCCGTCAGCCTGAAGGCTGTCGGGCTTTTTGCATTAACAGTCCTCGCAAAACGGCAAATACAAGGTGAACGTACTACCCTCGCCCTCGATCGATTCCACCGTAATGCGTCCTCCATGGCGTTTCATGATGTTGTAGCAGGTATACAGTCCCAACCCCGTCCCCATGCCCGGCGGTCGTGTGGTGAAAAACGGCTCGAAGATCTTGTTCATAAAACTTTCCGGCATGCCCATGCCGTGGTCGCAAAACGATAGAACGATTTCGTTGTCCCGGAGCCGGCCCGTGATCTCCATTGACCCGGGTTCGCTTTGTCCCGAGGCCTCCCTTTTGGCAACCACGGCATTACACCCGTTGTCGATGAGGTTGATAAAAACCAACGACAATTCCGCCGGGCGGCACTCCACGGGCATGGGCTCCTCACAAGTCACGGTCAGGGTGACCTGATCCGTGAAGTTGGGTTGCATCAGCAGGACGGCGGCTTGTAGGCTTTCCCGCAGGTCGGCCGTCTTTTCCACGGCTTCGTTCTTGCGGGTGACCAGATTCAGCCCCCCGACTATACGGGAAATGCGGCTGCGCCCTTCCGCGATCGCGGATAACTGAGTGTTCAGATTGGAGAATTCCTTCTCGAAAAAGTTTCGGATTTCAGCGCCGGTGCCCTCATCCATCAGATCGAAGAGGAATTCACGAAAACGTTCGGACCATTTTATAAGGACGGCGGTGCCGCCCTCGATATAGTTCAGGGGATTGTTGATCTCATGGGCCACGCCGGCGGTCAGTTGCCCCAAAACCGCCATCTTCTCCTTGACGACCATCTGGTCCTGAGCCAGGGCAATTTCCCGGTTCTTTCGTTCCAGCTCTTCATTGCGACGTTGTAACTCCTCGGAGCGCAAGGTAACCAGTCTCTCCAGCTCATAATTGCGCTCTTCCAGATAACGCGCCTTTTCCTGCATCAAAATCAGATTATCCAGACGCAGAGTGCCCGCTGAAGATAGACAAACCATCAGACGCAGATCGGACTCATTGAAATGTTGTTGGTTTTCACCTGTGATCAGCACAATCATGCCGTGGATTTCATCACGACGGAACAGGGGCGCGGCAATCAGGGAACTCACATCGGCGTCGGCTACGCTGTCAACTCGGCTGAATTTCCGATCATGCCGGATATCGCTGACCAGCAGCGCATTTCCCTTTTTGATGACCTCATGGAGTACGGTTTTGGAAGAAAAGAGGGTTTCGTCCACATTGCCCGTGCCGACTTTGGGGCTGAAGGAACCGTCTTTCTGACATAGGTAAATAATCGTCTGCCGGGGCTTCAAAAGGGTAGTAAGCCGTTCCAACAACAGGTCATATAAGCCGTTTTCTCCGTCTACGTCAGCAAGGTCATCGTGGAATAAAAGCAACTGTTTAAGACGATCGGCGTAGTTCGCTGCCGATTCGCTGTCCATTTGACTGTCGATACCGGCATGGCGCAATTCCAAGGCGCTGACACAAATAGTTTGTTCAAGATGGGAAGCAATCGCGCCGGCGATGCCGTCCGCGTCCGTTTCCGCAAGCGTGATTCGGTAGTCGGTATTCCGCTTTCCCAGGGCCAAACTAAAGGACATGCCGGGCTGGATGAGCGCCGGAACCTGGAGCCGTTTCCCGTCCATCCAAACACCGGACGTGGAGTTCAGGTCTTCCACAAAAATATTGCCGTCTTTAAGGTATAGGCGTGCGTGGCGGCGGGAAACGGCGACATCTCGAATCACGATGTCGGCAGATGAAGACCGGCCGATGATCACGGAACCCAGGGTGATCTTCTTGAACAAAGGTTCTTTAAAAGACGTTTCCACCGAGAGAATAAGTTCTCTTTGCACCAAATATCACTTCCGTGGAGAGGCGAAACCATTTCACCCGACTCGATCATTAATAGGGCGTAGGGCAAAAAAGTAAACGGCATATACGCGTTCGAGCTGTATTTTTTCCTACGTAATGACCTTATCCCGTTCAACGGTGCGAATGCTGTTTCTCTTTAGCGACCGGCCCTCAGCTTCATGTTGACGGACAGGTTCAGGGATGTCCCCTTCCTACTGTGCCTGCCGGCTTTCAGTACGACCTTAAAGCCGGGTTTATTCAGTTTCAAACCCAGGTCGCAACGCGTAGTGTTTTGGTCCGGTGAGTGCACCGCCTTCAAATCGGCTGTCAGGTGTTTGTCCACGGGACGTCTCAGCGAGAGGGTAAGATTGTTGATTTTCAAGCTCTCGCTGAAACGGTAGCTAAGCTTGTGCTTCACGGCCACCCGCCCCACTTTTCCGGCAGCGGTCAGGTTTCCGTCGAGATCCTTCCCGTCTCCCCCGGAATGGTAGGCCAGATGATGATTCAACTTGAATTTTCCCAGTTTACCCGAAACCTTGTGGTTCAAATTTACCTTGTCCACCTGCCAGCTTTTCTTTTGGTAATCGCCGGAAAAAATCCAGCTCAAACGGCCATTGGCGGTACGGCCCTTTCGACTGAACCCCGCCTGAAAACCGGTGCCGACCATGCCGTCGATCAACCGCTGGGAAAGACGCAATCGGCCGTAGTAACGGACGCCGCCCTCGGCCACCTTGAAACCGACGGTTAACCCATTCTTTTCCGGGGCGAAGACGGCCTCGACCCGCCGGCTTTCTTCCCCTGCAAAACCTGAAGTCACAATTCCGAAAATCAGCAAACAGTAGACGAATGACCAACGCATACCACACCCCTGGACCTTGTTCTCCGTGAGGCTCCGGTCCGCGGGGCGGACACGTTCACTCACGTCTTCTTTCCTCCCGAGTCTCACTTGCCCGGTGTCATGAGGGATGGCGACGGAGCACCTGTTTCGGTTCAAAAAACTTCTTTTTTTCCGCAAAAATTTTTTCGACTTTATTGAACCGGATGACGTATGTCATCGCCGCTCTCTTCGTAGCCGTCGTGTGGCGGTCGGAATGGAAGCGAGGAGAAGACCATGACCCCACAATATTGGCAACGTATCAAAGCTGTTCTGAATGCGGTGATCGATGTGCCTCAAAAGCAGCAACAAGCATTATTGGAAGAAATTTGCCGGAATGACCCTGCTTTGCGGAGAGATGTTGAGGTTTTTCTGAACGCGGGTGAGCCGGACCTACCGGAGCGACCGTTGATAGATTGGTTCGACTTCCAGGACTGCTAAGCAGGCCTCCACATCCGTGATACACTGTCTGAGCTGAAACCAGGGGAGGTTTACGTGGAGAAAAGCGCCGTGGACACCGAAAAAGTAAACCGACTGTTAAAAGCCTGGCATGAGGGCAGCCGGGATGCATTTAACGAGGTCATCGGCCTGTTGAATGAAGATCTCAGCCGCATTGCACACCGGCAGTTTCGTCGAGAACGTGTGTCTCACACCTTGCAAACCGGCGATCTGGTGCACAAACTCTACCTGAAACTACTCAAGAGCCCCAATCCGAACTGGACCGAATACGGCCATTTCCTAAACGCGGCAGCCCGTTCCATGCGCCAGATTCTGATCGACCACGCCCGTGTCTGGTCACGCCGCGCCGACGGTAAGGCCGGGGTGCCCATCATGGAAAAAGACGTGGGCCCCGAGGATGCGGCCGTGACCGCCTACCTGAACAAGATCGTGGGTTTGAACAAGGCAATCGAACAGATAGAAGCCCTGGACCCTCAAATGGCCCGCATCACCGATCTCAAACTGGTGTTGGGACTCACCCTGGCCGAAATCGCCCAGGAGTTGAAACTGGACCTGAACCGCGTCAAGCGCGAGTGGCTGATGATCAAAAAGTTCCTGGCTGAAAAGATCTAACAGGCGCCCCGACGTCGATAAACATCGAATACGCCGTCTATCGGGCGCCGATTGCTCAAGAGACAATACACCACAATCAGCTCAATCTTTGTTATAACTGTCCAATAGGTGAATCGATTTCAGGGTATTCCGTGTGGTAGAAGGGATCGGACCGATTTTGCGGCGCCCGGTTCCGGCAAAGGATGATTTCATGGCTAGGATTAAAATGGGTCGCCGGCGCGTCAGCAAAACCTGGCGCGAGTTCATTGCCGACCAGATCAAGATCGGGAAGGTGGTGCCCGTCATCGGCAATACCGTTGCCAACAATATGTTGCTGGGCGGTCATCAGCAGATGGTCAAGGAGTTCGCCCATTACCTGGAATACCCCTGGGCCGAGAATGCCGATCTGGCCCATATCACCCAGTTCGTCTCCGTAAGCGACGAAAGTCCGGTGGGCGAGATCACCATAAAAAACGATTACCTGAACTGGGTCAAGAGCCGTATCTTCCACATTGCCGAGAAGGAACAAACCTCCGGTGACCTGTTGGAGGAGGCAGACGCCCGCTTCGACGAATTGGACTTCGGCGGTCTGTGCCGAAGTCTGGGATACCCTCATTTCGGGGACCCACGTGATGATCCCATGTTGATTCTGGCTCAAATGCCCTTGCCCATCTACCTGACCACCTCCTACCACGGACTGTTGGAAGCGGCGCTGACGCGAGCGGGCAAGCAACCGCATTCGGCAATTTGCGCCTGGTCGCCGCGCTTGCGGGTTTGGAATGAATCCCTTGACCGGGACTATCGCCCCACTCCCGAACAGCCCCTGGTCTTTCACCTCCACGGTCACGACAGCGATCCGCATTCTCTGGTCCTCACCGAAAACAATTACATGGAGTTCCTGGTATCCGTGGCCAGGGACATTGGTCGCGAAACCGATTTGATTCCGGCGCGGGTTCGTCATGCCCTGGCCGACTCATCCTTGATCTTGATGGGCTTCGAACCGGACAGTTGGGATTTTCGCACTCTGCTCTGGGGCCTGCTGCAACCCAGGCCCCGCAAACAAACCTCGGTGACCGTGATCCAGGTGAAACCGTCAGGGGCCAGGGAAAATTATTTGCGGCATTTGATGCGCGATGCGGCCTTCGAAATCTACTGGGGCGATCCGAAACAATTTACCGGAGAACTGATGTCGGATTTGGGGTACCTATGAATCGACCGAACAATCCCTACATGGGCCCGCGTCCCATCCTCGAATCAGACGGGCGTTACTTCAGCGGACGAGATTCGGAAGCGGACAAGTTGCTGTCACTGGTCATTAGCGAACGGTTGGTGGTATTGCACGGCCCGCGCGGCTGCGGCAAGACCTCCCTGGTACACGCCCGCCTTGTCCCCGACCTGCGCGAAAACGGTTTCGCCGTTTTGCCCGTGGGTTATATTGACGGCCCCCTGCCGAACGAACAGATGCGGCCGGCCAACCGCTTTGTCTACAATCTACTGTGCCGACTCCACCAGGGCGACGGAAACGGTGATCTATTCACGCGGATGAACCTATCCGATTTCCTGGACGGCCTGGTAAGCGAAGACGCAAAGACCTATCGCTACGAGGAACCCGGAGAAAGTGAAGAATCCGACGACGAGGGCGTGCCCATGATGCTGATCATCGATCAGTTTGAATGGATCGCCATGCAAGAGGATACAGAGGCGGAACAGGCTGATTTCTTTCATCAATTAGCCGCGGCCATGCTGCATGAGCCCAACCTTTGGGTGCTGCTATGCTGCGATGATGCGTATCTGGCCGATATAACGGCCTTCGCCTCTACCATGGCGGACGGCATGCGGGCCTTGTTCCACTTAAGCCACCTGACCCCCGAGGAGGCCGGGCACGTAATCCAGGGCCCCTCGTCCGGTTCCGTCCCGTTATTCGAGCCCGACGCGGTCACCGGTTTACTGGATCTGGTTCACTCCGAAAACCGCGTGGACAGTCTCCTGTTGCAGATTTGTTGTTACCGCCTTTGGGATCACGCGACCGCTTCGAACCGAGATACCGTTACCGTGGATGAGCTGGTCGCTCTGGGCGAAGAAGACGATATCCTGCCGCGATATTTTGACGAAACCCTTGAGAAAATTGCATCCGCCGCGGAATACCCCGAATTAGAGTTACGCACCTGGTGTGAACGCAATCTTGTCGGCGCCCACGGTAATCGTAAAAGTCTCGCTCGCGGTCCCGATGCGAAGGCGGGCATGAATCACGACGTGATTCGGGAGATGGGACGTCATCATCTGATCGCGGAAGAAACACATACGGGCGGCGCTTTTATCAAGTTGGCCGGAAACTGGATGCCCGGCGCCCTGCAACGGGCCAACCAACGCCGCATCAACCGCCGCCTGGTCGAACGGCGTAAACGATACCGTATCCTCACCATGGTATTAGCTGTTTTCCTGGTGATCAGTACGAGCTTTGCTCTACTGAAAAAGAAACCCCGCATTCCCACAAGAAGTTCGCCGGCCGAGTTGGAAATGGCTCCTTATAATAATGCCCTGTTCAAGGCTTTGCTGGAGCGCGGCATCTTTCTCCTGGACGCTCCCGGCAATTCGGAAGCTTATGCGCGTGAGGCCCTGATTGATTTACTTCAAGCCCACGAACTGGATCCGGACCATAAACGTGTCCGAAATTATCTGGTCATGGCCTACGAGCGGCTGGGCGAGAATGCAAAGGCCGAAAAATACCGGGACAGGTCCGAGGCGGAGTAACCAGGCTTCACGGTGAGCCCCGATCACGCAATAACGCCCGGACTGTGCTAAGATGCAGGTCAAATGCATGACTCATGGATGTTCCGATTACCTTGCGCTACCACGAAGACATAGGAGAAGACGCCGTGAAACGCAGAACCTTTCTCGCCTCAGGACTGGTCGGTTCCTTGACCGCCGGCTCATGGTCGAACGCTGCTCTCGCCGGCGCGCCGATCGCGGATATGGATATTCGCGCCGCTTTTCCCCGCATGGAGCAGGAGATCTACCTCAACGCGGCCGGTTTGATGCCCCTGGCCACTTTCGGTCAGGAGGCTTTGCAAAAATATATGACATATCAGCAAATGGGTCCGAAAGCGGGCACAAGTGATTACGTCTTCGATATGTGGGACGATATCCGCGGCCTGTTCGCAAAAATGGTCGGCGCCGAAGAAAGCGAAATCGGTTTGGTACACTGCACCAAGGCGGGTGAGCAGATCGCGATCGATGCCGTGGACCACATCAAGAAGGGCGGCAATATCGTCACCAACGACCTGCACTTCTCCGGCTCCCTGCACAACCTGACCGGCCTGCAAAAGGCCGGTAGGGACGTCCGTTTTGTCCGCGCTAAAAACTGGCGGGTTTCGGTGGAAGACATGAAGAAGGCCGTCGACGATCGCACCGCCCTGGTCACCCTCACGCTGCTCTCCAATATCAACGGCCAAATCGCCGACGTCAAGGCAATCGCCGAACACGCCCACCGTCACGGCGCCCTGGTCTATGCCGATATCATTCAAGCGGCCGGCGTAGTGCCCCTGGATCTGCACGCCCTGGATGTGGATGTGGCCGCCTGCTCCTGCTACAAGTGGCTGTACGGCGTCTACGGCACGGGTTTCTTGTACGTGCGTAAAGAGCTACAGGGCAAGCGCCTGCCCGATATGCTCTACCCCGGCCGCGTCCACTATAACTACGAACCCTGGACCGGTGAAATCGACGCGAACGAGGGCATGTTCGGCACCAAACCCCAGAAGGACGCCACGCGCTACCAGCCGGGCCATGTCAATTACATGGGCTACTGCGCGGTCTATGAGGGCCTTAAATTCCTTCACAAGGTAGGCGTGGAAAACGCGCTCGCTCACTCCGTCAAACTGAACCGGAGACTCCTGGAAAAGATCGACCCCAAGAAGTACCCCTGCATCACGCCCGACGTCACCCGTTCACCCATCATCACTTTTCTCACCGAAAATCCTCAGGAACTTCGCAAGAAACTGAAAGCGGCGGATGTGGTGATCACGGTGGCCCATAACCGGATGCGAGTCTCCCCTGCCCTTTACAACAACGAAGCGGACATAGACGCCCTGGCCGTGGTGCTGAACGGATAACCGTAAACAGCGCCGCGAGGACACGCGGATGAGGCAACGCCATGGGTCACAGCCTTGTGCTTTTGCTTGCCATAATGGGTTGGGGAAACGGCGACGCACCCTTTCGACATGCCGACGGCGGCGCGGTGCTTATGCCCGCGACCGCCGCATGCCTGGACCAGGAAGCCCGGGCTCGTATTCGGCAACGCCTGCAACCCTATCTTCAAGCAGCAGGCAAGGAACGCGGCGAATCACCGCCCGCATTGATCTACCCTGTACGGCAAAATCCCGCCTTTCGCGACCTGCATTTCTGGGTGATCACCAATTACGTGGATCACGACCCTCTGTTTCCCGACATGTTGGCCGATTACCAAGGCGGCGAACGCACCTATGACACCACGGCAGGGTACAACCACGCCGGCACCGACTTCTTCCTATGGCCGTTCGGTTGGGAAATGATGGACCAGGACCAGGCTTGGGTGGTAGCTGCCGCCGCGGGGACCATCATCGGCAAAGACGACGGGAACTTCGACCGCAATTGCACCCTGCCGCCTCCCAACCCGGACTGGAACGGAATCTACATCCAACACAAGGACGGCTCGGTCGCCTGGTACGGCCACCTGAAAGCGGGCAGCCTCACCGAAAAAGCGGTAGGCGAAAGCGTGGAGCAAGGCGAGTTCCTGGCCGTGGTGGGCAGTTCGGGCGTATCTACCGGACCCCACCTGCATTTTGGAATCTACGACGCGGCAGATAACCTCAACGATCCCTACCGGGGACCGTTCAATCAAATGAATTCCGTAAGCTGGTGGCTGAACCAACCCGATTATTACCTACCCGCGATCGTGCGCCTGATGACCCATGAAGGAGCGCCTTCCATCAACAGTTTCTGCCCCGAGGACGAGATCATCGATCGGGCCGATGAATTCATGCCCGGCGACCGCATCCACACCTCGGTGTTCTACCGCGACCAACAGGCAGGACAGATCACCGATCTGACCCTGTTCCGGCCGGACGGTTCCACCTTCGCGGCCTGGACCCACGACATCCCCGAAGCGCACCTGGCGGCATCCTTCTGGACCTGGTTCTGGGACCTGCCCCAAGAGAAGGCGGAAGGAGCATGGCGGTTCCGTGCGACCTTTGAGGGTCAAACCATGGACCACACCTTCGTGGTAGGTCCCTGCGACGAACTCTTCCAAGACCTGAGAACCGATTGGCCGAATGTCACCATATTGGCAATGATCCCCCTGGCTTTTTGTTCTCGCTGATCCCGAAACCCGGTTTCCCAAAAAGAGTGGCGATGGGAACGATGGAACAAAATTTGCCGCTGATCGCGCTGACCTTCACAAATCAAGAATGAAAGCCAACAGACCCCAACAGACCCCTGCAAATCTTTCCCAGATCTGCGAAAGTGGGATCTGTGGCTATTTCTCTTGCCGGCTCTTGAGGAATGTCGAGGGGCAAACCGGGCTCCATCCGCATCTCATGGGTGTACAATAGAGTGATTGTATTCTTCCGGGATGCATCGCGATATTCAGCGGCCGGCGTTGCTGAAAAAACGACTGATGAAGAGAAACGCCGCTCAAAACTCTGATCGCCATAGCCGCTCACCCAAGAGAGGTCCCCCATGAAAAACCCAAGGCGCATTCTTGTCCCGGTGGATTTTTCCAAACACGCCGAGGAAGCGTTGAAGCTCGCCGTTTCCATCGCCGAAGGCATGTCCATGAACCTGATCGTGCTGCACGTGGTTCACGACCCCGCGGAAGCTCCGGGTTTCTACACACCGAAGGGACATAAAAAAAGCCTGAAGAAAATCAGGGAGTTGGCAGCCGAACGCCTGGAAACCTTCATGACCACCTTCGCCGAGAAATACCCCCTACTGAGGAAGACCGGAAGGTGCGAGGCCAAACTCGTCCGCGGCCTGCCCGTCACGCGTATTCTCGAAGTGATCGAAAAAACCAGGCCCTGGATGGTGATCATGGGCAGCGAAGGACGCACCGGTCTCGCCAACCTCATGTTGGGTTCCAAGGCCGAGCAACTGGTTCGCCTGGCTCCGGTACCGGTGACCATTGTCAAAGCAAAAAAACACAAGGATAAAAAATGAGGCCGGCGGGGGTTCCAGGCAAAGGGACCTTTTGGCTCGACGGCCGGCGCCTGCGCCGGAGCAAGGCATTTTGGCTTGTCTTGCCCGCCCTGTTGATCATCCCGGCCATGGCGGGATTCAATGCCCAAGACATGGCCTGGCCCAAAATGGGGATGGAGTTGTTCGGCGGGCTGGCGATTTTCCTGTTCGGCATGGAACAAATGGCCGAGGCCCTCAAATCGGTTGCCGGGGAACGTATGCGCTTCATCCTGGGCAAGCTGACCGCTAATCGATTGGTGGGCGCCGCAACCGGCGCCTTTGTGACCGCGGTGATCCAGTCTTCCTCCGTCACCACCGTCCTGGCGGTGGGTTTTATTTCAGCCGGCCTGATGTCGCTGTCGCAGTCCGTGGGCGTGATCATGGGCGCCAATATCGGCACCACCATTACCGCGCAAATCATCGCCTTCAAGGTCACCAAACTGGCCTTCGTCATGATTGCCGTCGGTTACGGAGTGGGTTTCTTCAGCAAGAGGGAAAAAATCACCCAATACGGCGCCGTCCTGATGGGCCTCGGCCTGATCTTTTTGGGTATGAACCTCATGAGTATGGCCATGGCGCCGTTGCGGGACTACCAACCTTTCCTGGACCTGATGACGGGCATGGAGCACCCTTTCACCGGCATCCTGGCGGCAGCCGCCTTTACCGGGTTGATCCAGTCGTCCTCGGCCACCACCGGAATTGTGATCGTCATGGCCGGTCAGGGCTTTATCTCCCTACCGGCCGGGATTGTCCTGGCTTTCGGGGCCAATATCGGTACATGCGTCACCGCTCTTCTGGCGGCTATCGGTAAACCCAGGGAAGCGTTGCGGGCCGCCCTGGTCCATGTGTTATTCAATATCCTCGGCGTGGTGTTGTGGCTCGGCTTCATCGACCAGTTGGCCGAGTTCGTCGCCTGGTTCTCGCCTCACTACCCGGAATTAACCGGATTGGAACGCCTGGCCGCCGAAACCCCGCGTCAAATTGCCAACGCCCATACCGTGTTCAACCTGGTCAACACTGCCGTCTTACTCGGCTTCTCCAGTTGGTTTGTGCGAATTGTCGAATACCTGGTGCCCGACCGGCCGCTGCATGAGGCCGAGATTGTCGAAACCCGTTATTTGGACGATGTTCTCCTGGGTACGCCCACGCTGGCCTTGTCTCATGTTCGCAATGAATTGGGCCATATGGGGCATCATATCCTCAAGATGTTGCAGCTCATCAAAGATTCCTTACTGACCGGTGACCGAGACAGCCTGATCGCCGTTGCCGACCACGACGACAAGGTGGATCACCTCTATGAGCGCATCATTCGTTTTCTCGGCAAGATCAGCCAAAGGTCGTTGTCCCGGGAACAGTCGCCCGAGTTGACCGACTTGATGGAGGTCGCCAATTACCTGGAGTATATCGGTGACCTGATGGAAACCGACCTGGTGAGAACGGGCTTACAACGCATCGAAGAAGGCGTCACCATCAGCCCGGAAACCACCCAAATCATTTCCGACTTTCACGAGTTGGTCCATAAAGCCGTAACGGAGGCTGTCGAAGCACTGGTCGAGGAAGACAGGGAACAAGCGGACCGGGTCATTGCCATGAAAGAAGAAATCAACCGAGTGGTAGACGGGGCCATCCTCCACCTGGCCGGGCGACTGGTCGCCGAGGAACCCAACCGCCTGAAAGCCTATGCCATCGAGGTCACGGCTGTCGAGAACCTGAAGCGCATCTATTATTTCGCCAAAAAAATAGCCCGAAAGGTGGCGGGTTACGAGTAATGGTTTTCCCGCCCGGGCACCCATAAGTTCGAAAAAGTCCCGCTGGATTTGCGGCGTATCCCTCTGCCTTTGAAAGTAAAGGCGTGGCGAGCTATGGTAGAATAAGCGGCGAGGAGGCAGCGGCATGGGACGGCTGATTCGTCTGGATTGGGCCATTAAAAAGATACTGCGCGACAAAGCCAACTTCGATATCCTGGAAGGCTTTTTAAGTGAACTGTTGCACTTTGACGTAACCATTCAGGAGATTCTGGAAAGCGAAAGCAACAGGGACGTCGAACGAAACAAGCACAACCGAGTCGATCTGTTGGTCAAAGACGAAAACGACCGCCTGATGATCATCGAGATTCAAAATGAATCGGAAGCCGATTACCTGCATCGCCTCATGTACGGCACCTCCAAGGTGATGGTGGAGCATATCCAGGCAGGTGCCCCTTACAGCGCGGTGAAGAAGGTGTACTCGGTCAGCATCGTCTATTTCGACCTGGGTCACGGCGACGATTATCTCTACCACGGCACGACCAACTTCACTGGCTTGCGTCGAAATGACCGCTTACAACTCACCACAACACAGAAAGAGTTATTCCACGCGGAAACCCCGGCGGAACTGTTCCCGGAATATTATCTGGTCAAGGTTCCCAAGTACGACAACAAGGTGCGCGATACCCTGGACGAATGGATCTACTTCCTGAAGAACGAAACCATTGAAAAAGAGTTCCAGGCCAAGGGACTACAGGCGGCGCGGGAGAAGCTGGACATTTTAAAAATGGACGAGGACGAACGCCGTGCCTACAACAACTACCTGGAAGATCTGCGCTACCAGGCAAGCATGGTACTGTCCACCTACGGCGTTGGTCACCACGAGGGCCGAAAGGAAGAACGCGCCGAGATTCTCCGCAACATGGTGCACAATCTCGGCTTTTCTATCGAAGACGCCGCCAAGGCAGCGCGTCTTTCGCCGGATGAGGCGCGCACCATTCTAGATGAAGACGCCGGATCATAAGACCTGTTCATTTCCTAATCCAGGTAGGCCGGACTAGTCGTTTTTCAAATGCGTTCTCGCCCTGGCGCGGGCCAACCTCATGATGTGTTCGAGTTGGAGGAAATGGTTCAACTCGTCGGTTTCATCCTTGGAAAGGCCGGCGATTTTTTCACGGTGGATCAGATCGGCAACCCGGTCACGAGTGGCAGCGGAGGGCTTGAAATCGACAATTTGTTGTGGGTTGACGCCCCCGGCAATGAGGTCGACAATTTCTTCGTAGACTCGCATTACGGCCCCCTTCTCGATGTACCGGCAATTTTTCCCCAGAACACGAGTTACACCTGATTATATCAATTATTTTATCCGGGGACAGACCACAGTACGTCGTCGACAATACCGCGACCCTGTTCGTGGAACGCTTCTACACCGACCTTAAAACAGGCATGCATAAAGACGAGGCCATACGCCGGGCCCAAATCGAATTCATCGAAGGAACCGTCCCGATAAAGAAGCACCGGTGGTTCTCAAAAAAAGCCCCGGACATCAGCCGCCCACTACCGGGCAGCCTTCCAACTTCACGACCCGGGGGATTGAGACATTACCCGGGGCCGCAAGTAGCGACGTATCTCTCTGCCTTTGAAAGTAAAGGCGTGACCGGCTATGGTAGAATGAGCGACGAGGAGGCATCGGCATGGGACGGCTGATTCGTCTGGATTGGGCTATTAAAAAGATACTGCGCGACAAAGCTAACTTCGATATCTTGGAAGGCTTTTTAAGCGAACTGTTGCACTTTGACGTATCCATTCAGGAGATTCTTGAAAGCGAAAGCAACAGAGACGCCGAACATAACAAGCACAATCGGGTCGATCTGTTGGTCAAGGACGAGAACGACCGCCTGATGATCATCGAGGTTCAAAATGAATCGGAAGCCGATTACCTGCATCGCCTGATGTACGGCACCTCCAAGGTGATGGTGGAGCACATCCAGGCAGGCGCCCCTTACAGCGCGGTGAAGAAGGTGTACTCGGTCAGCATCGTCTATTTCGACTTGGGTCACGGCGACGACTATATTTACCACGGCACCACCAACTTCACGGGCTTGCGCCGTAATGACCGCTTACAACTGACCACAACTCAGAAAGAATTATTCAGCGCGGAAACCCCGGCGGAACTGTTCCCGGAATATTATCTGGTCAAGGTTCCCAAGTACGACAACAAGGTGCGCGA
>JASJCB010000344.1 GCA_030066195.1 Acidobacteriota bacterium
GCGCGCCCAGGGTTTTCGCCTCGCCTCGCCCTGGGGGCGATTCTCGGCTTGCATGCATGCAGGATGCGTGCGCGCCCAGGGGGTTGCTTCGCAACTTGCTGCCAGGAGTTGTTCTATGGCGCCTTCTTCTGCTACGGAAGTTGGTTGGGGTACCTGATCGAACATGTCGGCCAGGTGGGCGCAACGTCCTGCGAGCGCGCGGCGGCTGAGTGTGATACCGTGGGCTGTCACAGCCGGTGCGTTTTCGTCGATTTTCGGCAGATTTTGCGGCTGAATCTCGCGCCAATCGTCAGCCGGGTTCAGTTGTTGGACGCCCTCGAAGCTATGATCGTCTCCGAGGACGAACAAGGCGCCCGCTTCCTCGATCAGCATCTGATTGAAGGCCGGGGGATCGTTCGGTTCCAAGGCCAGGATGACGCCGCCCGCCGAAAGAACCGCGTGCAGGCAGGGGGCGATATGTTGCGGGTCCCGGAGGCACAGGCCGACCACATCGCCGGACTTCAATCCACGGTTCAGCAGGGCCGTCGCCAGACGCCGTGCCTCGTCCGACGGCGCTAACTGAAACCGGACCTCAGGCTCGTCGTTGGGTTGCCTGGCTTCGATCAGCGCGGCGCGTTCCTCGCGGCTTTGCAACGGAATGCGCGACAGCTTCAGGCTTGCATCCCGGGTGACCTCGGTCAGGATGATCCGATAGGCCCTGAAAAGGATCTCCACGGTTTCCCGGTCGAACAAATCGGTGCTGTAACTCACCCGGCCTTCCAGGTCGCCGTCCTTCTCGATCATCGACAGGGTCAGGTCGAACATGGCGGTGACCTGATCGGCCTCCAGCGGGCTCATGGTCAGCCCGGGCAGTTCCAGTTTGCCCAGCGGGGCGTTCTGTAGCGCGAACATGATTTGGAACAGCGGGCTGTAGGCGGGGTTGCGGTCGGCGTGTACCGCGTCGACCACGGTGTCGAAGGGCACGTCTTGATTGGCGTATCCTTCCAGCGCGACGGTTCGCACCCGTTGCAACAGTTCGGCGAAGTCGGGATCGCCTGAAAGGTCATGACGCAAGGCCAGTGTATTGGCGAAGAAGCCGATCAGGGGTTCCGTCTCCTTGCGGTTGCGGTTGGCAATCGCGGTGCCCAACACCAGGTCTTCGCCGCCGCCGAAACGATAGACCAATGCGGCCAGGGCAGCTTCCAGAACCATGAAAGTTGTCACGCCGGTTTCGCGGCAGAACGTGGTCAGGCGATCGGTTACCTCGCGGCCCAGGTTGAAGTGATGACGAGCCCCCTTGAAGCTTTGAACTGCCGGGCGCGGTCGGTCGGTCGGCAGGCCGTGCAACGCCGGCGCGCCGGCCAGTTGCTTGCGCCAGTAGTCCAGTTGACTTTCCTGTTTTTCCCCCGTGTCCTGTTGCCAGACCGAGAAGTCAGCATACTGGATGGGCAGCGGTTCGGGTTTGGCCTCGCCGCTGTAGGCGGCGGCCAGTTCAGTGACGATGATGCCCATGGACCAGCCGTCGGCGATGATATGGTGCACCACGGCGATCAGCACGTGTTCCTCGGGACCCAAAACCACCAGTGCGGCGCGCAACAACGGGCCCTCGGCCAGGTTGAAGCAGGTTGCCACCTCCTCGGCCGCAAGCTCGCGCACCCGGGCCTCGCGAATCTCGGTTTCCCAATGGGCGGCCTCGATTACCGGCAGCTCAAAAGGACTCGGCGGCAGCACGCGTTGGACGGGTTCGCCATCGCGGGTGGGGAACACTGTTCGCAGTACCTCGTGGCGGGCGATCAGCGTCTCGAAACCGGATCGCAGGGCCGGCACATCCAAGCGGCCCTCCAGGCGCAGGACCAGGGGAATATTGTAGGCGGCAGCGCCGGAACCTTCCAGGCGGTCCAGGAACCAGAGACGGCGTTGCGAAGCAGACAGGGGAAAATCGAACGGGCCGTCTCCCTGCCCACGCGGTGCGCGTTCAATGCCTGCTACGCCCCAATGACTATCAAGACGCGGTGTCGTAGCAAGGGTTTGGGCCAGTTCGACAATGGTGGGCGCGGTGAACAGCACGCGCACGGGCAGTTCCACGTCGAAGATCTCGCGGATACGAGCGACCACGCGCGTGGCCAGCAGGGAATGACCACCCATCTCGAAGAAGTTATCGTGAATGCCCATGGGTTCGTTCCGTTCCAGGACGGCGGACCAGATTTCGGTCAGCTGTTGTTCCATGTCGTTACGGGCGGCGACCATGGGTTTGCGACTGACATCGTGCTCCATATCCGGTTCCGGCAGCGCCTTGCGGTCTACCTTGCCGCCCGGCAGCAGCGGGAAGGTTTCGAGGAAGACATAGATCGCGGGCACCATATAGCCGGGCAGGCGCGCTTCCAGGTTCTCGCGCAGGGCGGTGCGCAGTTCGTCCAGGGCGGGCCGGCCTTCACCGGCGGGCTGAACATGGGCGACCAGCTGATTGTTGCCGGATACATCCTTGCCAATGGTAACCACCGCGCGCGTCACGCCGGGCGCTTCGCTGAGCGCGCTCTCCACCTCGCCCAATTCGATACGGAAGCCGCGCACCTTGACCTGGTGGTCGATCCGGCCCAGAAAGCTCAGTTGACCGTCGGGCAGCCAGGCAGCCAGGTCGCCGGAACGGTACAAACGGGTATCGTCCCGATGACGGGCGAAGGGGTTGGGCACGAAGACATCGGCGGTTTGGCCCGGACGGTTGCGATAGCCGCGAGCCAGGCCCGGCCCGGCGATGTACAGGGCTCCGGGAACGCCCACGGGCGCCGGTTGCATGTTGCGGTCCAGGAGGTAGATGCGGGTGTTGGTGACGGGCCGGCCGATGTGGATGATGTCCTTGGGTCCGCCCTTGCGACACAGGCGGGAGGTGGCGTCGATACTCGCCTCGGTGGGGCCGTAGACCACGCTCAAGACATCGTCTCGGCCGGTGATGTCGATGAAGCGCTCCTGCAGGGCCACCGACAGGCCCTCCCCGCCGCAACTGATATGGCGCAAGGCGATGCACTCCCTGATCGCGTCTACTTCCAGCATGGTTTCCAGCATGGAGGGCACCATGGCCGTAACCGCGATCTGCTCGCGTTTCATCAGGTCGACCATGTAGACCGGGTCCTTGTGTTCGTCGCCTTCCAGCAGGACGACGCGGTTGCCCGTGGTCAGCGGCCAGAAGATCTGCCAGACCGAGGGATCGAAGGTAAGGGGGATGCCTTGCAGCACGCGCGCATCGCTGCCCAGGTCGAAGGTCTCGCACCGCCACAGCAGTTGGTTGGCCAGGCCGCCGTGGTGCACCATGACGCCCTTGGGCCGGCCGGTGGAGCCCGAGGTGTAGATCATATAGGCCAGGTTCTCGGCGTGATCGCGGCAGGGAGGATTATCGGCGGATTCGGCAGTCAGGGAAGGATCGGCGGGGTCCAGCAGCGCACCGTCGTAATTTTCCAGATCGGCGGCGAGGTCCGCGCTTGTCAGGACGACTTTCGCCCTGGTGTCGTCCAAGATGTAGGCGACGCGTTCGGCCGGATAGGCCGGGTCCAGAGGTACATAGGCCGCGCCTGCTTTCATGATGCCCAACATGCCCGCGATGACCGGGTAGGCGCGGTGCATATAGATACAGACCAGGTCATCCACGCCCACGTCCAGTTTGATCAGGCGCCGGGCGATGCGGTTGGCCAGGATGTTGAGTTCGCCGTAGCTGTAGATTCGGCCCTTGACCTGGACGGCCGGCGCCTCGGGGTGCTCCGCTGCAAGCGCCTCGAAACCGGAGTGGGCGCACCGCGGGCCGTGATGTTCGACCGCCGTGTCGTTCCAGTCGACCAGGATGCGGCGGCGCTCTTCCTCATCCAGCAAAGGCAGCAGGGCGATCGGCGTGGTCGGGTCGGTTGCGGCGCCTTGCAGCAGGCGGTTGTAACAACGGGCCATACGCTCGGCGGTTGCGGCGTCGAACAGATCAGTACTGTATTCCAGTGTGCCCAACAGGCAGCCGTCGCGTTCTTCCAGTTCCATGGTCAGATCGAAACGGGCCGTGCCCTGTTCCACCGTCAGTCGCTCCATGGTCAGGCCTGGCAATGTCAGGTCTTCAAGGGGCGCGTTTTGCAGGATGAAGATGGTCTGGAAGATGGGCGCGTGGCTGAGGCTGCGTTCCGGGTGCAGTTCCTCCACCAGCTTGTCGAAGGGCAGGTCCTCGGCGGCATAGGCGGCCGTGGCGCCCTCGCGCACCCGGTCCAACAGGCGGGCGAAGTCCAATTGGCCGGAAAGATCCGTGTGCACGGCCAGCGTATTGACGAAGAAGCCGATCAACGGTTCCACTTCGGTGCGGTTGCGGTTGGCGATGGGACTGCCCACCACGATGTCGTCGCGGCCGCTGTAACGGGCAAGCAGGATCTTCCAAGTAGCCAGCAACGTCTGAAACAGGGTGGCGCGATGTTTCCGGGCTATTGTATCCAGGTGGGTCGTCAGCTCATGGGGAATGGTGAAGCGGGCGGTTGCGCCGTGATAACGTTGCACGGCAGGTCGAGGCCGGTCGGTGGGTAATTCAAGCAGGGACGGCGCGCCGGTCAGTTGCTTGACCCACCAGGTCCGCTGTTGCTTGAGAAGGTCATGGCTTATGACGCGTTGCTGCCAGGCGGCGAAGTCGGCATAGTGAACCGTCATGGGCGGCAGGTTGACGGCGGTTTCTTCGAGATGATGCCGGTAGTTGGCGGCCAGTTCCTTGACGATAATGCCCACCGACCAGGCGTCGGCCACGATGTGGTGGATGACGGCCAGCAGGAAGTGATCATCGGCCGCGCGTCGCCACAGGGCCACGCGCAGCAGGGGCGGCGTGCGCAGGTCGAAGGGTTCCCGCGAAGCCCGGTTCATGTCCTGACGGATCGTCGTCTCGTCCGCGCCTTCGGCCCCGTGCACGGTCAGGTTCACGTCCAAGCGCTCGGCGATGACCTGCTTGGGTTGGCCGCGATCGTCAACGAAACCGGTGCGCAGGGATTCGTGTCGATCCACAATCGCGTTGACCGAGGCGCGCAGGGCTTCCAGGTTCAGCTCCCCCCGAAAACGCAGGGCGATGGGGATGTTGTAGACGGGGCTCGGACCCTCCATCCGGTCCAGGAACCAGAGGCGGCGCTGGGCGAAGGAAAGCGGCAGGTCGCCGTCCCGCGTGACCGGGGTGACCTTGGGCAGGCCCGGCTGATTTGACGCTTGGGCCTTGTGGAAGTAGGCGAGGATTTCCGGTTTGCGCGCCTTCAGTTCGGCCTTGAGCGGCGGGATCAGCGCGCCCTTGGGCGCGTCGAAACGCAGTTTGGGACCCTCGGCCCGAAGCTTGATTCCGCGCGAACGCAAGTCATACAGCAGTTCACCGATACTTCTGGTCAAATCTCACCTTCCTCACGGTCCTCGTCGTCCTCGGCGGGGGCGTCCTCGTAGTTGGTCGTAAACAGGCTTGCCTCGATATAGCCGGCCAGTCCGGCGACCGTGGCGTCTTCCAGGAAATAGCGCAGGCTCAGTTCCACGGGCCATACGGCGCGAATGCGGGAGACGATGCGGGTGACCAACAACGAATGGCCGCCCAGATCGAAAAAGTTGTCCTGCACGCCCACGCGTTCCACTTGCAGGATCTCGGCCCAAACGGCGCACAGTTGCTCTTCTACGGGGGTGCGCGGGCCCACGTAGGTTGCTTCGGCGCCGCCCAGGGCGTCCATGGGCAGAGCCTTGCGGTCAATTTTGCCGTTGGCGTTCAGTGGCAGGGTTGCCGGCGTGGCGAACGCACCCGGCACCATGTAGTCGGGCACGGTTTCGCGCATGGTGCGGCGCAGGTCGGCGATGAGAGCCGCCGGGTCCATACCGGCTTTCGGTTGGACGAAGGCCGCCAGGCGTTGGTGGGACTCCTGGAACACGGCCGCTGCCTGACGCACGTCGGGGTGACGCTCCAGGATGGTTTCTACCTCGGTCAACTCGATGCGGAAGCCGCGAATCTTGACCTGCCGGTCCACGCGCCCCTGGAACTGCAAGCGGCCGTCCGGCAGACGTCGCGCCAGGTCGCCGGTTGCGTACATGCGACCGCTTTCGGAATGAAAGGGATCGGGTACGAACTTTTCCGCTGAGGCCGACGGATTGCCGTGATAGCCCCGAGCCAGGCCGGCCCCGGCCAGGTAGAGTTGACCCGTAACGCCGACGGGTACCGGACTCAGGTAACGATCCAGCACATGGGCGCGCACATTGGCAAGCGGCGTACCGATGGGAACCTCGCCGATGACCTCGTCGCCCGGTTCGGGACGGGATAAATCGGTTGCGACGGCCACCACGCAAGCCTCGGTGGGTCCGTAGGTATTCATCAGCAGCGGCGCCGCGCCGACCCGGTTGCGCCAGGCGCGTACGGTGTCGGGAGCGGCGCGTTCTCCGCCGATAATGACCACGCGCAGGTTCTTCGGCAAGGCCAGGTCCGCGGCGATCATGTCGGCCGTCAGCTGCTGCCAGTAGGCGGTGGGTAGGTCCAGGAAGGTGATTTCCTCGGCGATGCAGCGGTCCAGGAAGTTGTCGCTTGACAAAAGCATTTCGTCGTTGCGCAACACCAGGCGCGCGCCGGATAACAGCGCGGGGAAGATTTCCTCCATGGCAGTATCGAAGTTGATGGTGGCGAATTGCAGCACGCGGTCTTGGGGAGTCAGCTGGTACTGCTCGGCGGTAGCGCATACGAAATTGGTGAGTGCGCCATGGGGTACGGCCACGCCCTTAGGTTTGCCGGTGGAGCCCGAGGTATAGATCAGGTAGGCGGTTTGTTCCGTATGAACGGTTGCGGGCGGCGGCACCGCGGCGGCGCCGCCCGGGGGGCGGCCAAATTCGTCCACGGTCAACACATGGGCGATATCGGCGGGCAGTTGGCCCGTTAAATGCGGTTGGCTGATGACGACCGGGCAGGCGGCGTCTTGCAGCATAAAGACCAGGCGTTCCCTCGGGTAGTTGGGGTCCAGCGGCAGGAAGACACCGCCGGCGAGGAGAATGCCAAGTTGGGCCACGATCATTTCCGGCGCTCTATCACAGAACAAGCCCACGGGAACCTCGGCCGTCACGCCCAGACCGCACAGCCTGGCCGCGATCTCCCCGGCTCTTTCCATCAGTTCGCCGTAGGTCAGGGCGCTGCCGCCGACGGCCTTGACGGCGATCGCCCCCGGATTCGCGGCGGCGCGGTCGGCGATTTGAAGGTGGACCGGGCGCGTGTCGGCAAACCCGGTTTCGGTTTGATTCCAGCCGGTAAGCAGGCGCGTTTCCTCGGCGGATTCCAGAATCGGCAGGTCGTAGACCCGGGTCGCGGGATTCCCGGCCAGAGCCGCCAGTAGTCGCTTGAAGCGGCCGACCAGGCGTTGAATGGTCGCCTCTTCGAACAGATCGGTATCGTATTCAAAGAACCCGGTGAGTCCCGCCTCGGTTTCCTCCATCTCCAGAGTCAGCTCGAACTTGGCCGTTTCAGGCTTGCCCGCCAGGCGTTCCATGGTTAAACCCGGAAGTTGCAGGGCGTCCAGGGGCGTGTTCTGGAAGATGAAGAAGGCCTGGAAGGCGCCTCCCAGCAAGCCCGCTTCTTCCAGCGCCGCCTCAACGGGCAGGTCCTGGTGGGTAAAGGCTTCCAGGATGTTCAGCCGGGTGGTTGCCAGCAGGTCTTCGAAGGTGGGATTGACGCCGATGTCGGTGCGTAGGGCCAGGGTGTTGAGGAACAGGCCGATCAGCCCTTCCGTCTCCGCCCGATTCCTACCTGCCGAAGTCGCGCCCGTTACCACATCGTCCTGGCCGGAATGCCGGGCGAGCAGTACGGCGAAGGCCGCTTGCAGGATCATGAACAGGCTTGCCTCGGCGCGTCCGCTGAGTTTGTGCAGCGATGCGGTCAGGCGGTCGTCCAAGTGGAAGTGGATCGCCCGGCCGTTGTGGGCCGAGTTTGCGCCGCGCGGTCGGTCCACGGGCAGGTTCAACTGCTTGGGTGCATCGGCCAGGTATTGCTTCCACCAGGCGCGAGCCGCGTCCAGCTTGTCGCCGGCCAGGAGTTCTTGTTGCCAGAGGGCGAAGTCGGCATATTGGATATCGAGTTCGGGCAGGTCCGCTTTTTTGCCTTCAAGGGCGGCGCTGTAGAATGTGCTGACCTCATTCAGCAGCACGCCCATGGACCAGCCGTCGGTGATCAGGTGGTGCATGGTCAGCAGTAACAGGTGATCGTCGTTGTCCAGGTGGATGAGGCGGGCGCGGAACAGGGGGCCGTTTTGTAGATCGAAGGGTGTACGCGCCTCGGCGGTCGCCAGGTCGTGCAGGGCGGTGTGTCCGTGACCGGTCGTTTCTTCAATAGCACCTTCAGTACTCGAAGAAACGCTTTGCGCTTGCTCCTTCGTCGCTTCGCTTGGATGCACGCTAGAAGCGTGCGCGCCCAGGGAGACGCTTCGCGCTTGCTCCTTCGTCGCTTCGCTTGTGTGCACGCTAGAAGCGTGCGCGCCCAGGGAAACGCTTCGCGCTTGCTCCTTCGTCGCTTCGCTTGTGTGCACGCTAGAAGCGTGCGCGCCCAGGGAAACGCTTCGCGCTTGCTCCTTCGTCGCTTCGCTTGTGTGCACGCTAGAA
>JASJCB010000345.1 GCA_030066195.1 Acidobacteriota bacterium
CAAACCCCCAACACGCCCATAAGCGCGGTCATCATTCAGGTTTGGGGTTTGTTCCAAATTCAGACCGTTTTACTTGGGGGCTTGTTCACGCTACTGCCGGCCTTCGGTCTGGATGTCTATATATTGCCGCGCCTATTGGGTCTCCGACGCGAACAAACCCCCAACACGCCCATAAGCGCGGTCATCACTCAGGTTTGGGGTTTGTTCCAAATTCAGACCGTTTTACTTGGGGGCTTGTTCACGCTACTTCAGTTGATGCCCCGGTTTTGGTCCGCTTCTTTTTTGAAGCGTTCAATGCGCTTGCGGGCCAGTTGGGTGTAGGGGGAGGTGGGACCTTCTCCGTGGCGGGCCAGTTGGTAGCCGTGGAGGAGCATGGCCTCGGCTTCTTTTGATTTGCCGGCGCCGGCCAGGGCCGTTCCGTAGATGGCGGCGACCATGCCGGTTTTTCCGCCCGCCTCCGGCCTGTTTCGGCAGACCGCGCCGAAGGCCTTGTCTCCCATGACCTCGGCTTCGGCGTAACGGCCAGTTTCGTGGAGCACGTCGGTCAGGTAGGCCCTGACCATGCCCGTGGGGTAGCTGTCTTCTCCGTAGCGGGTCAGGTTGTCGGTCAGGGCTGTCAGCAATATGGCTTCCGCTTCATCATGTCGGCCCTGTCTTCTCAGGGCGACGCCCAGGCGGCCCAGATCCTGGGCGATCAAGCGATGATCCGGGCCCAGAAGGGTCAGGTCAATGGCCAGGGCCTCGTGCAGCATTTCCTCGGCTTCCTCGTAACGGCCCTGGGATTCATAGACATGAGCCAGGTTCAGCAGGTTTGCCGAGATGCGGGGATGGTGCGGGCCCAGTAGTTTGCGGTTGGCGGTCAGCGCTTTGATCAGGACCTGTTCCGCATCCTCGAAACGGCCCTGGAACCAATAGGCCAGACCCATGTTGCCGTAGGTATTGATGACGTGCGGATCGTCCTCACCGTATCCCTCGCGAAACACCTTCAGGGCCATGTGGTAGTGTTGCAGCGCGCCGCTATAGTCCTGACGGGCGCGATACAGCATGCCCAGGTTACTGAGAATATAGCCGGTGTGCGGGTGGTCCTCGCCCAGTGTTTCCCGTTCTAAAGCCAGGGCTTCTTGATACATGCGTGCGGCTTCGTCAAAGCGCCGTGTCCGGTGCAGCAGCATGCCAAGGTTAATCATGCTAGAGGAAATCAGGGGATGCTTAGGCGGCAACAGTTTACGTCTGGTTTGCAGGCTTTTCCGGTAGTGAGTCTCCGCTTTCTCCAAGTCGCCGGTTTTGCGTAGAGTGCGGCCCAGCGTGTCCCGGCAGGCGCTGGTGCGAATATCGTCTTCTCCCAGATGCTCCAAGCTCATCTGCAGGTTTTCTTCAGCCAGGGCCTTCGCTTCTCTCAGTTTGCCCTGATCCAACATATTGAAGGCGCGTTCGTCGCGAATTGTAATCACGGTTTCGATGTTTCGCTTGGATTGGTCGTCCGGCCCGACAAGCAGGGCAAGGGCCTCCTGATACAATGCATCCGCTTCCCGGTAACGGCCGCGGGTGTAGTAGTAACGAGCGGCCAGGGCCAGCGATTCGACCATGGGTTCATCGCGGGCGTCCAGGCTGCGCCGGGCCTCCAGAGCATCCATGATCAGGGGCTCCGCCTCGGCCGGCAGACCTAATTGAAGATAGGCCCGGCCCATAACGGTCATGATTCTGGAGGAGATATCCGGTTCGCCCTCCAGGTTGTGGCGAACGATTTCCTTACCCAAGTGCAAAGCGTCCTTGACCGTTACCTTTTCGCCCAGGGTTTGATCGGGGTTGGCCATCTGGAACAGGTCGGTCACGAAGGTGGTCACGCGGCGATTGGTAACGGCCTCGCGCTCCGCTTTGGCCAGGGCCGCTTGTAACGCGCTTTGCTTGGCCAACAGCATGCTCAAGAGCACCAGGCAGGTGACGATGAAGACGGCGCCGAAGGTCGCGGCCAGGCGGTTTCGACTCAAAAACTTGCCGGTCCGATACATCAAGGTGGGCTTGCGGGCGCGGATGGGCAGGCCCTTCAGGTGTCGGCTGATGTCGTCCCGCAGACCTTCCACGGTGCCGTAGCGCTCGACGGGTTCCTTGCGCAGGGATTTCAGGACGATCACATCCAGGTCGCCCGAAAGTTGGGAGCGCAGGCGGTTGGTGCTTCCCTGCCGGACCAGGCTGAAGTTACTGCTGCCCGGCCGCGTCACCATGGCGCTGGGTTTGGGCGGCCGGGTTTGGGTAATCACCTTGAAGAGCGACTCGATTTCCAGGTCGGTGATCAGGTAGGGCCGTTGACCGGTCAACAGTTCGTAGAGCACCATGCCCAGGGCGTAGACATCGCAGGCCGTGGTGGCGTGTTGACCGCGTACCTGTTCGGGAGCCGCGTATTCCGGCGTCAGCATGCGGAACCCCATCAGCGTTTGCGTTGATGCCGTTTCCCCATCCGAGTCCATCAGCCTGGCGATGCCGAAATCCAGCAGTCGGGGTTCGCCGTTTTCGTCGACCAGGATATTGGCGGGTTTCAGGTCGCGGTGAATGATCAGGTTGCGGTGCGCATAGGCCACGGCGTCGCAGACCTTGTCGAACAGGTCCAGGCGTTGGTGGAGCGTCAACTGTTTCCGTTCGCACCAGGTGTCGATGGGCTCGCCTTCCACATACTCCATGGCGTAGAAGGGACATTGGTTTTCGGTCAGGCCGCTGTCAAAAAGAGAGGCGATATTGGGGTGGTTCAAATTGGCCAGAATGCGCTGCTCGGTTTTGAACCGGACCAGCAGTTGGTGATTGATCATGCCGGTAGACAGGCATTTCAGGGCAACCCTACCGCGCATGGGGTGATGAGCCAGGAAGACGGTACCCATGCCGCCGCGGCCTATTTCCTTTTCGATGCGATAGGGACCTACCGTGTCACCGGGTTTGGGTAGAACCGTGTCGGAATCGGGTAACCGGTCCACGATCGGGCCGGCCAGGATGGTTTCGTCTTGCAAAGCCAGGCGCTCCTCGACCTGGCGACGCAGCTCGGGATGATCGGCACAGGCTTCGTCAAGGTAGCTTTGCCGTTCCGGCCCGGTCAGGGACAGGGCCTGTTCGAGAATTTCCATTGCCATGCGTTGATCGGTAAGACTCATAAGCCGCTCCTGTTCATCGATCGGATTCCGGCGACGGCGTTGCGATAGAAACCGGAATAGGTGCAGGCGGATGGTATCGAGCCTGACGTAGGGATGCAAGCAAAGGCGCAAAAGCTTGTTAAAATGATCACCAAAGTTGAGCGAAAAATTGAAGACTCTCTAAAGACATATGATACACCGGCGGTCTCTACCCGGTCCGGACACCCCTGGGCGCGCACGCTTCTAGCGTGCATTTGCAGATCCAAGCATAAACAAATCATGGGTTTATGCAACTCTCTCCGACCTTGCCGGTCGCGCTTGCTCCCGCGTCGCTTCGCTTGGGATGCACGCTAGAAGCGTGCGCGCCCAGGGGGGAGTTGTATTTTTATTGATCAGGTGTTTACTCGCTCTTGCCTTTCATGTCTTCTACAACCGTCTAGAGGCCAATCCACAACTAAAGTCAATGATTTGGGTTTACGGTCGCCCGCTGGGGGCAAAAAGCAGTCGTTTTCTTTCATACTTTGTTTTCAGGGTCGAGAAATCCAGCCTGATTTCTCGATACTGAAAGTCGGGGAGCAAAGAATCAGTCCTCATTCTTTGCGCCCCGAAAGTTCAGGGTCAAAGAATTATTTTTGATTCTTTGCTCCTGACTTTTCCGGGCCAAGGACCCACAACTGATTTCTTTCACATTCCTTTTCAGTGCGCAAAGAATCAGAACGGATTCTTTGCTCCTGACTTTTCCGGGTCGAGGAATCAGGCCTGATTCTTTGCTCCTGACTTTTCCGGGTCGAGGAATCAGACGTCAAACCACGACACTCAGTTTTCAGACACAACGAATGACAACCGATTTCGAGGGTCTCCAGATCGGTATTCGACAACTGAACACCACTTTTGAGCGGTCGCCGATAATTGAATTGACATACTATCTCAGCTTGTCACACCAGTTTGAGACAAGAACCCATTCCATACCCTGGGCGCGCACGCATCCTGCGTGCATCCAAGCGATGTGACGAAGGAACGAGCGCGAATCGCCTACCCGTTGGACAATAGAACGATTCACGCTTGCTCCTACGTCGCTTCGCTTGGATGCACGCAGGATGCGTGCGCGCCCAGGTTCTCTTTCACCCAAGCCGGCCCCGAGTTTGCTGTGTTTTGTCAAGTCGTGCCCTGCAGCGCCGCGCTTCTATTCTATTAAAGGAAGAAATCAATGTTTTTTGTGGAACTGTTCAAGCCTTGGACGTCCCGCTCGGGGATCGTCTTGTGTCTTTTATGCTTATCGCTCACCACAACGGCCGCCGAGCCCGGCGACGTGGAAATCCCGCAAATCATCCCTCACCTCACCCGCCTGGACGGCACCTTCACCACCGTCTTGCGCCTGGCCAATACCACCGAGGAAGCCCAAACCTACTCCATGACGTTTTATGCTGAAGACGGCAGTGTGTTGGGTACCGCGGACGGCGCCCTCGACAGCAGGGCCCAGGTCGACTTCAACGGCGCCGAACTCCTGGACGGGCAGCCCGTTTCCCACGTCCAACTCGCGGAGAACAACGGTATTCGTGCTGTTGCAATTTACAAGGCGCTCGGTGAAGACCGGGGGCCCGCCCAGGTTTGGTCGACCACCCGATGCAACAGTCAATGGCTGATCAGCCTGGGTGACGATAAACTGACCTTCGACGGTCTGGCCGTGGTCAATATGGGCGACGCATCCACCGGGATCACCGTCACCTTCTACGACGAGACAGGCGCCCTCCTCCAGACCCAAACTCTTACCGAGGAACTGGCGGCCCGCGCCAAGGGCCTGTTCAACCTGAGCGCCCTGACCATTCCCGACGGCGCTGCCTCGCTGAGAGTCTCCGCCAACCAATTCCTGGTGGTGACTGCTTTGCGCGGCGATTTTGACTCTACCTTCCTCTGGCAGAACCAGGCGATCGGGGTGGACCCGTGAGCCGCCCCGCGCTTGAAGGCGCTTTCAATGCCTTGAGAATCTTATCGCCGGGAGGAACCATGCCGCGTCTCTGTTGCCTTCTCTTTGCCCTTGCCCCGCTGTGGGCCGATGTCGAAATTCAAGATTCCATCAACGACGTCTACTATCGCGGCGGTCGCGAACTGGCGGGCTCCACCACCATGACCGTCACCGGTAACGACTTTGCCGAAGCTTCTCGGGAAAACCCCGTTTATATCGCCGTTTCCCTCGCATCCGGCGCGGTCATGGCCGATACCCTGGTCGATACCAACCTCGATGACCTGGTTTTGTCGCAACCCATCAACCTGGCCATGGAACCTTTTGGTCAGCTTCCCCAATATGACGTGAATGCGCCTGTCGACGCCGTTTCCATCGTCCGTTGGGTAGCCGGGGAAGACACCATCTGGCTACGCGTTCAGGATTCATCCTCCAACTGGGTCGACAATGGTGACGGCAACACGGACGCGCCCGGCGACGATCAACCCGTTTCGTGGACCTTCGGCATCAGCGCCCGTAGCAGCGCTTTAGATAACGAACACGGGGACGGCAACCTTCCTTTCAACACCCGTTCCCTGGATCCGCAAATTCCGGCCGATGCCGTTTCCACGCTTCGGTGCGTCAACCTCAGCAACAGCAGTATCGCCATGCAGGGCATCGATTCCCTCCTGCGCTACGACGTGGTTGCCTACGGCGCCGATGCTCTGAACGAATCCGGCCTCTTCACGCCCACCACGCCCCTGGATATCGACTTTCCCGGCAACTTCAACATAGCGCGCGGCAAGGACCGCAATGTTTCCGTCACCCAAGATCCCGGTTTGAATCAACCCGGGTTGGGCTCGGAAGAACCCGGCTGGATGATGATCCGCAACAACATTCCATTCAGTCTGAATAGCGAAAGCGGCTCCAATACTCTGGATTTCAATCTGCATAGCGGCAGTAAGGTCACCTTTACCAGTTTGGGAGACGCCGGCTTTGCCGCTGACGGGGGCGGGCACCTTGCCGTGGAAGGCTCGGCGCTCGGCTTTGCAGAGGTCAACCCGAACTCAGCCTTTACGCTCAACGACCGCACGCTCTACCGGGAATTGACGTTGACCTGGGACGCCGGTACGCAAAACATCGACCAGTTCGAGCTGACGGCGCACTTCCCCCTGCTGATCCCCGAGGGTACGATGACCTCCGAACCCACCCTGGCGTGGACCTTCGAACTGGCCGACCATGACGGCGCGGCGGATGATGCGCCTTATGACGGGCCCGAGCAGAACCGGCGCTGCCCGGCTTCGTTCGTTGAAGTCTCCGGCACCCTGAATGCGGTCCAATCCGAGCGGGCCGACCGCCACATCCCTCATATCACCCGGGTGGACGGATCGTTTGCCACCAATCTGCAATTGATCAATCCCTTCGAGAGCGACCAGGGATACCTGATCAGCGGATACGATATCGAGGGCAACCTGTTGGGCATGCTCAACGGGTCCCTGGCCGCCGGCGAACACATGGCCCTGCAGGCCTTCGCCCTGCTGGAAAACACCGCGCTGTCTCACTTGACGCTACGGGGTCTCTCGGATATCCGCATCGGTGCGAGCTATAAGGCGCTGGGCGACAACAAGGCCCCGGTCCATTTGTTCGAGACCGCCGAAACCGGGCAACTCTGGCGCCTGGACCTGGGGAACGACCGCCTAACCTACGACGCTTTCGCCCTGGTCAACCTGGGCGCCGATAGCTGCGTGGTCACGCTCCACGAAATCAGCCCGGCGGGCGACACCGTCCAAACCACGGAGCTGACATCGAGCCTGGCCCCGGGCGCCAAGTTCCTCCATGTCATGGTTCCGGGCGAGGAGGGCTCCTATTTCCTGTTGGAAACAAGCGAGCCGACAACCGTTACCGCCCTGCGCGGCAGCCACGATTCTTCCTTCATCTGGGAGAACCGAGCCCTACCCTATCGATAAATCCATATCCCGCGCGCTCTCCCCGAGCGCGCGGGACTCTAAAAATCTTTCCGAAAGTTTCTCTGGATCCGACACCCGAACCGCAAAACGATTTACAATGAAGCGATACATGATGATCGATTCGCGGAGGTGATCCATGATCTATGATGAAGCGATTGAAACCATGCCCCGCTCGGAACTGGAAGCCGTTCAGGGCGAGCGCCTTGCCGCATTGACCGCACGGGTTTACGACCGTGTTCCCTTCTACAAAAAAGCCTTGGATGACGCGGGTGTCTCGCCGGATGAAATCAAGGGTCTCGACGATTTAAAGCGACTGCCGTTTACGCGCAAGAGAGACCTGCGCGACAACTATCCCTTCGGCCTGTTTGCGGTGCCGATGGACCAGGTGATTCGGGTCCACGCCTCATCCGGTACTACCGGAAAACCGACCGTCGTGGGTTATACCCGCGCCGATATCGACATATGGGCCGATGTTTGCGCCCGCTCCCTGGCCGCTTCCGGCGCCGAACCGGGAATGATGTTCCAGAACGCCTACGGGTACGGCCTGTTTACCGGCGGTTTGGGCATGCACTACGGCGCGGAACGCCTGGGCCTCACCGTGATCCCGGTTTCCGGCGGCAATACCGCGCGCCAGGTGATGTTGATCCAAGACTTTATGCCGCATGTCATGGCCTGCACGCCGTCCTATGCGCTGACCATCTGCGACCGCCTGATCGCCGCGGGCGTCGACCCCGAAAACATCAACCTGCGAACCTTCATTTTGGGCGCCGAACCCTGGACCGACGAGATGCGCAAATCCATCGAGGCCAAGCTGCCGGTGAACGCGGTGAACATCTACGGGCTCAGTGAGATCATCGGCCCCGGCGTCTCCAATGAATGCGTGGAGGCCAAGGACGGCAGTCACGTCTTCGAGGACCATTTCATCGTGGAAGCCGTCGACCCCGAAACGGGAGAACAGGTGCCCGACGGCGAGGTGGGTGAACTGGTGTTTACGACGCTCACCAAGGAAGCGATCCCGCTGCTGCGGTACCGGACGGGCGACCGCGCAACCGTGAACCGCGAGCGCTGCATCTGCGGGCGCACGCACGCGCGCATGGGCCGCATTCTGGGTCGCACGGACGACATGCTGATCATTCGCGGCGTCAATGTCTTCCCCAGCCAGATCGAGGCGGCCTTGCTGGGCGTCTCTGAACTGGCCCCCCACCACCGGATCATCGTCACCAAAAAGGGGAATCACGACCACCTGGCCGTGGAAGTGGAAGCGGTCCAGGCAACCGACGATGCCGGCTACAACACGCTGGCCGCCCGCGCCAAAACCGCGGTACACGAGATCTTGGGTCTGAACGTGGATATGACCGTCACGCCACCGAACACGCTGCCCCGTAGCGAGGGCGGCAAGTTGAGCCGACTGGTGGACCGGAGAAACGCTTAAGCCGCACCGGCGGACCTTCCCCGGATGTCCGAGGCGTCCGGGGAAGGAACATCATCGACAATAGGCCTGAGCGCCGCTTGCGTTTTAATCGGCTGGTTTTTAGAATCGCGGGT
>JASJCB010000343.1 GCA_030066195.1 Acidobacteriota bacterium
TTCTAAATTTCCGGGTTGAAAAGACATGTGTGCAATGGAGTCAAGCCGGCGTCTTAAGTCGATTGCACACCTGCGCAATCGAGTCAAGCCGGCGGCTGAAGTCGATTGCACACCTGCGCAATCGAGTCAAGCCGACGGCTGAAGTCGATTGCACACCTGCGCAATCGAGTCAAGCCGACGGCTGAAGTCGATTGCACACCTGCGCAATCGAGCCAATCCGGCGGCTGAAGTCGATCGCACACCTGCGCAATCGAGTCAATCCGCCGGCTGAAGTCAATTGCACACCTGCGCAATCGAGCCAATCCGGCGGCTGAAGTCGATTGCACACCTGCGCAATCGAGTCAATCCGGCGGCTGAAGTCGATTGCACACCTGCGCAATCGACTTCAGAAGGCAGATCGAAGCCGGCGCGGTCTCGGGCCGTCGGCCGAAGCCGACGTATCGGCGCATCATCCCCGGATCGACAACATCATGTTTGGTCTCGAGTTTGCCTATCGATCAGGCCCCCGAACTTCCTACTCGTCACTCAAGCTGTCTTCCTGTTAGAATAGGCCCATGCCGTTTTCAGGTCGCCGTTGCGGCCGTCATCCCCCGGAACGATAAGGATGGGTGCCATGAAGTATTTGGTCTGTCTCTCGTGTTTGGCGGCGGGTTTTCCCCTCCTGGCTCAGACCACTTTTCAGGAGCAGGCCGCGCGCCTGCAAAATATCAACGCCTTTCTCCAAGACTTTCGGCCCGGAACCGCCCCTGAACGGGTCGGCAAGAGCCGTTTGGAGTTGGCCTTCGAGTTATACCCGCAGCCGGATCTGGATACGCGAGTGGGACGAAAAGACGAACCCATCGATCCTCCCTCGGTGGTACCGCGCGTGCGCGCCCGGTATCTCTTGAAAAACGGTCTGTTCCTGGGCGGCAGCGCCGTACCCGGCATCGAGTTCCAGGACTACGATGCCGACACCGTTGCCGCCGAGGCCGGCTGGCGTTTCAAGTTCGGGGACACTACCCTTCAGTTGCGCGCCTCCTACAGTGACGGCGATATCACGGGCCCCATCACCGAAACCGACGCCATGGACGATTTCACCTTTACCAATTATAGTTACGACCTGGCCGCCGCCCGCACGTTCGGCGCCTTCCATGTTTTCGGCTTCGTCGGTTCCATCGATACCGACACGGAACTGGATATCGAGTCGGACGGAGTTCATCTGGAGAACACCGAAAGCACCTGGTATGCCGGCTTGGGCGTCACCTGGGATTGGCGCGCCCTGGCTTTTACCCTGGAACAGGATTTTACCGACGATTATCTGGCCAATGTCATCGTTTCGGCCGCGTACCGGTTTTAGGAGGCCCGTCATGAAGTATTACACCCCGCTGACAGCCCTGCTTCTGTTGCTGGCCAACACGGCCTGTTCCGATGCCGATACCCTGGGCGACGAGCCGCCTCGCGAGATCGTTATCTCCGGCTCACCCACCTGGGACAACGGCATTCGCGAGTTGATGGACCTGAAATGCGCCTACTGCCATGCCGTACCCAAGCCCGATACCGCGCCCGACGATATCATCGCCGACCTGGACCTGACCGTCTACGACACGTCTATCGTCAACGGCCGGGTAATTCGCGGCGCCGACAGCGTGGGCCGCTGGATTGCCGACGGCATCTTCGACCACGGGCTGGATATCTATGTGGACCTGACCGTGATTCCCGAGACCATTCTCGTCGCCCGACAAATGCCCCTGGATTACGGCACCCAACTCACCGATGCTGAAAAAGGCTTCCTGGCCGCCTGGAGCACCAACGGGTCTCCCCGCAACGACAGCCCTCAGCCGGACGGCGATCCCGTGACCGGAAAGCAGTTGTACGATGCCCACTGCGGCGCCTGCCACGGCTTCAACGACAACGCCGGCGCGGGCGTCAACGCCTTTGTCGACGGACAGTTGGACCCCAATCGCTGGTACGGCCCGCCCGTAAGACCCAACACGGCCACGGTGGAGAAAATAAAAAGCATGTGGCTGCACAAGGTGGTGCCTTTCGAATTCCGCGAATTGGAGGCGTTGAGCACGCAGGAGGCCGCGGACATCCGCGCCTATCTGGTCAGTGTTTTGTTCGGGGATTGAAATCAGTCAAGTTCTTGCCATCTGCAGGGCGTTTGGTGTTTAATCCTACAAAAATGTACGAGGTAATGTCGTGCCCATGCAAATCCCCGGAAAAAGCTCCCGCATCGACCTGCTCCACGACATCAGCAGGCTCCTGGATCAAAGCACGCGATTGGACGATACCATCGCCCCCATCCTGCAATTGATGGGCGAGCATTTTCAGGAGCGGTACGGCCTGCTGAAGTTGGCCCTGGCGCTGGCTCACAGGGACAGTGCGGCCTTCGAGGAGACCTTCGGCTTTACCGAGGAACAGAAGAGCCGGGGCAAGTACAAGCGGGGAGAGGGCATCACCGGCAAGGTTTTGCGCGACGGCGAGCCGATTGTGGTGCCCGATGTCAGCCAAAGCGAGATGATGCTGCACCGCGCCATCTCCCGCAAGGAATACAAGGAAGCCTCCTACGTCTGTGTGCCCATCAAGCACGAGGCCAGTGTCATCGGCACCCTGGCCGCTTTATTTCAAATGGCCGAGGAAAGGTTGTTGCAGGAACACAAGAAGTTCTTCATCATCGTGGCTTCGCTGATCGCCAGAGCCGTTCAACTGAGGAAATTGGACGAGGAACGCAACCAGCTTCACGACCAGTTGCGCGAGCGCTTCAGGCCGGACAACATCATCGGTAATTCCAAGGCCATGCAACGCGTCTACGACCTGATTGCCCAGGTCAGCCAAAGCGACGCCACCGTATTACTGCGTGGGGAAAGCGGCGTGGGCAAAGAGTTGGTGGCCAGTGCGGTGCACTACAACGGCCCGCGCAAGAAGAAACCGTTCGTCAAGGTGAACTGCGCCGCTTTGCCCGAAAACATCCTGGAGAGCGAACTCTTCGGTCACGAACGCGGGGCCTTCACCGGCGCCATTCGCCAACGGGTGGGCCGCTTCGAACAGGCCGACGGCGGCACCTTGTTCCTGGATGAGATCGGCGATTTCGAACCGGGCCTTCAGGTGAAGCTGCTGCGCGCCCTGCAAGAGCGCGAATTCCAGCGGGTGGGCGGCGATCGCACCATCACGGTCGATGTGCGTATCATTGCGGCCACCAACTGTGATCTGGAGGCCATGATGGAATCGGGTCAGTTCCGGCAGGACCTCTACTACCGCTTGAATGTATTCCCGGTAAATATTCCGCCGTTGCGGGATCGCAAGGAAGATATCAACGTACTGGCCGATTTCTTCGTGACGCGCTACAGCAGCAAGATGGACAAAAACATCCGCCGCATCAGCACACCGGCGCTGAACGCCCTGCTGACCTATCCATGGCCTGGAAACGTGCGCGAGTTGGAAAACTGCATCGAGCGCGCCATCCTGGTTTGCGAAGGCACCACCATCGAGGAGGCCGATCTGCCGCCGTCCATCCAAACGGCGCGCACCAGCGGAACGCGCTTGGAAGGTTCCCTTAAAGCGGCGCTGGAAGCCAAGGAAAAGGAAATCATCTCGGACGCCATCATCGAAGCGCGCGGCAACATGGCGGAGGCCGCGCGCAACTTGCAGTTAACTGAGCGCATTATGGGCCTGCGCGTCAAGAAATACGGGTTGAATCCCAAGGCCTACCGCGGCGGACCGGCGGGTCATCCCACAAAAATGTAGGAAACCGGCCGACGGTTCCTGATTGCCGCAAGCGGACATAAACCCCTTGGCCCGTCGCATATTGGACGCGGATGCGGGTCTTCGATCCGGGGAAAAGACGTTGACGATAAGAGGTCTTTCCTACATTTCTGTGGTGTTTTCTGTTTGTCCTACCAATATGTAGGAACAGAAAAAACTACAAAAATGTGGGTCTAACTTTAGAAACCTTTTATTCTCAGTAAGTCCCGCACTACATTTCGTGCTTGGCACGGCCCCTGCTCTGAGGTAGCCCGACCTCACAGTTGCGGGGAAGCGCACTGAGTGAGGTTCCCATTCTTGAAAGCGTTCTATGGAGGAACTCGTTCTATGGCACATCTTACTCTAGCAGAATACATCTGGTTGGACGGCGCGGTACCCACCCGTAACCTGCGCTCCAAAACCAAAGTACTGAATATCGACCCGGCAACGGCAAGCCTGGACGATTTTCCCGTGTGGAACTTCGACGGTTCCTCGACCTACCAGTCGACCGGTTCCAGTTCCGATTTGTATCTACACCCCGCCTGCTTCGTCAAAGACCCCATTCGCGGGGAGGGTAATTTCCTGGTGCTGTGCGAAGTCATGAACCAGGACGGTACGCCGCACAAGTCGAACACCCGCGCTCAGTTCCGTGAGATTTTGGATGCCGGTGGCTCTGAATTGCAAGCCTGGTGCGGTTTCGAGCAGGAATACACCCTGTTCCAGAACAACCGTCCCATGGGTTTCCCTGAAAAAGGCTATCCGGCGCCCCAGGGCCCCTACTACTGCGGCGTGAGCACCGAGGACATCTATGGTCGTCCCCTGGTGGAGAAGCACATGCAGGCCTGCTTGACTGCCGGTATCTGCTTCTACGGCATCAATGCCGAGGTAATGCCCGGTCAATGGGAATTCCAGATCGGCTATCGCGGCAACGACGAAGAAGATACCAGCGCCATCACCATGGCCGACCACCTGTGGATCGCCCGCTGGCTGCTGCTGCGCCTGGGCGAGGAATTCGGCATTCAGCCCAGTTTCGAAAACAAGCCGGTAAAAGGCGACTGGAACGGCGCCGGCTGCCACACCAACTTCTCCACGTTGCACATGCGTGAGGAAGGCGGTATCAAAGCCATCGAGGAAGCCATCGAGCGCCTGAGCGCCAAACACAACGATCACATCAGCGTTTACGGTCACAAGCTGGATGAGCGCCTGACCGGTGAGCACGAGACCTGCCACATTACGGAGTTCAAGGCCGGTGAAACCGACCGCGGCTGCTCCATCCGTATCCCGCTTCACGTGGCCGCAAGGGGTCAGGGTTACCTGGAAGACCGCCGTCCGGGCGCCAACAGCGACCCCTACCTGGTGGCCGCGCGCCTGGTGAGCACGGTCTGCGAGATCGAGCACATCGAACTGAACCTGGACTGGTCACTGGAGGCCATCTTAAACGCGTAATTCAAGTTTCAAGTTGCCGGTTGCCAGTTGCAAGGGAGGAGGAAAGACCTAGCGGCTTTTCATGGATTACCGGTCGAGGCGGGGGTCCGGGGGCGGCAGCCCCAGAACCTTGCAACTGACAACTTTTCACTGGCAACTTACTGAGCAAAGGCCGTTTAACTGCCGTACGCACTCCTCGGCAGTTCAACCGTGCACCCGCGATTCGGAACAAACGGATCGCGGGTTTTTTTAGTTGCAAGCGGCAAGTTTCAAGTTGCAAGCGGCAAGTTTCAAGTTGCAAGGGAAGAGAAAAGCCTTTCGGCTTTTCACAAGATTCCGGTTGAGGCGGGGGTCCGGGGCGGCAGCCCCGAAACCTTGTAACTGTCAACTTGTAACTGGCAACTTGCTGATCAAAGGCCGTTTAACTGCCGTACGCACTCCTCGGCAGTTCAACCGTGCACCCGCGATTCGGAACAAACGGATCGCGGGTTTTTTTAGTTGCAAGCGGCAACTTGCATAGCATGACGCGCCTCCAGGAATGACAAAAGATGAAAAGTGTTGATGACCAAGGGGTTCCCGAGATCGGGAGCCCTTTTTAGCCTTCGCTTGATTTGGTGAATTGGGACTGTTTGGGGCCTTATTAGGAAGGATCTCACGAGACCGGGGACGAGACTAACTCCAGGTTCGAGCGGGCCGATTGGGGGATTCCAGCGCTGATTGACAACGATTATCGGCTTGCACTTGCTCGGCCAGTCTTTTCTTCAGAATAGGCCCCGGACTATTCTGACCGGGTTTTGTCAATTTCTGGTGCCCTCCGAAGGAGCACTTTCCAGACTAAGAAACAAATAGAGGAGAGGTTTACAGAAATGTCTCCAAAAGGGTCGTCATCTCAGCTTCTCAGGTCCGATATGGCGAAAGTTCCGGAATATGTTGAAGAATGAATATCGACTGAGGCGGGATCACTTAATGTCTTTCGTGGAAACCAATCGGGATACCTGATAGCTGAATCCACTTGGGTGCGGCTGTCTTTTCCTTTAGAATACAATACATTCTCCGTTGTGGCACCGTGCGTGTACGATAAGGTAAGCGGGGGAGAGGCGCGATTTCACCAGCACGAAGGATGATTATCATGCTCGAATTTTTGAAAATGGATCACGTTGGTCCGGCGCCACACCTGGAAATCAAATTCAAGCAACGCATGAATTTCCTGACCGGAGACAATGGTCTGGGAAAAACGTTCCTTCTGGATGTGGCCTGGTGGGCTATGTCAGAGACCTGGGCTCGGGAGCCATTGATTCCCCATGGCCCACCTGTGCAACCGGAGATAAAATGCGGCTATAGCCTAAGAACTAAGGAATCAGTTGCTTATGACTCCCGTGACCCAGCGAATTACCCCAGCCAATTCAACCGTGAGGTGGAGCAGTGGTGGCACAATCCAGTCCGCAGACCGTTCCAAGGTCTCGTGCTTTACGCACAGGTGGACGGAGGATTCTCCATTTGGGATCCGATTCGCAATAACAACAGTGGTGGCGCGTCACAGCGACCGGAGGCTTACCACTTCAAGGCACGTGAAGTATGGGAAGGCAACAAGCTCTGTGAGGGGCTTGTTCGCGACTGGGCATCTTGGCAGCGGGAAGACGGGGATGCCTTCAGTACGCTCAAAGACGTCCTTACGAAACTGTCTCCATCGGAGCAGGAGCGGCTTCAGCCCGGTCCACTACGAAAACTCACCCTTGATGATCCCAAGCGTTATCCCACCCTCAGAATGGCCAATGGCCAGGACGTGGCGGTGATTCATGCTTCCGCGAGTATGCGCCGAATCATTTCTCTGGCCTACCTGTTGGTTTGGGCCTGGAGGGAGCACCTTGCCGCCGCGGAACTGAAAGGGGTTGACCCCTGCCAGAATATAACCTTCCTGATCGATGAAGTAGAAGCGCACCTTCATCCCCAGTGGCAACGGCGTATTGTACCGGCATTGCTCCAGGTGATGGAAGCGCTGACGGGAGAGCATGACATGGAGGTCCAGCTCATCACGGCAACCCATTCGCCGTTGGTGCTGGCCTCGGTCGAACCGGTATTCGACGAAGAACTGGATGCTTTGTTCTTGCTGGACATTGAAGGCCAGGAGGTCTCGTTGACCCAACAGGACTGGTCTAAGCAAGGCGACGTGGTGAACTGGCTGGTTTCCGATACGTTCGGGCTCCAACAGGGTCGATCGCTGGATGCCGAGCGAGCCATCAAGGCCGCCAACGCGTGGATGCGCGGCGACTTCGAAACACTTCCCGAGAACCTCAAGTCGGCCGCTGCCATTGATGCGGAGTTGCGGCGGGTGTTGGCCGGACATGATGCCTTCTGGCCTCGTTGGGTGGTATGGGTAGAACAACAGGAGAAGTTATGATCCACTTCGACCCTGTCGAGGAGCCGTCGGACTTCGATCAGGCAGTGCGAAAGCCAGGCCTCCTATGGCTGGAGACGAATCCCAATGCGAAACGCCCAAAAGCCCTTTGGAGTCCTTTCAGAGCACATCTGGCCACCGGTTTTGGTTGGCTTTGCGCTTATTCAGCCATGTATGAACCTGTCGGTACAGTGGATCACTTCGTCAGTTGGGACGAAGACAAAACCAAGGCCTACGATTGGTCCAACTTCCGCTATGCCGCGAGTTGGATCAATTCGAGCAAGAAGTCATTACCCGCCGCGAAAATACTTGATCCCTTCCAGGTTCAGGATGACTGGTTCGAGCTCTTGCTGCCCTCACTTCAACTAACCGTTACGGATACGACCCCCCAAGAATTCAAGGAACGTGCGAAGTTCGTGCTGCGTCGGCTACATTTGCGCGACGACCACCGGGTCATGAAACAAAGAGAAGAGTGGTACCACATGTACCAAAACGGTGAAATTAGTCTGGAAGGTTTGGAAAAAAAGGCGCCACTGATTGCCAGGGCCGTTCGCAAGGCAAACGCATAAACTGTGTCAAAGGCCGATGCCGCATTGGCACGCGGATGACACAGTACGACCTTCGGCGCGCCTTGAAACTTGAAGTCGGCCACTTGCAAGCGGCAAGTTTCAAGTTGCAAGGGAAGAGAAAAGCCTTGCGGCTTTTCACAAGATTCCGGTTGAGGCGGGGGTCCGGGGCGGCAGCCCCGAAACCTTGTAACTGTCAACTTGTAACTGGCAACTTGCTGAGCAAAGGCCGTTTAACTGCCGTACGCACTCCTCGGCAGTTCAACCGTGCACCCGCGATTCGGAACAAACGGATCGCGGGTTTTTTTAGTTGCAAGCGGCAAGTTT
>JASJCB010000181.1 GCA_030066195.1 Acidobacteriota bacterium
GCCCGGGCCGCCCCTTAAAAACCGGCGGGAAATTGACCGTCGCCCCGGCCGCCTGCCAAAATTCTCTCGCGAAGTACCCGGCGCCCGGGCCGCCCCTTAAAAACCGGCGGGAAATTGACCGTCGCCCCGGCCGCCTGCCAAAATTCTCTCGCGAAGTACCCGGCGCCCGGGCCGCACCTCAAAAACCGGCGGGAAATTGGCCGTCGCCCCGGCCGCCTGCCAAAATTCTCTCGCGAAGGACTCGGCGCCCGGGCCGCCCCTTAAAAACCGGCGGGCCCGCCTTCAGACGGTAGCGGCCTGGAGGAATTCATCGTAGCGTTGGATTGGAATGCGTACCGGTTTGATTTCCTTGCCCGGCAGCAGGTTGTGCAAGGCTTCGAGCATGGTCATGGTCGGTCGCTCAAGGCATCCCAACAAAAGGCGGTTGTCATCGCAGGAGAGCGGCAGGACCCGGTATTTCTCGATAAAAGAAAGCGGTAGAAGTTGCGCCGCGTCCTCCCTGGGCGCCTCGTCCTTGACCACACTGCCCAACGGCACCCGGCCGGAAAGCTGATCCACGCGTCGGGCAAGATTGCGCGTGATGCACAAACCGAAGAGAGGTACGGTTTGGAACATTTCCAGGAATTCCTCGTGTTCGATAGCCAGACCCGTGGTGGTCACATCGGCGACCACGGTTGCGCTTCGCTCCTGTTCCAACAGCAAGCCGATCTCACCGATGGTGCCGGGTGGTTCAACATGCGTTAAAATCACGCGGCCGCCGTTGGGGCGCTCCTGGAAAACCGTAACCGAACCTTCCATCAAGAGGAATATCCGACGAGAGGGTTTTCCCTGTTTCACCAGGGTTTCACCTCTTTCGAAGCGGACGGCATGCGCCTTCATCAGCACATTCGCCAGCTGCCCGGGCTCCAGGCCTTGGAAGAGCGGAGCCCTGGCCAGTAGTTCCAGAACGTTTTTTTGGATCAGTTCCATTTTATCGATAGTTTGCATGGCAGGCTCCAATCTCGTTGAAAGTAATCACTCCAGGGTAACACCCAGGCGGCGGGCAAGATCCATTTTTTCAGTGGTTTTGTAGAGCGCTTCCTTGAAATCTATTTTCCGCTCGCGAACCAGTCGCTCCAGTTCGTCTTGAAATAGACTGTGACCGTCGCGCTTGTGGCTTTGCATATGACTCGGAATCTGGATCGTTTTCTCCTGGCGGATCATGTTGGCCACCGGATTAGTCACGTGCATGATCTCGAAAATGCCGATGCGCCCGCCCTGCTTGCGTTTGCAGAGGGTTTGCGCAATGACGGCCTTCAGTTCCGAGGCAATGGTAACCCTCACTTTCTGTTGGGCTTCCTTGGGGAAAATGTCGATAATACGGTCCACGGTACTGATCGCGGTGTTGGTGTGCATGGTCGAAAGCACCAGGTGCCCGGTGTTGGCGGCTTCCAGGGCCAATTCAATGGTTTCCAGGTCGCGCATCTCGCCGACCATGATGATGTCCGGGTCTTCACGAAAACCGGCTCTCAAAGCGCGAGCAAAGCTGGATGTCTGCGAACCCACCTCGCGCTGATGAATCAATGCCTTGCGGTGATAGTGCAGGTACTCGATGGGGTCTTCCAAGGTCAGGATATGGCAAGGCCGGTGAGTGTTGATGAAATCGATCATGGCGGCCAGGGTAGTGGATTTGCCGCTGCCGGTAGGGCCGGTGACCACGACCAAACCTTTGGGCATGTTGCAGAAATGACGGATAACCGGCGGCAGGCCCAGATCTTCGAAACCGAGAATCGCCCTGGGAAGGACGCGGAGCGCCGCGTTGACGCCATGTTGGTCGCGGTACATATTCACCCGAAACCGTCCGTCATCCGTGGAGAAGACGAAATCCGTATCATGGTGCGTTTCCAATTCTTGCCGATGTCTGCTTTTGAGATAGGGGTCCAGCAGGGACAAGGCTTCCTCCGGGCCCAGCGGTTGCGTGTCGGTCAAGATGTGCAAATCGCCGTCGATTCGCCAGCGGGCGTTGGATGAAGCGGTCAAGTGGAGGTCGGAAGCACCCTCGGCAACCATGCGGTTCAAGACCTTTTCCAAACGGAGAGGTTGGAGGGTGCGGGTAATCTCAACGGTTTCCTCCAGACGCCCTTCTTTCGAATCGGCAACCTTTGCGCCCGGTTCCTCCGCTTGGGACACGGTGCCCATGCGGGTTTTCATATAATCGCGATAATGTTTTTGGCGAATGCGAACCGGAATGATTTCGCGCCCGGGGACCAGTTTGTAGAGTCCTTGCAGAACCTCGGTACTCGGCGGGTCCAGAAAACCCACGATCAATCGATCGCCCTTGCGGGAAACGGGCAACACGCGGTGTCTTTGAATAAAGGCAAGGGGGAAGAGCGACTGGAGTTCGGCTTGGGGTTCGAAGTCCTGGGTGATGTGGGCAAGGGGAATGCGTTCGGAAAGCTCGTCGACGCGGTGCGCCATGGCTTGACAGACCGCGTAGCCGAAACCGGGGATGTGTGCGAACATTTCCTTGAACACCACTTTCGTGAACCGCAGAGCCGTGCTTTCCTCCTCGGCAATTACAGTGGCCGTGCGGGTTTCCCCTAGTAACAGGCCCACCTCGCCGATCGTGCTCGGCGGGTCGAGGCGGGTCAGCATGGCGCGTTCGCCGTTGGGGCGTTCCTGGTAGACGCCGACCGCCCCCTCCACCAGGATATAAAAAGCATCGGCAGGATTGCCCTGGGTGACCAGCACCTCTTCCACGGCGAAGTGTTTGGGGTCGGCCATCCCCAGGACCTTGGGAAGGTTTTCCTTGGGAATCCCTTGGAACAAGGGGATTCGGCTTATCACATCCTGCCACGCCCGCATCAGTTCCGGGGTTTTTTCCAGGGTCGGCATGGGATTCTCCTTTTTCGATCAGGCGGGCGCCGGATAGGTTGTCCCGTCGATAAATATGGAATCTCGTTGGGACGGCGTAATGCGAACGGTACCGGCCATAATGGGTTTGAAATAGGTGTAGAGTTCGTTCATGGCGTCATGATTTAAAACCAGGATACGAGAGGGCGAATCGGCCTTGACGGTGACTGCCCATTCTCCGGTTTCAAAGGACCCGGTGGAACCGATGAGCGAAGGTAGCGGGCAGGGTTCGGAAACACCCGGTCCGCGGGAGATGCTCAGGTCGCCCTCATAGAACAGGTAAAGCGCCTGCACGGGTTTGCGGCGAGAAACCAGAAACTCGCCTGTTTCCAGATTTCGTTCGGAAACATGCGCCGCGACTCGGGCCAGAATGGAATGGGGTATTTTGGAAAAGTTGACCACCCGACGCAGGATTTGTGCCTTATCCCAGATCAACAACCGCCTCCCGGCGACAGCCTCCCGTACTTCCTGGTTCAGCTTACGGACAACCGGGTCTCGGCGCTCCGATATATAGGAGGTGTAGGATTTGGGGTCCAGCACCCTGGCGCACCAGGCCAGGGTCTCTTTAACCAGGGGCCCTTCCTCGATACGCCACATGGGCAATACCTCGGCTATTTCATCACCGGCCAACACGGCGAGTGCACGCGCGGCGCAGGCCTTGGTCCACCCGGTGATATGGCCCGGGTCCAAGGCAAGCAGGTCCAGTAACCTGGCCGTGGGTTCCAGCGTTTCCTGAGGTAAAAGGTAATAGTACTGTCGTACCGTTTGCGAAGGACCGCCGCGGCGCAACAGCGGACCCAAAAATTCAACCAGATCCGCCGGAAGGTGCTGGCGTATCAAATCATTGATATGCGAGCGATTGGATGCCTTGTTTTGATCGGAAATTCGAATGGTGTCGACAACTTTCGCATCGGTCAGCCAACTCAGCAGGGTGAACAAGGTGTGATATTCGCACTCTGTTTCCCATTCCAGCGCACCATGAACAGCATAATTTGCAGGTAGCCAGGTCAGATCGGCCCTAACGGCGGCAAGACGAACCAGGTTGACGGCAGATTCCCGCAAGGCCTCCTCTATGATTTCTTTTTCTTTAGTCGTGGGCTCAAAACCGGGTCTCGACAGCAGGTGAGCAGCCCACCAAACGATTTCCCGTTGACGAAGGGTCAGTTTTTTGATCAACAGGTTTCGGGTTCGGGGCCGGAAATTACGGGCGAACAGGCGTAGAATGATGCAGCGTGTATGAAATGGATAAGAGTTAAACCCTTGATCTATATGGTTGATGACATCATTATCGAGACGGGCCAGTTGGGTGGTTTGGTTTCCAAGGCTTACATCCAGTGATATCTTGCGGTAGGTTTTGCCGCCGGTTGCATGGCTGTAAGGCTGTAGGTGCGCCACCATCATATCGTCCTGGCTTTCGTCAAGCCACAGCACCTGGTCGTCTTGTCGTATACACACATGTTTGTTTTCGGACAGGGGGATCAAAAGGCCGATCCACGGGGCCGTGTTCCGATCGAAGTTTTTGGTATGAGCCGGATTCTCCCGAATGGTTTTTCTGTAGAGGAAGTTCAGCCGAACGATCAAAACCAGCCAGACCGCCGTAATGACGGCGAACATGATCGATGTATAGAAGACCCGTCTGGCTTCCGGGTAGCTGTAAATCAACTGGAAAAGGGCGCCGGCGGTAACGAGGGTCAGCGGCCGAATGATATCCGGCACGATCCGTGTGGTTCCGCCCAGGTAGCGCTTCAAGGTAACTAAACCCGGGTTATAGAAATTAATATTCAGGCAGATGAAAACCATGCGCGCGATCATAGCCAGGACAAAGAGATAAAGGCTGAACGGGTTGGATTCGGCAATCCAAGCCGAGAGTAACGCCGGCGGCAGGAGAGCCAGGGGCAATAGCAACAAATTGGTATTGCTGTTGACATAACCGGAGGGCCGAGTGGTGATGATCTTGAAGAACAATTCCCCGATTTTGCCGATACAGAAAAAGGCGGCGATAAAGGTGGCGATGTGAAAGGGATCTGCCTGGATGTTGGCGATTTGGTACAGGAAAAGAAAATCGCAGAACATGGCGGCGAGAATACCGCTTGCTACGAGAAGGGTAAGCGCGACAATCATTTTACCGGAGGTGAGGGGCATTTCATGCATGGTTTCCGGTGCGGGTTTGGGTTTCCGGGGCTCTTCCCCGGGAAGGCTTTTCAAGCCGGGGAATAGAGCGGCCAGGAACAGGCCCAGGAAGGCCGTGGCCCGATGGAGGAAAGGGTCAGTTATGCTGAGGTAGAAAATGATCAAACCCAGGGCTTGAGCCAGGAGCAAGCCTCCCTCGACCGCAAACTGAAGTCGCATGCCCTGTTTTTCACTGAAAAATCGCATCGCAAGACCGGCATAAGCGGTATGGACCAATCCCAGGACGGGAGCCACCAAAGCAAACATAAGCAGTGCAATCGAGAGCCCTTCCAACTCTGAAGCAAGAACGATTTGCAATATGAGGAATATACCCAAAAGGCACCAAAGCGTACCTGACTTTCGGGATGAATGCATTGCCTTCATGCGGTTCATAATAGGAAGGGAAAATAAACTGATGATGCCCAGGGCCAGATAACCCAGCGGCAGGTGATCGGCATGGTGAGCGAGCAGCCCGGTAAGCGCCGAGCAGACAAAATGAGTGGAAAAGATACTGATGCCCAACCCGAACATCAAAAGCCGCAGTAAAGGCAGAGCCTCATCCCGGCTCAGGCTGAAAAACCGATAAATCATTAATTTGCTAGTGTTCGGGAAGTCCTCGGCCATGGGATACCTCTAAGGGATAGGCGTGGGTAGGTCGGGGCAGATCTTCCGGTAGGCAACCTTACCGCCCACCAGACTGCGCCATTCCTTGAGGGTGTGGTTGCGTTTGACATGGCCGCGCAGGAGGATCGCCAAGGTGTCGGGACCGATGGGTTGTAGATGAACCTTACGATCGTCGCCGCCTGAAATCAGAAAATTACCGTCAGGAGACAAGGCCAATGCGAGGACCGGGCCCTGATGCGAGGCCAGGGTAATCGGTTCAACATCGTCATTAGTCATTAGGAACAAACGGTTGCTGCCGTTCCCGTCCGCCGCCGCAAACAGTCTTTCTGCGGAATGCAAGACCATTGCTTCCACGGGATTACCGTTCCCTTGAATGATTGTCTCGGGCCGCCGTGTGTTGGTTAGATCCCAGACCAGAATGCGCCCGTCGGCAAGGCCGGTCAGCAGCTTGCCCTCGACAGCGTCCAGTGTCGCCCGGGTGATGGTTTGATCCAGGGTAATGTCGACGGGCGGAATATCGGGTTTGGAAATCACCTGCACGCGTGCTTGTCGACCGTTTATATCGGCGATCATCAATTCATCGTCCCGCGTCAACCCCAACAACCGACTGCCCTGAGTCTCCGATTTCCAAGCCTCGGGGTTGCTTTGTTGCAGTTCGAACTGCCAACGACTGACGACATCGGGACCGGCGGAAAAAAGGGTGTTACCGTCTTCGTCGAATTGCAGAGCGGTGATCCCCCGGCGATAACTGATACTGCGAATGGGGATATTCAACTGCTCGAGCGACCATAATTGCAGGTCCCGGTTACTGCCCACGGCGAGCCGGCTGCCGTAGTGACTGAAGGCAAGAGCATTGATTTTCTGATTGCCGCGTTTAAGCGATTGACCTCCGCTGTTCCGCGCCAGGTTCAAGATCCGAACCGAACCTTCCAGGTCGCCGCTGACCAACTTGCCGTTAAGCTGACCGTTTTCTTGGATCGTTTCGATTTCCGTAAGAGCCAAAGCGCTGACCGGAGCATTGTGACCGGTGAAGGTTTGGACGGCCTGACGCGGAGCCAGTTTCTCCAACGCAAACCTCAGGGCGCGGCGAAGAGCGAAATGTGTGTTGGGGTCGTTGTCTTTACGTCCCAATTGCCATGCGGCCAGCGCCGTCATACCCGGTCGATACCTGTTTCCCGACCTGTCGCTTGGAACGGAGGCGGCCAGTTCCAGTCCCACATCCACCTGCAACCTTTCTCGCAGGGTGAGCGCTTCGCTCTCTTCAGGGGTCACCGTATAGGGCTGCGTTTTGTCTTCCACGGTGCGTAGGTTGTCGCGCTCATCGGTCAACTGATCGAGATTAGTCTTGAGAGCCGTGTTTTTGTCCAAGGCGAAGCCAAGATCCCTCTCGGTGCGAGCTAACTGATTTTTGGTTTTCTTTAGTTCCTTTTCAACTTTCTCAATGACAGCAGCCTGATCCTCGGTTTTCTTAAAGATTTCCCTTTGCTCCTTCCAGAAATCTTTTTGAAGTTTGTCCTTCTCAATAATCCATTTTTGCTGTTCACCTTTGAGCGTGGACTTAAGGGATTTAACCTCGCCGTTCAGTTTCAAGTTGTCCTGGTAGATTGCCATGGCTTTGCGTTCGTTGGCCTTGCTGTTTTGCTCATAGGTTTTGGTGGTCAGGGCTAGAATCAGAGTGAAGACCAGAATAACGGCGACAACCAGCGGTAAGGTCACGAAGGCGATCGTGCGGAGTCGCACACGCCGACGCATCAGCACGGTCTCGCGTTCCTCTTTCTCTTTTTCACGGCAACTGTCTTCCAGGAATTGCATTACGCTGTCGAAGCCCGGGCGATACCAGGCCGCCCATTCCGGGGTAGGATGCCTGCGCTTCTTCCATTCCAAGGCCAGACCCAGTTCCGGATCCCGCCAGGTTCCGGCCTCGCCGGCTTCATAGAGTTCGGTGGCATCGGCGATGCGGTTGAACATACCGGCCGATTCTGCCTCTTCCAGCACCCATTCACGCAACTCCTTCCAAATACGCATCAAGCTTTCATGGCTGATGTCCAAGACGGTATCGCGGTCCAATTCAACATCTACGCCCGGCATCAGAAAGCAGCGGCCCGGTTTACGAAAACATTCGGCAACTTGTTTGACCTCGGCTACACTTGCGCCGGCAAAATCTGCAATGGCGGCCACCGTGTTCGGCCTCCTGACCCAGCGGCCGTCTTTCTCCAGCACGGTCAGTGCTTCCAACACTCGTTTGGCCACCACTTGAGACCGTTTGTCGGGCAGTTCCTCGAAGGTTTTATTGGCGTGTCTGCGCAGAGCGTGATTCATGGTGCCCACGGCCTGGTAATGCTCTAAATCAAGCGGGCTTTCCGTCGGACTGCTTTCGGCCCAATAGTCCCAGGTGCGCATCAGTGCGTGTTGCAACAGCGGCAGTTGATCGGAGTTGTCCTCCATGTCATTCAGCAGGCGTATGACCAACCGGGGCGTGATTTCTCCTCCGGCTACCTTGACGGGACCGGTGATAGTGGCTTCCAGTTGTTTTCGGGTGAGCCGCGGAACCAGGTAGGCGCCTGCATTAACGGCCTCGGCAAGTCCGTGCAACTCGGCACAGTTGTGCAGGTAATCCGAACGCATGGTGATGACCACGTAGATCTGCGGATGTTCCACGTGCACTGCCTCGGTCAACAAACGGGTAAACGCCAGGGCTTCTTCCTGGTTCTTGCGGTGGAATCGGAACAATTCCTCGAACTGGTCGACCACGATCAGGAAGCGTTCGTCGATTTGGGCATGCTCTACAATTTCCACCAGGCCGCGGGAGCCGCGCAACAGTGTGGCCTCATACATGACCTTCTTGCGGTGAACCATGTCTTCAGGAACCGGCCCCAGCACTTCCGGGTGCAATAATTTGGCAGCCATGTTCCCGATGGGGTTGCCGCCCGGTCGCATAATCATGATACGCCATCGGCTGCCGGCGTGGGCCATGCCGCCCAAAAACAACGCCGGCACAAGGCCCGACCGAATCAAAGAGGACTTACCACAACCGGAAGAACCTAAAATGGCAAGGAAACGGTGATTGCGAAGGCGTTTCAGTAATTCGTCGATATGGGTTTCGCGGCCGAAGAACAGGTATTCCTCGTCCATTTGGAAGCTGCGCAGCCCGGGGAAGGGATTGATCATAGCCGTCATGGAGCACCATACCTTTCGTTCAACTTGTTCAAAAACGCTGTCATGGAGTTGGGGTCGAAGGAGGCACCCGCAATCAGTTCGTCAGTAGGAACCCTGATGCCCGCTCGGCGATGGCTGCCGGGCTGCACCTCGTATATGGCCTTGACGGCGAGAGGTTCGGTGCGTCCGTATGCGGCGACTTTGCGCAATTCCATGAATTGGGCGCGCAACCAGCCGCTGTTGGGTCTTCCGTAGTAGATCAATACGGCATCGGCAAGGCGAAGGTTGTTGCGATGATCCTCACGAAGGGCGGCCTCATCGCCGTCAAAGGTGGGTAACACCACATCGTAACCTTCATTGACAAGGTGATCGATAATCGGGTCCGCCGCGTCCATGTCCTCCTCGGTGCATATGAGATAGATTTGCGGCGAGAAGTCGAACTTGATTTCGGGTTCCGGGACGGGTTTCGGGGGATCAGCCAATCGTTCGATGACCGCGGTTTGGAAGGCCACAAACGGGCGTTCGATCATGTCCGCGTTCTGTTGACTGGCGGGTGTATTGAAAAGGGATTCCAGGAGGCCGGCCTGGCGCGGCTCGGGTTCCCTGTCCGGCGGCACCCAAATCAGCCGAGAGATGTTACCACGCTCTCCTTGCTTCACGGCCAGGCGGTACTGCAGTTCGGGTAGCGACTGTTCGGTTCCCTCGGGTACGAACCCGTATTTGTTGCCCAACAGGTGGATGGACATGGTGCAGGTCTGCAAACAGGCATCGATTTGATCGGTGAGGAGATCCACGTCTCCGGCCAATCCGCCGGCCGGCAGGACAGTATAGCCGTGTTGCTCCAATTCCCGCTTCAACTGAAGCCGACGCTCCCGCAGTTCCCAAGTGGTTTCTGCCAGATAGATAGTTTCCTTTGCTTGAGTAGGAGAGGATTCGCTCGCGGGCTTTTCTTCGGGGATTTGTTCAAAGGTATGCAGCAACTTGGCGATGTCTTGGGCCAGATCGTTGAGTTGGATCCAATACTGACGTTCGATATCCGGCCCGTAACAACTTTCGTAGGGCAGGAATTGCTTGCGGTCCTGATCGTAGGTGTAAAACTTATAACCGGTCAATTGCCGGATTTCATCGGGATGCTCCTCCAAGGGTACGTGACTTTTCAGTACTTTGAAGACTCGCGATTTGTTTTCAAGGCGAAATCCTCCGTTTTTCTCGGCCACATCGCGGAAGGCCTTCAGTTCCCTTTGACACCACTCCGACCGTACATAAGAAGGCGATAAGACGGAGATCATGGCCGCTACATCGGGTAGCTGTTCAACAATTTCTTCATCGAAAAAATCGTTACCTTGCAGTTTCTGGTCACGCCATATTTTCGGGTCACGTCCGCACAATTCACCCAGTTGCAGTTCCAGATCGGTATGAAAGCTGGTAACCCAGCCCTCGGGCTGTCTGCGGTTATCCCGATGCGCATAACTGATGAACAGGTCCTTGGTTGGTTTCATAGGACCGACCTCCATGGACCAGGTGAAAACCCGAATAAAGTTGCGGCTCTATATTCAATCTAGGTCATTTCCTGGGTGACTGCAAGGGATTTTGACAAATTATATCATATTTGTTTTCAATGACGTCCGATAAAAACACTGTCATGTCAAATGACAGGTTGTGACGCGTCAACCATAGCCATAAACTAGTCAGGAATACGTCATTTTCCACCACAACCGTTTACTGAGTCAGGTAATCAATCCGAAATAAACTGTCTGCCATGACGACGACCAAGAAAAAACATTCGCTTCCAATCAGCCCGGTTTTCATGGAGCCGCCTCAATCTCGGGCGTCATATTTTTGGACGACAAGGCGACGACGTTCGCCGAAGGGTTCCAGAAACCAGGTGAAATTGTTGGAGATGGCCACGCATTCCAGAACCTGATCCCAGGGTACGTTTTCATAGCGGGACTCCACCATTTCGGCGCCCAGATCGCCGTCGAAGTCCAGCTCCAAGCCCACTGAATCGGCCAGGTCCCGGAGAAAACTGTGGAGGTCCTGAACCTGTCTACCCCGGGCGGGCACCACCTTGCCGGGTTTCCGCAAGCGGGTGTCGCGAAGAACAAAGATGATGCTCTCCCCATTTCGCGTGAAGGAGATCTGGTTGACGGAGCAAATTTCGTCCAGCAGTATCAGCCACGAGTTGATGGACCAGGATCCGGTGACGGCGCCGTTGATCGTAGGTCCCAGGAAGACATTCAGCCCGGCGCGCTCGGCTACAAAGGTCAGGACATCGCGCAGGGAGGCCCCGGCCAGGATGAGGTAACCCGGTTCGTCTGTTTGAGGCGCCGGTCCGAGATTGGACAACTGCAGGGGACGCAGGTTCCCGTCCAGGCGCTCCAGGACCAGGCGTGAAGAATCGATATGCTGCACGAAATAATCTTCCAACCAATCACCGGGCTCCAACCAGGTGCCGCCGACCAACAGGTAGCTGATGCCTTGGAAGTGCAGAAGGCCGCGGGGTTTTTGCAGCACCTCGTCCAGACCCAGACCCTCGCGGCGGATAGCCGTGGGGCCCTTGGGATGCTTGATCACGCCCATGGCGCGGATCACGTCCCGGCGTTCGTCGGCGTCTTGCGCACGGGCCAACAGGTCGCGCAGTGTTTCCAAGCCGGCTTCCACCCTGCCGTAGACCTCGGCCTGGTAGACGATTTCTTTGATGTCGCTCAGCATCAGAAGAACAAGCAAGCCGGCTGTCAGCATAACGCGCCTCTCAAAGAACCAGTTTGTAGCCGATACCGCGTTGACTGAGGATAAAGGCGGGGCGATCGGGATTGGGTTCCACCTTCTTGCGCAGCATGGCGATGTGGGTATCCACCGTACGGGTACCCGCCTCGGATTCCATACCCCAGACTTCGTCCAGGATATCGTGACGCGAAACCGGTTTGCCCTGGTGCTTGTGTAGAAAACGCAGCAGGTCGATTTCGCGGGTGGTCAGGTGCAGGGCTTCGCCGTTGCGCTCGGCCTGGTAGCGTTCGAAGTCCAGCGTGATATCGCCCATCTTAACCTTGCCTCCCGCGCCCCGGCGACGCATCAACGCATCCACGCGCGCCAGCAGGATTTTGGGAGAGAAGGGTTTGGTGACGTAATCGAATGCGCCCAGGCGGAAACCTTCTACCACATCGGTTTCCGAGGCGCGCGAGGTCAGCACCAGGACGGGAACATCCATATGGTCGGTGTTGATCTTTTCCAGAACGTGTGTGCCGTCCATGTCCGGCAGACCCAGGTCGAGAACCACCAGGCCCGGCTGAAAATCGCGGATCCATTGCAGGGCGGTTTTCCCTTCCGCGCAAACCCTGGTCTTATAGCCCGCTTCCTCGAAAATATCGGAAAGCCCCAATTGCAGGCCCGGTTCGTCTTCTACAATCAAAATCTTCAAGCGGATCACTCCTCCAATGTCCCTACAAGCATTGTAGCATTATCTGGATTACTTTGGTCCGGCAGCGCCGCAACGATCGGTTTCCCGAGGCGGCCCTGCCCTATCGTGATATGCTTTCCCAATACTTATACGGAGGCCCGGTATGCCGGTTTTTTCGATGATTTGCCTTCTGATTTCTCCCTTGCTCCAGGCCGGCGAGATTGCCCTTAGTTTCGACGATGCCCCCATGGGTCAGGGACCCTATCTTACCGGACCCCAACGTACCGAAACCTTGATCCGCAAGCTCGAGGAACTCGACATTCCCCAGGTAGTCTTCTTTTGCACCACCAGGGGGATGGACAAAAATGAGGGTGATCGACGCCTGGCCGCTTATGCCGAGGCGGGTCACTTGTTGGCCAACCACACGCATACCCATCCCCGAATAGCTGTCGTGGGCGCGGATGCTTTTTCGGCCGATATCCGCAAGGCTCATGAACGCTTGAAGGATCTTCCGGGTTTCGTGCCCTGGTTCCGCTATCCCTTACTCAACCAGGGCCGCACCGAGGCCGAACAGGCCGCGATTCAAGCAAGTCTGGACGATATGGGTTATCGGCGCGGCTACGTCACCGTGGATAACTACGATTGGGCCTTGAATATGCACGTCCAAAGGGCTCGGCGCGACGGCAAAACCGTGGATATGGAGGGCCTGAAGCGGGTTTATGTGGAGACCATGTGGGCCTGCATCGTTTTCTATGATCAGATGGCCCGAGAGACCTTGGGACGTTCACCGCGACATGTCCTGCTGCTGCACGAGAACGACCTGGCCGCCTTGTTCATCGACGCCCTTGTCAACCATATCCGAGCCGAGGGTTGGAAGATTATTTCTCCCACGCTTGCCTACCGGGACGAATTGGCCCGAATCAAGCCCAAGAAATTGTGTCACCAGGGGCGTGTGGTTTGCCTGGCCCAAGAAGCGCGGAGCGTTAAATTGCTGAAACATGTTTCGGAGGATACCGAGTATCTCGGCAAGCTTCTCCTGGATCGCGGCGTCATTCGGTAAGGGCCGACTCAGCCGAAGATAAAGACGCCGATGGCCAGGATGGTGAAGTTGTTGGCAAAATGCGCCGCCATCGGGGCGATGATGGAACCGCGCCATTCACGCAAAATCGCGAAGACGAAGCCGATGGAGCCCAACGCCGGTATGGCCGCCCAGCCCTGCGGATGGACCGCCGCGAAGATAACGCCCGAGATCAGGCCCGCGCCTACCATGGGCATGAAGCGGCGCAGGTAGGAGAAGAAGATCCCGCGGAACAAGGTTTCCTCCAACAATGGCGCCGCCACGCAAGCCATGAGAAACGGCGTGACCAACTCGCCGATACCCTCGTCTAACTCGAAGACGATGGGATGTACCGGTTGTGTGTCCGCAAAATGAATCAGTAGGGCCGTGATCAAGAGGCCGACACAGAGGATGGGCAGGCAGGTCAGGTAACCCACCAGGCCCAAGACAGTTTCCTTGATGAATCCCTCGCCGCGATACCAGCCCATATCGGCAGACATGGCAGCCGGGCTCAAGCCCCGGAACAGCAACCAAAGCGGCGTCAGCATCAGGGGTACCAGGGTGAAGATGCCCATGTTCAGACCCATGACCTGGGCAACAATGGGCAGCAAGAGAAAAGCCGCCAGGAAGATAGCGACCGTCTCCAATAAAGCCAGGTGATGAATCGGCGAATCTTCGGACTGACGGAAGCGCATCATGAGAGGTTTACCCGTGGCCCAACGGATGATGACCACCACCATACAAACAAATCCCAAACCCACCAGGCTCAACAGGAAGAAACCGGCGGCAAACATGGCCAAAGCCACATTGCGCGCCTCCCCGAGTAGTTTTTCTCGCCGCGGATCATCGTCCCCAAGGCCGTAAACCAGCGCCAGTTCGCCCAGCCAACCATGGCGGGTCACAAGGGCTTCTCGACGGTCCTCGGCCAGTTCCATGTCGGCCGTATAAAGCGTGCGCAGATCTTGTAAATCGATCCTGGCCGCTTCCGGGAAATCGGCCAGGGCTTCCAATTCGTCCAAAGCGGCCAGGGCTTCTTCCGTACCGACAACCTCGGCGATGACCGGAACCATGCGCAGACGGTCCAACGGGCTTTTGGCCTGCCCGGACAATCCCTGTTCCAGCAGTGACTTTGGGGAATTAGAGGCGCCCGCGGTCTGCCCCAGTGCCTCCACGATCCTGCCCGCGCCCAGGATATAGCGCGCACTCATGAGCAGTTGTATGGGCACCGGCGGTAATTGATCGGTTTCGATTTCGGGTTGTGTCATCGCGGATTGCGCCAGTTGTTGGACGGTTGCCGTCGCCAGGACGGTAATCGCCAGGACGGTCCAGATCAGCAGGGTACGTCCTTTCGGGGCCCGCGCTCTTACCGGTGGTCGCGGATCGCCGGCATTCATCTGCGATGGTTCCATGCGGGGTGCTCCTGGGAATAAACAGTACGGATGAAAACAGGCCCGATCATTTCTTGTCGTCGACCAGGTGGCGCAACAGGTCGCCGAAATTGGCGAAATCATCCCGCGCGGGTTCCGTGGCCGACGCCTCGGAGATCATACGCACGCCCACCAGGTTCTTCTGGGGAAACAGTACCAGGCGCTGGCCGAGTTTGCCGTTGGCATTGTAACCCATCAAGTCGCTGTACTCGCGCTTGGCAACCTGCATGTCGGTTCCGGCAAGATACGCGGAGACAGTGTCCTGCCAACGTTCACCCAGGGCCCCTTTGAAAACGGCCATTAAAGAGGTTCTGCCGCTGTAGCGGCCTTGCAGACGGCTCATACCCTCGATGAAGTTGCCGTCTACACCCGCTTCGCGGTACTTGTCCAAAAGATCCTGGTCAATGACATAGATCGTTTTGCCGTGGATGCGCCACCACAAGCGGCCGCGGTTTTGGAAATCATCGTTGACGGCTGCAAACGATTTTTCGAACCACGACCTACTGATCAGTTGTTTGCCTTCCCATTTGCCGCGTTGCATGCACATCACCCCTATTTTGGCCAGGTCCTCGGGAAAGATTTCCATACCGGACATCAGCAAGGTGTTGCCCGCCTTGTCCTCTGCCCAGGTCACATCGGTGATGCCCATCTTGCTGAAGAGGTTTTCGGCCAGGAAGGTGTCCACGGACTGACCGGAGACCTTGGCAATGATGTCGCCCAACAGGTTGCCCGCGCGAGGATTTTGTTTGACGATCTTGCCGGGCGGCGAAACCAGCCTGGTTTCCAAGGCAAACTTGATAAAGTCCTCGGATGCGTCCAAGGCCAGGTCATTCACGGAGTGCGTTCCCAGACCGGTGGTTTGCCCGATCAGGTGCTCCAGGGTGATCTCGGCCTTTTCGCCTTCCTTCAACTCCGGGTACCAATTGGAGAGCGGTTGGTCGAGGGAGGTGATTTTGCCCTGATCCATGAGGATGCCCAAGCCCAAGCCCGCAACCGTTATGCCGATACTGCCCGCGTCGATTTTCTTCGGCTCCTTGCCGAAATACCAGGCGCCCACCCGGGTTTCGCCGCGGTACACCACCATGGCGTCCGTATGGCTGCCGGTGGCGCCGTCCATCAGGCGATTCAGAGCGTCGCCGTCGATGCCTTCCAGATTCAATTGCGCCCACGAAAAAGGGGTCGCCAGGAAAATTAGAAAAAGAAGATTTTGCTTCACCAAAACACCTCGCGGCATCATTTCGGCACATCATAGCAAGGGTCACACATAATTGCTATCGTGTTAGGATGAGGCGAACGCTGAAACGGAGCCGTGGATGCCATCATTCATTCGATTTTTCACTGAAGACCGCTACTCCTACTTTTTTATCATCCTGAACGGCTTCGCCCTCTTCTGTCTGGGTTTCGCCAAGGAGCCGGGCACCATTGTCATGGATGATGAGAACCTGTTTTGGGTAATGATCTGGTTCGGGGTGGACTATCTTTGCGTGGTCTACTTTTTGATCGAGGCCGTTTTCAAGATACGCCTCTTTGGCAAAGACTATTGGCGCGACGGTTGGAACCGCTTCGATTTCCTGGTGTTGGCGGTCAGCCTGCCGGTATTGGTGGAGCCGATCTTTTATCTGGGCGATTTTCGCGTGGCGACCCTGCTGCGGTTGGGCAGATTGTTCCGCCTGTTCCGTCTCCTGCGCATCATTCCCGATCGCGATCGCTTGATCAGCGGCGTTACCCGCGCCATTCGTTCCTCTATCGGCGTCTTTCTTGCCCTGTTCCTGCTCATATTCATCATATCGCTCGGCAGCAATTTCCTGTTCGGCTCCCAAGCGCCCGAACTGTTCGGCAATCCGCTGAAGAGTTTCTATTCCACCTTCAAGGTCTTTACCATCGAGGGCTGGTACGAAATTCCGGAGGCCATGACCAAGGGCGGCGACATGGATCCGCTTTGGACAACCATCGTGCGCCTGTTTTTCATGGCGGTCGTCTTGATCTGCGGTATCTTAGGATTGTCCCTGGCCAATGCCGTCTTTGTAGACGAAATGGTGATGGACAACACCGAGTCCCTGGAGACCAAGGTCGACCACCTGACCCAACAGGTCAAGGCCCTGCGCGAGGAGTTGGCCCGCTACCATCAGGATCGCGACGGCTGAGCCGCGCTTCCTATTTGTGGGAATGCAGCAGGCTTACAGCCGGGGCCGGCTCGCTGGGAATTTGTTTGAATGCGGCTTTCAACACACCCCGGATGACACGTGGCTTGAACAAAACCTCGGGTCCGGATTCCAGGTTCAGCAACTGGAGGAAGTCGGAGTAAACCCCGGCATCGGTACCGGATGCCTTGAACACCTGCTGGGTATACCACTGCAAAACGGGCATGTAGAAGGGTCGATAGGCGCGCAACTGGGGAAAACGCATGGCCTCGCTGGAGACTAACAGCCAGGGCACCGCTACAATGGGCTTGACCCCGCGGTAGAAGGTGCGTGGCAAGCCGTCCAGCCCGCGCGATTGTTCCAGGCATTTCTTAAGCAGACGCGCTTCCTTGGCGGCCACGCTCATACCCTGGCCGAAGACAGGATCGAAACAGCACAGAGCATCGCCCATTACCAACAAACCCCGGGGCGGCCGGCGTGATCTGTGGAAGTGCCTCCGCATTTGGGTCGGGAATCTGAATGTAGTGACATTGGTCAGCGGCTCGGCGCGTTTGACGGCCTGGTAGAAATCGGGATGCGGTAAATCGGCCGCGTACTTTTCCCAGCCGTCGATGTCGCGAGGAGGGTGCTTGCCGAAATGACCGAACAGGGAAACCAGCCACTGATCGTCTTCAATGGGAAAGATCAAGCCGTGGCGATGCTCCGGCGGTTTGGGATAAACGGCAAGAGCCTTCCATTCGGGTTCCCAGTTTTTGGGCTTGCGGTAAAGCCGCGATGAATACATGAGGTCGATCGGCAGCCGGTCTTCCGGAGGAGTCTGGAAACCCAGCTCCCTCATCCATTGGAAGATACGGCTGTAACGACCGCTTAAATCCAAAATCAGGTCGGCTTCCAAATCGTGGGCGGGCTTGTCTCCTGAAGCGGCCACATGAACCCCGGTGACCCGATTATCCTCTTTGTTGCCAAGCAGGCGTTCCACCACCATGCCGTAGCGAAACCTCACATTACCGTAACGTGTCAGGCGGCGGCGGACGGTTCGCTCCAGAAGGGGACGCGACTGGAATTTAACAGGCAGTTTGCTGTTGTATTGAATCTTCCAATTACCGTGATGAAACCAGTGCAAATGACCGGCCCAATCGGCTTCTACGGCGCCCTGGCGAACCGATTCCTCGACGATGCCCGGGAAAAGTTCCTCGACCACCTTCAAACCGCTACGAAGCAGCAGGTGAGCATGCCGGCCCTGGGGCACGCCCTTGCGAGGCCGGGCCTCATCCTGGGGCTTGTCGCGATCTAAAACAATGACTTCTTTGAAATGCTCCGCCAACACCCGAGCCGTAAACAGGCCGCCCATACCGGCGCCGATAATCACGGCTCGTCTGTAACGGGCTTTCTTCGCCATGCAACACCGCCTGTATTCTTCCAATGTATGCTGGTCGTTCACTCTGTTAAATTATAGCATGAATACGCTCCATGCCAAAAAAATAGCGAAACGCAGCAAATCTAAGAAATCCTAGAAGCAGGTAGTGCAATGCCTATGTACTGTTAATCGGCTCATCATGCACATGGCTCCTAACATTTATCCAAGACAATAAACCGTTGTCAGGACGAAAATGTGGCCGAAGCAGAAACCCTGAAGATCACTGCCCCGGCCGGGGCTTTTTACAGCCAACAGTACGCATGTCATTGGTATGAAGCATGATTGGTAGAACCTGTTTCCCTATCCAACGGGTTCCAATCGGTTACAACCTGAACTTAGTTGCTAAATGTGGCGAAAATATGGAGACATGCCGATTTCGATTGAAAGAGGGGTTCTGAATAGAACGCCGGTCGGATAAGTACCGGGCCTGACCTGGTCTTATTCGACCGGTGAGGTTTGATTGTCCAATTGAGCCAGGCCGTCAGGTGTAACTGTACGCCGTTCCTTGCGGGTGATCGCCCTTATTTCGTCATTGCGACGCCAGGCTTCTTCGCTCACGTAGCCTCGCGAGTGATCCAGGTGAACCACCACCGCGCTGTAACGGATTTGTTTGCTGCGGATGCCCTTGTTGAACAGGCGCTCGCCCAATTCCCGATCTTCTCCGCCGTACTGCATGCGATTATCGAAACCGTTGGCCGCCACGATATCCGCCTTCCAACCGGAGGCATTATGACCGTTCCAGGTGGCGCGCGTAGTGGTCATGCCGTTGAGGAGTTTCGACCAGAAACCACGGGCGGTCAGCTTCAGCACCTTGGGTGACAAGGGAAGACCGTTATTTCGCAGCCAATCCAAGCGGAAGACATTGCCGTTGAGGATATCCTCGGTAGAGACGGCTTCACTGGTTTTCATGGGCAGCTTGAAATAGCCGCCGGAAAGGAAATAGCCGGGTTCCCGATAAGTCAGGTGGGTGGCCACGAAATCGTTGCGGGGAATGCAGTCGCCGTCGGAGAAGAGCAGGTAATCGCCGCGGGTTGCCAGAATGGCCTTGTTGAGGATACGGGTCTTCTGAAAGCCGTTGTCTTCCTGCCAGACATGAGTGATTTGCAGTCCGGTGCGTTCGCGCAGCATGTCGATGCGTTGTCGCGTCTCGGGGGTGGAGCCGTCATCGGCAATCACGATTTCAAAATCTTTCTCGGTCTGGGCGGCATAACCCCAGATGACATGTTCCATCCAATCGGGAGAGTTGTAGACACTGAAAATTACCGATAACTTCAAAAACCACCTGCCGGTAGGATCGAATCACGCCGGTGAACGCAAAACCCGATCGGGGCAACCACCGGTCATCGGGCGTCCGCCGCTGTGTTGACCCTCATCATGAGGGTCGGCGTGAT
>JASJCB010000342.1 GCA_030066195.1 Acidobacteriota bacterium
ATCACGCCCGGGTTCCAGGCCTGCCAACAGGTGAGGCCGCGCAGGGGGTCGCGGTGAATGGCCAGTTGGCACAGCGGCGCGTTCGGGCGGCAGGGGCAGATGACCACCGTATCGCCGGGCCGCAGGGTGTGGGCGCAGACCGCACAGGTATGCCGGCCCAGTCGTCCGACAGGCGGGTCCAGCAAGGTATGACCCGGCTTCAGCCGCAGGCCCGGAGCGTCTTCAGGCGGCGGCCAGGCCTTGTAGAGGCCCCGGTAGAAGGCGTCGATTGCTTCCGCCTCGGGTTCCGGGTCCACCGCGCCGTTGTGGCAGTTCAAGCCGTTGCCCGCGTGCCTCACCTTGCGGCCGTCCACCAAAACCGGGTCGTCCGGCCGGAAACTGTGATGACAAACCTCGCAACGTTGATGCAGCCAGGGCGAGCGCAGGTTGGTGACGGCCAGGCCCGTTTCCGGCTCTACCGCCGGGTCCCGGGCCGCGGCCAGGCCTCGTTGAAAGGCCTGCTTCAATTGGCGATCGGTTTGGGGCGCCATGGGTCCCTCCCTGAATTCGCGGAAATTGGAGACAAAAAAGCGCCGGTTTCCGCAATGGTTGTTTAGGGAAGGTGACCTGCTTCCCAATCTAGTGCGTCAAGCGGCGCAATGCAAGCAAAAATTTAAAGACAACTCATTATTTACCAGGGCATTGACCGGCTCGGCCGCACTTTGCCCGAGGGACGGTTTCATGATCGCGTCCACACCCGCCGTACAATGGCGTCCGGCGGCTTTTTATCGAACGGACGGTGACAGGTTGCGCTGCACCCTGTGCCCTCACGAGTGCCGGTTGACAGACGGTGAGACGGGTTATTGCCGGGTGCGCCGCCGCCGGGGTTTCGCATTGGAAACGGCGACCATGGCCTCGGCGGTGTTCCATTTGGACGCCGTGGAGAAAAAGCCGTTTTATCACTATTATCCCGGCACCGAGGTGCTCACCACGGCCCCGCCGGGGTGTACCATGCGGTGTTCGTATTGCATCAATTGGAAGCTGTCCCAATACGGTCGTCATGAGCAAGCCTGCCGGCGGGCCGAGCCCGTCAGCGCGCAAGGCCTGGCGGACCGAGCGGAGGCGGCAGGGGCCGCGATTGCCTTCAGTTATTCGGAACCCGTGTTGGCCGCCGAGTTGACCCTGGCCCTGGCCGCGCTGCCCCGGCCTCCTCGGGTGGTTTGGAAGACCAACGGATTCATGACGGCGCAGGCGGCGGCAAGGTTGGCGCCGCATCTGGACGCGGTGAACATCGACCTGAAGTGTTTGGATGATGCCGCGCACCGTCGGTTGACCGGGGCGCCCGTCGGCCCGGTGTTGGATACCGTGGAAACCTTCCTGGCCGCCGGGGTGTGGGTGGAGTTGAGCACGCCGCTGATTCCCGGTTACAGTGCCGATCTGCAGGCCATAACCGCGATCGCCGGGCAGATTCGAAGCTGGGGATCGCATATCCCCTGGCACCTGCTACGGTTCTCGCCGGATTTCCGCATGAACGATCACGCGCCGACGCATCCCGACCTGTTACGGCGAGCCGTGGAGACAGCGCGGGCGGAGGGTTTGATGTTCGTTTACGTGGAGCGCGCACTGGCCGAGGCCGGGCGGCGAACCCATTGTCCCCGGTGTCACGCGGTGTTCCTGGCGCGGGATATCCAGGCCGCCCGGCTGCCGTTGCCGGTAGGTGAAAACTGCCGAGACTGCGGGTTTGCCATACCGGGCCGCTGGGTTTCAAGAGGAGCGTCATGATGGAGTACCGTTTTGTGCCCGAATTACCGGATCTCATTCAACCCGAAGAATACGCCGGTGACCCGGAGGGCCGTCGTTTAAGAGTGCGCCTCCGGGCCACCGATCAGGGGTTGGAGTTGTTGGGAGATGCCGCCAATCCCGCTTATTTGGAACGGTTATTGGCCGTCTTGGGGGCCGAGGTGGTGGAGCAGATGTTATGTGGTTAGCCGGAACTCAAATCGCCCCGGCGTATAGCCGGGGCGAGGTGCGATCAGTTACCGCCCTGTTTGGGTTCGGGATCGGGTTCGGGCGGGGTGCCGTCGGGTATGTTGTCCGGGACTTCCGGTTCTATGGATGGGTCCGGGTAGGAACTGGTGAAGCGACCGGTTTCGGGGTCGAGAAAGATGACGAACTCTTGGCCGATTCGGCGGTGCAGGTCAAGCGTCAGGACGCCGTTGTCAAAACCGAAGAAACCCGGTTCGACTTCTTGCTGATGGATGAGGGTGAGCCAACCCATGGTTCCGTTCGCATTCAAGCGAAGGACGAAAGCCACATTGGGCAGGTTCAAGATCAGGTTACCGACAATCAGAACCCGGTCAATGATCCCCGCCACGTAAAGATTGCCTTCCGCGTCTTCCGGGCCGGTGATCAGGGTGCCTTCCGGGCCGGTGGCCAGGGTGATTGCGATTTGACCGAGGTTTATGTCGATTTCGGTGTCCAGATGATTTCCGCCGATCGCCCTGTCGCAGAACAGGATGAGTATCAACCAAAGGATGAACCTGAATCGGGTGTTATTCGTCCGGGTGCAGACACAACTATGGCATGTCATGGAAAAACTCCTTTGATTGCCCGCGCGGATCGGGGTGTTTATTGTCGTTTACGCGAGATCCGCTACTGGGCTGTTTTATGCCGAGCGGGGGCGATCGCTGCCGCCTTGTCCCGCCTCTCACCCGCTCAAAGGAATTTTTGGAGAAAGCTGCCCAAAAATTTTTCGCGAAGTATAAATATTTAGGAGAGAATATTGAAAAATAAAGAGTTAGACCCTATTCAGTTCGTGATGGAGAATCGGAAGATGTTTGTTGGAATAGCTCGGGGTTATCGACCGACGAACCCGGAGCTATTGTTGGATGAGATCCTCGATGCTATTCGAGATAAACCGGACCTGGTCTTTCATCACGAGGCGGCTATCGTCAGCTATGTAAAACGGGCGATGTACTATCTCATGCTGGACAAGAAAAAAAGAGACCGCCATACCGTGGCCGTCGAAGAAAACATGGCAGAAGCTCAGATGGCCTTTCCTCCATTACATGAGGTTTTCGCGTCTTTAAGGGGCTACGACGGACCACTGCCTTTGCGCGATGTGTCAGACGATCGACCGAAGGAGAACGACGATATGAATGAAGCCAGGGAACGGTCGATCACCGTTTTGATCGAGGATTTTCGCAACAACTTAAGGGAACGGGCGAGCGGTCTGGTGCCCTTGTTCCGGCAAATACTGGACCCCGTTTGGGATGAGATGTTTGCCGAGCGTTACCCGGAGCATCACCCGATCTCAAATACTTTGAGCGAAGGCCTGGATCGGGTCTTGATCCGTGCCCTGTTCAGCCTGCCCCTTTCCGCCGGTCGAGATCAGATCCAGGAGGCTTTGGCCGAGGTGGGGGAGAAATACATTCCTGTCGGTGTGGGAGATGTACAACGAGGCGTCGCCGACGACCGGGAAACCATGCTGACCCATTTTATGACGGTGCACCAATATATGACCGGGTTACAAGGTGAAGACCGGGCTTATGGCAAGGCAATCGTGCTTTTTCATGTGGATGACATGAGTCATCAAGAAGTAGCCGATGCCATGGGCATTACCCGCAAACAGGCAAGGACACTTGTCCGCAAGGGCATGGACGGTTTGATTGAGCATTGCCGGCCCGGCTCACGGTAATCCGCACCCTCTAAGGAACCCTCGACTCATAAAATGCAGGTCTCAACGCGGCTGTTTGTATAAAATGCGACTTATACCCTTCAGGCTGCAAAAACCGCGTGAACAGTCGGTTTTCGGGCGGGGCTTCGGCCGTGAAACTTTCTTTTCAGAGGCGTGAAATTGGCTTGAAACCGAATCGAACTTGGTTCATGATGAGATTCCCTCTGTTGCTTCGGGGTTGTTGGATCAAGTGTAGCTTTTAGGGTGCTGTTATGACCAAACTATCTGTTTTTTCGGAGATTGGTCGACTACGGGCGGTAGCCGTTCACCGTCCCGGGAAGGAAGTCGACTACATGACGCCGTCGCTCATGCATCAATTGCTTTTCGACGACATTCTTTTCGGTCGCGAGGCGCGAGCCGAACACGACGATTTCAGCAGGGTCCTGAGCAAAGCCGTCGACCGCGTGTTCGATGCCCAAGACCTGCTGGCCGAGACTTTTCAACAGGACGGTGTCGCCTCGTTTTTCCTGAACCGTTACTGCCGCTACCACCATTTGGGTGACGCCGACCGCGAGATTTTGGAGAGCCTGCCCCCCGATGAACTGGCCAAGCGCGCCGTCAACGGCTGGTACGAGGAGAATGCCGACGGCACCAATTACACCTTCCGCTTCCCGCCCGTGCCCAACCTTTTGTTTATGCGCGATCCCGCGGCCGTTATCGGTAAGGGCGTTTCCATCAACAACATGGCAACCTCAGCGCGCAAGCCCGAGCCCATGATTATGGAGTCCATCTTCCGGTTCCACCCGGATTTCAAGGTGGACAGCGATGAGAACATCTGGTTTGACCGCATTCCCGGTTTCATGAACGGCAGGCCGCAAACCTACCATACCCTGGAGGGCGGCGACATCCTGGTTTTGTCCGAGGACGTGGTGGCGATCGGCATCAGCATCCGCACCTCGCAATCGGCGGTAACCCTGATCGCCGAGGCCCTGCGGCAACGCAGTCAATTCAAGACCCTGCTGGCCGTGTTGATGCCGCAGGAACGCGCGGTCATGCACCTGGATACCATCTTCACACAAATCGATGAGGAACATTGCCTGATCTTTCCGCCGCTGTTCCAGCCTGAATCGCCTCGTAGCGTACCCGTGATCAAGATGGACCTGACCTCGGACCAGTTGAAGGTGGTGTTGGAGGATAATTTCCTGGAAGCCCTGGAGAAAGAGGGCCACGGCCTGAAGCCCATCCTGTCCGGCGGGCGCAACCTGTTGGACCAGGAGCGCGAGCAATGGACCGACGGCGCCAACGCCTTCTGTATCGCCCCCGGTGTCATCTTGGGCTATGAGCGCAACGTGCTGACCGCGGAAACCCTGGGTTGCAACGGCTACAACGTGGTGACCAGTCAACAGGTCCTCAATGACGAGGTTGATCTGCTGGACGGAAAACGCTATTTCATTCTGATCAAAGGCAACGAGTTATCCCGAGCCCGAGGCGGCCCGCGCTGCATGACCATGCCTTTAAAACGGGACTCTCTTGATTCCTGATCGATATCGATGCTTGACGGAGGATTACGGTGCGAAAAGCATTATTGGCATTCGGGGGCAACGCCCTGATTCGGCCTGAGGAAGACGGCCTGCAAAAAGACCAGTTGGAAAATGCAAAAGAATCGGCCGAGATGGTGATCAACCTGTTGTCGCAGGGTTTACAGCCGGTCATCGTGCATGGTAACGGACCGCAGGTTGGGAATATTCTCATTCAGCAGGAGGAAGCCGGCAACCGGGTGCCGTCCTACACCATGGATGTGTGCGGCGCCCAGACCCAGGGCAGCATGGGCTACCTGCTACAGCGCAGCATCGAAAACATGTTGAAGTTGCGCAAGTTGCCGCAACGTTGCGTCACCGTTCTCACCGAGGTGGTCTGCGACGCGCGCGACCCGGGCTTCCAACATCCCAGCAAGCCGGTGGGCCCCTTTTACGAGGCTTTTCGCGGCCGCGCCCTGCGTGATGAGAAAGAGTGGGTCATGAAGGAAGACTCCGGCCGCGGCTGGCGGCGCCTGGTGCCTTCGCCGAAGCCGCTGGAAATCGTCCAGATCGACGCGATCCGCACCATGGTCGAGAAAGATTACGTGGTGCTGGCCTGCGGCGGCGGGGGCATCCCGGTCATCAAGGACCCCAGCGGTTATTACGTGGGCGTCGAGGCGGTCATCGACAAAGACCTGACCTCGGCCCTGCTGGGTCACGAGTTGGGCTGTGAGGTTTTCATCATCCTCACCGGCGTCGAAAAGGTCGCGGTCGATTTCGGCAAACCCACGCAGCGCAACCTTGACCGCATCACCGTCGCCGAGGCCCGGCAGTATATGGAAGAAGGCCAATTTCCACCCGGAAGTATGGGACCCAAAATCCAAGCCGCGATCAATTACGTGGAAGGCGGCGGTGAAGAGGTGCTGATCACCACCGCCGAGGCATTGCTCACGGGTAAACTTGAAGAGATCGGGACCCGGATCGTCAGCGATTAGGCTCCTGCAAGAATTCTCAGGCAACCCGGCCGGCCCGATTCCATGTGTAGTCGATAGGCTCGGTAACCCTCAGCGCTATTTCCAGTTTGGCCTCGGGGAAGCGGGACGTTCTGAAATCCGTACATTGGATGGGCTGCAGCGGCCATTTCTCGCGGGAGACGGCGACCGAGGAGACACGGCCGTTTTTGGCGACGTGAAAGGCGCGCTGTAAGGGGCCGATCAGATCGATGCCTTCTTGGACGGAACCCAGGGAACTGGTCCTCGGCAGATCGCCCGGTGCATCCCTCCAGGCGGCGTGAATTTCGTACTCCTGATCCCGACAGGCCAGTTGGAAGTCATCATCGCGTCGGCTCATTTCGATACCCGCGTGGGTAAAGGCGTATTCGGTGAACAGGTTGCCCAGCGCCACGTAGAGCAGGTTCGGGCAAAAGCTTTCCAGGAAGAAGACACCTCGGCTGAGACCCTTCCCGGCGGGGCAATTTACCAGCAGGCGGTAGGCAATGTGATGGTAGTGCAATCCTCGTCGGATGGGCAGGAAGGCGGGGCGCATGTGGTCCAACTGCACGCTGACCGTGGAAATCCAAGCCCGGTCGCGGTAGATCACAGGTTGCAGGGGTTTCGGAACAAGGTGTCGAACAGTCTTGGGATCGACGGAAAAGTTGAACAATCTTGCGTCGCGGAGGCAGCCGCGAACACTGAGGGGAGAAGTCATCAAGGCGCCCATGAGGTTCCTCCTTTCTTGGGTCGAGTATTTCTTGTTTGAACCACCGGTTGTGTTACCAGAGCAGGCCCAGGTAGATGAGCAGCGGCAGGCCGCCGGCCTGAAGGAGAAGCAGCCATAGCCAGGGGGTCCAATTCGGCAGGTTCAGAATGTGGCTTCGTTTGATGATCGAGCGGGTCATGAGGATGCCGTCCAGGATGACTCCGCCAAGGATGACCGCGGTAACCGCAGCGTTGGAAGGGGCAAAGAAATGCATCCCGAAAAGGATCGCGGAGGGAAACAATAGGAAGGCGACCCCAATGTTCATAACTACCAGGAATTGCTCGAATATCTCCCGGATCCGGGTTCGCAGCAAAAGGGCAAAGCCGGCAAGGCATACGATCCAACCGGCCCCGGCGGCGCCGATCATGAACAATCCCCCTTTCAGCAGATCGAAGCCCGGCACGGCGGCGAACGATTTGACGGTGATATGCAGCGGATAGAACACATCCTCCGGCATCGCCGCGATCAGGCCCGATGACAGTTCCCGGTGACTACCGATAGCCGCGCCGAAGATGAGAGAGCCCAATAAGGCTCCGAGGATCATCAGTATGGAGAAGACCGCCCGGTTCAAGCGGGAGGGTCTGGGCACGGCACAGGCGGTGTCGCATCTAACCGGAAACAAGACACGGCGATTTTGGGAAAACAGGTAAAGGGGGATATCCAGAAGCCGGCGCACCAACGGCCGTTGCACCCATTGGGTAAAATCCAATCGCGGATGACGCAGTTGGAGTAACCGGGCGAAGCCGTCCCAGCCGCCGTACGCGGTATCGGTCTCGGGATCATAGAGCACGGACTGGCGATAGAAATGTTTGCTGACATGTTGCGGTACAACGGCTTCAGCCAGAGGTTGAGGCGTCACACGGCGCATGAGGCCGAGACGTTTGAAAAATTGCACACCTTGGGCACAGGCGGGGCATTGCCCGTCAAAGAAGAAGAGCATCATGTATCTCCCATGTTCGGCATTTCTGTATGAACAGAAATGGTTAGTTGAAAAAAAGAGCCGACAAAACGGCGGCGACACAGTTGCGTGTTGTTCGTCATTTCTGTATAGACAGAAATAACTCGCTAAAAAAAGGGACTAAGCCTCCTGTTTGACCCAGCCCTTGATCTTGGCGCCCAGTTTCAGAAACCGGATCAGGCCCTGCTTGGGCAGCTTGGCGAGTTGGTTGTACCAGGTCGTGGTAGTCTCGAAAAACTCCAACGTTTCGGTTAGACGTTCCTGGACCATGCCGCCCTCGCTCTCCGACATGGCCACGCATTCGCGAAGCAAGGCTACGGTGGGATCGATCTCGCGTTTCTTGCGTTCTTCCAAGATGATGCGAAACATCTCCCAGGGATCGGTAAGGCAAACGAAGTGGTCGCGGCGATCGCCCAGAATGTGGGTGACCTTGACCACGCCCCAGCCCATCAGTTCCTTCAGGCTGTTGGAGGCGTTGGAACGGGCAACGCCCAGGGTTTGACAGATCTGTTCGGCATGAAGCGGTTCCGGCGATAAGAAGAGCAAGGCTTGGATCTGGGCCACGGTGCGGTTGATGCCCCAACGGGTTCC
>JASJCB010000182.1 GCA_030066195.1 Acidobacteriota bacterium
GCGATTCTTCAAGTTCATGGGGAAAAGGTCACGGACCAGGTTGCGTTGCATTCGGGTCAACTGTTGCTCGCAATAACCGACCGCCTTGTGCAGCACCGGGTCCTCGAAAACCTTTTGTCGATCCATCAGCACCTGGAGGCTTTCGATATTGATATGGATGTTGGGAAACAAGCCCCAACTATGCGGTATATCGGGTACTCGACTGGGAATGAGTTCCTGCAAGCTGGACAGGCTTCTCACCAGGATCCCGCCCTTGTAAAGCCGGATCATGGGCTTGGGGCCGAATCCCAGAACGCCGTCGAAGTGTGCGGTCTTGAACTTACGGCCGCAGTCGTTGGGCAGCGGAAAGGGTTTGTTGAAGGGGACGCCGTTGTAGCTGACCGTGAGTTTGCGCAGGCCCCGCGCCGGTCGTACGAATTCGCAATAGTGCAACAAGCGCTCCCTGACCCTGGCCGTGAATTCCGCTTCCTCCATGACTTGCCGCCGCTGGATGACGATACGCGTCCCCTTTTGCCAATTCCCGGGCGAAACGGATTCGATGGTGTGGTTGACGCAGTCTATTTTGAAAGAAAGCGCCCGGCCCTCCCGGGCGGAGGTGACGTGAATGATTTCCGGCTTGAACAGCAAAACAGACCAGAACCCCACCCCGAAAAAACCCACCGCGTCGCGACTCTCCTCCTTACTGGAGGCGTATAAGCATAGGAAATAGTTCTTGAAATGGTATTCGTCCATGCCTTCGCCGTCGTCGACACAGCTTACCTGCTCCCATCCGCCGACGGTGTTCGCCTTGAGGATGATATTGGCCGCGGTTGCATCGCGGCTGTTCTGAACCAACTCGCGTAGGAACACCCAGGGGTCCTCGCCGTAGCGGTTCGCTTCCTTTTCCGCACGTTCGAAAAATTGCCTGGCTGTTTGTGAATCCAATGTCATTGACTGTCGACTACTCGGCTGCCGAAGGGCCGCTCTCGAGTTCCATGAAATAGCGGTACCAATTCTCGGTCGCGGTATTGATTCTAACCCCGAATCCCGAATAGTCAACAGCGCGAAGGTTTTGGGGGACCCATTTGGTCCAGGCGACGATCGCTTGAATGCGCACCATACCGGTCTCGGGCATGTCTACCTCTATGTCGAGGGCGTTGCCTACCTTTTCCGGTCGGTTGGCCATGATGAACAGACCCTTGGCGCCCACATCGCGGGAAAAGGCGCGTTGCATGGTGGTGTCCCTGCCCAACACGCTGTAGCGCACCGGCAGGCGCCGTGTATAGCGCGGAATGGTACGGCGGCCGTGACTGTCTTCCTCATGCGCGGGCCCCTTCAACCCGTCAAAGGAGCGCGGCGGCTTGCCGCGTTTGTATTCCTTTTTTTCTTCCTTGGGTGCGGCAGCCGACGGCTGCTTTTGTACGGGAGATTGCTTTGGTTCCGCCGTTTGAGGCTTGGCCACGCCCGAGGGCCTGGGCGAATAGATATCGGAGGAGTGCGGCTTGGGAGCGGTCCATACATCTGACGTGGAACGGGCTCGGTCGCTTGAAGCCTTTGGACTTGAAGTTTGCACCGGGACGGCGCGCGCCGCGGTCTCGACCTTCTTCTCGGGCTTCCGGACCTCGGCTTTCGGCCCGCTCTCCTCTCCATTTCCGGAACGAAGGGTGGGAATCAGCCGATCGTCCATCAGGTCGATGTATTTTTCCAGGACCATGCGCAGTAAAAAGGGTTTTTCCACCAGGTCCCGATAGGGATCTTGGTCCAGTAGATTCAATAACCGTTTACTCTGTTCCAGATGATTGCGACAAGTCTCTTTATAGGATGCGAGCGCCTTCTTGAATTCGTCAGCGTTCATCGCTCACCCCCAAACGCCGATAAGCCGCGTAATGTGCCCATATGAAATCGATTCCAACCCTGCTACTTGAACGCCGTGAAGTCAGGACGCACCTAATTGTGGTACGTACTCCATGGTCGATTCGTTGCATCGTCATATGGACCTCGCTCCGCCTTCAGCGTAAGATAAAGGCCCTGCCCCCTCGTATTTACTACTATCGTACACCAGGGAGTCGCTCTTGAGCCAATCATTTTCACCGATATCCACCAATGAAAGGTTGGGTCACCTGGATGAGCTTCGCGGTTTGGCCCTATTGGGGATTCTACTGGTCAATTTTTACAGCCTGGGCTTTCCCTTGGAACGGGGCCAGGTAGGCGCCGTCCATCCCGAGGGATTCTTGGACATGCTCGCCGTGTTTGTCGTGGACTTCCTGGCTCGTAACAAATTCTACACCCTTTTTTCCTTTCTTTTCGGCGTGGGTCTGGCCATGCAGTTCGACCGTAGCAGTCAACACGGCAAATTCTTTTTCTTCTATGGCTTCCGCCGCATGGCCGCATTGTTTTTCTTCGGCTGGGCGCATATCGTCTTCCTATGGGCCGGGGACATACTGGTCATCTATTCGGTCCTTGGTTTCGCCTTGTTGTTGCTGCTTCACCTACCCGCTCGAGTCCTCGTGTTTCTCGTTGTTCTCGCCCTGGTTTTTTATCTCATGGTCCTGTCGTTACTCCTTCTTCCCAGCGCCCTGTCCCGCCTCGACCCGGAGTTGGCAAAAAACGTCTACGCGCTCGAGAACAATCTCTACGAAGACAACCGGGAGCAATATGAAACGTCCGTGACCCTGCTCCTGGAGGGAAATCTTGCCGAAAATGCCCTGCACCGAATCGGACAAGCGGGCGAAATGTTCGGGTCCCTGATCATAACCGGTTGGCTTCTGTCGGCCTGCTTCTTCCTGGGGGCGGCCGTATGGAAGGCCGGTATCCTGCAACGACCGTGGAATCATCGTCGCCCCCTGAAAACGGCATTCTTTGCCGGTTTGATTATCGGCGTTCCCACCAATTTCATTTTCGCGCTGACCGAGCAGATTTCCCCGCCCTGGCAGTTGGACCTGTGGACCTATCTGGGTTATCTCTGTGCTCTGGCCGGCCAGTTATCCTTCCTGGCTTGCATGGTGGCGTTTTTCTCCTTACGGTGGTGCCGTGCACCGATCGTCGGCCCGTTAGCCGTCGTAGGACGCATGGCCCTGACCAATTACCTGCTGCAAAGCTTGATCTTCTGCTTTATCTTCAATGGTTGGGGTTTGGGCTTGTTGGAGCGGGTCGCCCCCTTCCCGGGCTTGTTCCTCTGCCTTTTCGTCTACGGCCTGCAAATCATCGGCAGCAGACTCTGGCTGAGGCATTTCAAACAGGGACCCATGGAAGCACTGTGGCGGTTCATGACCTACCGGCTGACGCTTTCTGCGTGATCCTGCCGTGCCGCTCGGCAGCCCACAAACGCGTGATCCAAACCAGGAAAATGACCGGGGCCGGTAGGGAGAAACTGATTTCAGGTCAATCGTTTGATATGAGTCGGAACGCGCGGTTCTGAAAATACTGACCACCGTTAGTGTTATCGACAAAGGCTCAGGCATTGTTTGCAAACAAGCCGGCATTTTGTTAAAATGTGAATTGTCGTAGACTACTTGTAGGTTTTTGCCGCTTGCCATGTTTTCAGGGTTGGTAAAACCGAAAAAGCGGCAATGGAAAACCAGGAGAGCCATATCACATGGCAAGTGAAAGGCAAACAACCCTTCCGGCCAGGCTCAATTCGTCTCACAAGCTGAATTTTCCCCAGTGTCATGAAGTGACGCCCCACTCGATCACTACCTTCCGATGGTGGATACGCAAAATTTACATTGGCTGTAATTACTAAAGAGTTAACCTTTACCCAAGGAGATCGTCATGGTTGCAAGATGGTGCCGAAGTTCCCGCGTCGGCGGTAACTTTGGTCTACTCCTGACGGTCTTCTTGTGCGCTCTCCCCGGACAAAGCCAGGACCGTAATATTTCCTTCCGACACGTGGCCGTGGAACAGAATGTATCTTCTGTTTTACAAGACCCCGTCGGTTTTATGTGGTTCGGCACCCCCAACGGCCTGGTCCGTTACGACGGCTACGATCTTCTGTCGTTTCGGCACACCATGACCGACGAGCATTCGCTGAGCAACAACAAGGTCAATTGCCTGTACGTGGACCGCGCCGGCAATCTCTGGGTGGGCACCAGCGGCGGCCTGGATCGTTTCGACGCGCGAACGGAGCGATTCGTTCATTACCGCAAACAAGACAAAGCCGAGTCTCTGGGCATCGTCTGGTCCATCCTGGAGGACCGGGCAGGTAATATTTGGGTAGGCACCGATCAAGGTCTGGAACTCTTGGACCCTGAAAGCGGTAAGTTTACACCCTACCGTCACCAAACCAACCGCCCGGACAGCTTGGGCGAGGGTCGGGTGACCACCATCGTGCAGGACAAGTCCGGCCGGGTTTGGGTCGGTACGGACGACGGCGGCCTGAGTTGGCTGGATCAACGCGTGGGTCGTTTCAAGCGTTTCCTGGTTGATGAAAAACACCGGGAGGCCGGGCAACACCACATCCGCGCGGCCTGGCCCGACCCTCAAGGCAGCCTTTGGGTGGCGACGGACGGCGGCTTGTTGCACTTGGACGCCATGGGCAACGAACGAGCGGCCTACCGGCACGTTGCCGGTGATCCCAACAGCCTGCCGGCCGACGCTGTTCGCCATGTCTACGGGGACTCCAAGGGGTCGATCTGGGTAGCCACCGGTGTAGGTCTGGCCGAGTTGAATCCCACCACGGGTGATTTTCGCCGCTATCGTCACGACCCGTCCGATGACCGCAGCCTGGGCAACGACATGGTGAACATGGTCACCATGGACGCCCAGGAAATCATGTGGGTGGCCACCTCCAACGGCTTGAGTAAGTGGGACACCAATGCCTCGTTCTTCACTCATTTCAAAGCCGACTCACAAAGACAGGACAGCCTGAACCACAACCTCATCACGGCTGTCAGCGAGGACCGCGACGGCAGTTTGTGGATCGGCGCCGTTACCGGTCTGGATCATTATGATCCCAAAAATAAGAAATGGACTCACTATGTCCACGATCCGGCGCGGAAGGACAGCTTGAGCAGTAACCGAATCAGCTCGCTGTTGGTGGATTACCGGGGCCGGTTGTGGGTAGGCACCATGCGTAGCGGCCTGAATATGAAGCTGCCGGGTGAGAATCGATTCCAGCATTTCTTTCATGATCCCGCCAATCCGAACAGCTTAGGTTCGAACCGGGTCAGTAAGGTCCGCCAGGGCGCGGGCAACACTTTGTGGATCAGCTGCTACCGCGGCGGCCTGAATCGACTGAACACGGAGACCGGTCAGTTTACCATGTACGAACCCAATCAAACCGGACAGGGCTCGGGACACCGAATCATCGAAGTGCTGGTAACCAATGAAGCCATCTGGTTGGGCACTCTGGAAGGTCTCTACCGCTTCGACCCCGGGACCGAACGGTTTACCGGTTTCAAACACGACCCGGAGAAACCCGCCGGTCTCAGCGCAGACGGCGTTACAACCCTTTACGAAGACGCCGCCGGAGTTTTATGGATAGGAACTAACGGTTTCGGTCTTAATCGCTGGGAGCCCGAGGATCGAGCCGCGGGACGCGCCGTGTTCCGCCGTTACGGTGTGGAAACCGGACTTCCCGGCGATACCATCAACGGTATCTTGGGAGACGCGAAAGGCATGCTGTGGATCAGTACTTCACAGGGCCTTGTACGCTTCAACCCGAAAGACGAAAAGGTGAATGTCTTCGATACCTATCATGGGTTGCAGGGCAAGGACTTCGTGGCGGGTTCCACCGGGATGGGTCGTGACGGCACCATGTATTTCGGCGGCACCAACGGACTGAATGCCTTCCACCCCGCCCGGATACACGGCAATACCTACCCGCCCGCCGTGGTTATCTCCGACTTTCGCATCTTCAACAAGTCGGTGCTCACGCGCGCTAAAGATCCCGACTCCATTCTGGACCGGCCCATCTACCAAACGGAGTCGCTGTTGATTCCCTATCAAAGCTACGTGTTCGGTTTCGAAGTATCCGCCCTGCACTATTCAACGCCTGAAAAGAACCAGTATGCCTATATGCTGGAAGGTCTGGACACCGACTGGAATTACGTGGATCACTCCCAGCGTAACTTTACCTACACCACCCTGACGCCGGGCGACTATACCTTGAAGGTAAAGGCCGCCAATGCCGACGGCATCTGGGCTGAGGAACCTACCGTCCTGGCCATTACCGTAGAATCTCCGCCCTGGTTGAGTTGGTGGGCCTACACGCTTTACGCCCTGACGATCCTGGGTTTGGTGTTGAGCTACATCTATTACCAACGCAAGAAGTTGGCCGACAAAATGATGGTCATCGAACAGTTGCGCCGGGTGGACAAACTGAAAGACGACTTCCTCGCCAATACCAGTCACGAACTGCGCACGCCCCTCAACGGTATCATCGGTCTGACCGAATCTCTGCTGGACGGCGTGGCCGGCAAGTTGAACGACACGGTCAAGTCGAACCTGGAAATGGTGGTCAACAGCGGACGCCGCCTGGCTACCCTGGTTGACGATGTGTTGGACTTCTCCAAGTTGAAGAACAGCAGCCTGGAACTAAATCTAAAGCCGGTAGACCTGCGTACCCTTACCGAGGTGGTGCTTACCCTTTCGGAACCCCTGGTAGGCGGCAAGGACGTGCGTTTGATCAACGAGGTTCCCAGCGACCTGCCCCCGGTCGAGGCCGATGAAAACCGTCTGCTGCAAATCCTTCACAACCTGGTGGGTAACGGCATCAAGTTCACCGATCGCGGACACATCAAGGTCTCGGCTCTGCTGAGGGGCGAACAGGTGGCCGTTTATGTCAGCGACACCGGTATCGGCATTTCAGCCGATCAACAGGAACACGTCTTCGGCCAGTTCAATCAGGTGCACGACGCCGATCAATCGTTCGGCGGCACCGGCCTGGGCCTGACCATCACCCGTGAATTGATCGAATTGCACGGTGGTGAAATCTCCCTTTCTTCCGCACCCAATGCCGGTTCCACTTTCAGTTTCCAACTGCGCGCCCTGCCCGGTGAGGAAGCCGTGACCACCTCGCTCTCCCTGCGTCCGGTTGCTCGGGTTCAACCCGCCGTCCCCTCCGAGGAAGATATGGAAGCGTTGGATAATAACGACGAAGTTATGCCGACCTTGACAGGCACCTTCCACATTCTCATCGTTGACGACGAACCGGTGAACCGCCAGGTCTTGATCAACCACCTGGCGATTTACAACTACGTCATCCACGAGGCCGCCAACGGCCGTGAGGCCCTGCGTATCCTGGTGGAAACCGAGCGTATCGATCTGGTCCTGCTGGACATCATGATGCCGCGCATGTCCGGCTACCAGGTATGCCGCGAATTACGCGCCCACCACCCCATGCACGAACTGCCGATTATCTTCCTCACCGCCAAAAACCAGTTGGCAGATCTGGTCACCGGTTTCGACTGCGGCGCCAACGACTACCTGACCAAGCCCGTCTCCAAGCAGGAACTGGTGGCCCGTGTGGAAACCCACCTGCGCCTGCTGGATATCACCCGCACCCTGGAACAGAAGGTAGTCGCCAGAACCCGCCAGTTGGCCGATCGCAACGAGGAATTGGAAACCCTGGACCGCATTGTGGAAACCATCAACCGCGAGGTTACCTTGAAACGGGTGCTCCAATCGGTCCTGGACCAGGGTCTGGCCTTGTTTCCCCAAAGCGAGCGCGGCACCTTCCTGGTGCGCGGCGAACGAGACGGCTACTTCGTCCCGGCGGCAACGGCCGGCGAGCACGCGGAGATGATGGGAAGGGTGCGCTACACCCAGGACGAACTGCTGGACTTTTTCACCCATAACGCCGAACGCATCGGCCGCGACGCCTACCTGCTGCATAATTTGGACAAGACCAACGACGAAACCCGCAGCCGATTGTCCATGGCCGTCTCGCGCGGCGGCATGATCGAGGGGTTCCTGATCCTGGACAACTTCAGCGATCCGCAAGCCTTCGACCGCTCCGATCTGCGCATGTTGGCCCGTTTCCGCGAGCACGCCGTCTCCGCCCTTTCCAAGGCGCGCTTCCTGGAAGAGTTGAAGCGCAAAAACCTGGAGATCTTGGAAACCGAAAAGAAGCTGGCCATGCAGGAGAAGATGGCTTCTCTGGGCACGCTGACCGCCGGCGTGGCCCACGAGATTCGCAACCCGCTGAACTTCATCAATAACTTCTCGCAGTTCGCCGTGGACTACGCCGCCGAACTGAGAGGCCAGTTGGAAAGCAATACCGGCAAGACCATCGAGGGCAATACCAAAGCGGGTATGGCCGACCTGGTGGAAATGATCGAGGAAAACGGCATTTTCATTCACAAGCACGGGCAACGCGCCGCTCACATCGTGCGTTCCATGATGGAGCTCTCCCACGGCAAACAGGGCGTAGCCGAAACCGTCGCCGTCAACAGCTTCGTGGTCGAACACGCGCAGTTGGCCCTGCAGGGCGGCGAGGAAGGCGACCTTTCCAAAGTCATCGAGTTGAAATGCGAATGCGACGGGAATGTCGGCAAATACAAGGTCGTCGCCCAAAGCCTGGGACGCGTCTTGATCAACCTGGTCAACAACGCCGCGGAGGCGACCATGCAGAAAGCGGGCGGACGCGGCATGGAAAGCTACCATCCTCGTATCGAGGTGACTACCCGGGACCTGGAAGACGACTTCGAGATTTGTATCAGGGATAACGGACCGGGCATTCCCGAGGAAAACCGCGAGACTATTTATACGCCCTTCTTCACCACCAAGGAGAACCAGGACAACATCGGCCTGGGTCTGGCCATTTGCTACGACATCGTCACCCGCGTGCACCAGGGTGAATTGACCATGGATACCGTCCCCGGTGAGTACGCGGCATTCACCGTACGCCTGCCGAAGGAGCCCGTGACCAAACCGGCCGAACGCAACTGAAGAAGACCGGGAGTTCTAAGCCTTTCAATTGCGACCAATTCGGCTCGTCGTAGTAGGCCTCGTCCATGCGAATAACCAATAACCGGCAACACCAATTCGATACATCAAAGAGTACTCAGGGAAATCCAATTGTAGAGGCAGCGTTGTTCGTCGAGCCCCCGACGCGGTTGTGCTAGAATGAATCGGTCGTTCGAGGAGGCGTCGCCATGGGACGATTGATTCGTCTGGATTGGGCCATTAAAAAGATACTGCGCGACAAAGCCAACTTCGATATTTTGGAAGGTTTTTTAAGCGAACTGCTACGCTTTGATGTTGCCATTCAGGAAATCCTGGAAAGCGAAAGCAACAGGGACACCGAACACAACAAGCACAACCGGGTCGATCTGCTGGTCAAGGACGAGAACGACCGCTTGATGATTATCGAGGTGCAAAACGAGTCGGAAGCCGATTACCTGCATCGCCTGATGTACGGCACCTCCAAGGTGATGGTGGAGCACATCCAAGCAGGCGCTCCCTACAGCGCTGTGAAGAAGGTATACTCGGTCAGCATCGTCTATTTCGATCTGGGTCACGGCGACGACTATCTTTACCACGGCACCACCAGTTTCAAAGGATTGCGCCGCAACGACCAATTGCAACTCACCCAGACGCAGCAAGAGTTGTTCAGCGTGGAAACCCCGATGGAACTGTTCCCGGAATACTACCTGATCAAGGTTCCCAAATACGACGACAAGGTGCGCGATACCCTGGACGAATGGGTCTATTTTCTAAAGAACGAAACCATTGAAAAGGAGTTCCGGGCGAAGGGGCTGCAAGCGGCTCGGCTAAAGTTGGACATTTTAAAAATGGACGAGGACGAGCGTCGCGCCTACAACAGCTACCTGGAGGATTTGCGCTACCAGGCAAGCATGGTGCTGTCCACCTATGGCGTGGGTCACCACGAGGGCAGGAAAGAGGGTAAGGAAGAGGGCCGAGAAGAAGAACGCGTCGATATTCTCCGCAACATGGTGCACAATCTCGGTTTTTCGCTTGAAGACGCCGCCGCGGCAGCCCGGCTTTCGCCCGCTGAGGCCCGCGCCGTTCTCGACGGGGATGCCGAGAGCGCTGAATCATAAGACCTCTCGAGACCGTTCTTGAAGCTTGCAGGAGATCAAGTCCAGGGAGTTCAGGTAGCGTATTGCCCCAGCGAATCGATGTTGACGATCATGGAAACCCGACCGTCCCCCATGACGGCGGCGCCCAGGAATTTTTGGGTGCGAATCCACGGCACGGCGCGCACCACCACCTTCTGGATACCCAGGATGGTGTCCACGTAGAACACGAAGCGCGGGTTGCTTTCGATGGTGATCAGAATCCCCTCTCCCAGCGGTTCCGGCTCGCCGTAGTAGGCCCCGTCCATGCAAATAACCGGTAATACCGATTCGTTGCGGCGCACGCAAACCGCGCCGTTGGGCAGGCGGTGCAACGATTCGGCATCGGCCTTGAACGAACCCGACACCTTCTCCATGGGCAGCACAAAGCGTTCCTCGCCTAACTGCACCACGAAGCTGTTGATAATCTGGGTGCCGATCGACTTGGGCAGGCGAATGCGGAACTCGGTGCCCAGTCCCTGCTCGGAGAAAATCTCGATGGCCCCGCCGGCTTCTTCCACGGCCCGCTTGACCGCATCCATGCCAACGCCGCGACCCGAGACATCGGTCACCTTCTCCGCCGTGGAGAAACCGGGTGCGAAAACCACATTGGCCAGGTCGCGCTCGTCCATTTCCGCGCCCTCTTGTATGATGCCCATGTTGACCGCTTTGGCGCGGATCTTTTCGTACTCGAAACCCTTGCCGTCGTCCTTGATGGACAAAATGATGTCTTCTTCCGACTCTGTCATGGCCACCCGGATCAGGCCGGTGTCCCGCTTTCCGACCGCCATGCGTTCTTCCGGCAATTCGATACCGTGATCGGCGGCGTTGCGCACCATATGCACCATGGGCGCTTCCAGGGTTTCGATGAGGCTGCGGTCGATCAGCGTATCCTCGCCCTCCAAGCTGGTTTCGATCTTTTTATTGGCAGAGGTGGCAATGTCGCGGACAATACGCTGGCTCTTACCCAGCATGGGTTTGACCGATACCTTGCGAATTTCCATGATGCTGTTTTGCAAATCGTCGGACAACTTGGTAAAGGTATTGATGACGCGAAGCAGGTCGGTGGTCAGGGTCAGGTCCGCCTGGAACTTGACCATCTCGGCGTGGATGTAGCGGAACATTTCGTCCACCGCGATCAGTTCGCCCACAAACCCCAGGAAATTGTCGATAGCCTCCTCGCTGACCCGCATGGTGCGCCCGCTGTCTTTCTCCTTCCTGGCGGATCTTGCCGCCGGCTGCGTCTCGACCGGGACAACTTCGGCTTCGACTTTTTCCACGACCGGCTCCGGCTCCGTTTCCGGTAAGGGTTCCGGCTCCGTCTCTTCCTCGGCGGGGACCGTGTTCCAATCCTGCATGCCGGCAAGTTTTTGGGCGGTTTCCACCAGGGATTCCACCAGCATGGGGTCGTAGCCGATTTTACTGACGAAAAGGTCGAACTCCTCCATGGCGGTAGTCACCATGTCCGCGGCGGTAGGACTTGAGCAGCATTCCTTCACCTGCTGGAGCAACGCTTGCACCAGGGCCGCCTGTTGATCGGGACTTTTGTCAGCCGGCGGATTGGTCAGCACGGCCATCAGGGCTTCCAGGGGATTGGCGGCCATGGCCAGATCCACGCCCGCATCCGAGTCGGCGGGTTTTTCGAGGTCGACGGGAGCCACGGTTTCCAACAGTTCGATAAGGTATTCCAGTTGCAGCGCCTCGTCGGTACCCTCCAGGCGGGGGTTTTTCTTAAGTCCCTCGAGACCCTCGTAAAGCTCCAGCCAGGTATCGGTGTGCTCGGTCGCCACGGTTTGACGCTCGGGCGGGCGGGCGCCGGCGTCCTCGGCCAGACCGCGCACTCGCTCGAGAACGCTTTCATAAGTGTCCTTGACCCGTTCTTTGCCGTCTGCCTCGGCGCGCACTACTTCCAGGATGCCTTGCATCTCGTCGATGCCCGCCAACAGCCCGTCGATGATTTCACTGCTGGGCATCAGCTTGGATTTGCGCAACAGGTCCAGCACCGATTCCAGGTCATGAGCCAGGTTCTTGATCTTCATCAGGCCGAAATAAGCGGCATTGCCCTTTAGCGAGTGGACCGGGCGGAAGATCGCCTCGATCAGTTTCAGATCGTCCGGGTTGGCCTCGAATTCCACAAACAAGCTGGGGATCGGTGCGAAGGACTCCAAAGATTCATCGATGAAGTCCATCATCATCTCGAGGTCTATCTCATAATGTTCCTCAGCCAAATCAGGGCTCCTATGTGGGTTTCAATCCGCGCAATTCCCTTAATTTCCTTTGCCAGATCTTCATTTTATCCTCAACCGTGCGTACGGCTGTCTCCAATTCGGTAAGGTCTTCCAGTGGTTTGAAGATAATGGTGTCCGCGCCCAGGCGCATGCAACTCAAGGCATTCTCCAAGGTAACATACCCGGTAATGGCGATCGTGTGAATCATCGGGCTGTCCTCGTGAATGAACTCCAGCAGTTCGATGCCGTTCATCTCCGGCATCATGAGATCGGTGATCACGATATCGATGCGCTTGCGGCGAATGACATCGATCGCCTCCTTGCCGTTGCCCGCTGTTTCCACATCGTAATCCAATAGGGTGAAATGCCGGTCCAGCATCCCGCGGATCTCATCTTCATCGTCTACGATCAGGATATGTACACTCATGCTGCTGCTCCTTCCGGGATGGGTAGGCGGATGGTAAAGCGGGCGCCGCGACCCGGCATGTTTTCAACGGTTATTTCGCCCTGGTGGTCATGAACAATGCCCTGGCTGATGGCCAGTCCCAAACCGGTTCCCTTACCGGCATCCTTGGTAGTGAAAAAGGGTTTCCATATATCGGCGAGTTTAGTCTCGGGAATTCCGGGTCCGTCATCCTCGACTTCGATGATTATCCAGTCGTCCTCCCGGCGGGTTCGTAAGACCAACTCGCCCATCCGGCCCCGCCGCGTTTCTTCGTGCGCGTCGGCGGCATTGACGAACAGGTTCACGAAAACCTGCTCCAATTTCTGGGGATCGCCCTCGACGGTCGGCAGGCCGGGAGCAAAGTCCTGTTCGACCTTCATCAGGTACTTCAATTTGTTGCTGCAGATCATCAGGCCCTGTTCCATGCAATGGTTGACGCTGAAACGTTCCGTTGTATTTTTGCCGACGCGTGCAAAAGTCTTCAGGCCCTTGACGATATTCGTGACGCGGGTAACGCCGTTGCGAATGCCGCTGATCATCTTGGGATACTCGCTCAAGACCAGGTTGATCTTCCTGTTGCTTTCGGGAGAACGCGCCAATTCGTTGGTCAAGGCGGTTTCGATGACGGGCCAGATACGGTCCAGGGTTTGCGCGTTGCCCGAGATGAACGTGTTGGGATTATTGATCTCATGGGCGATACCCGCGGTAAGCGTCCCCAATGAGGCGAGGCGGTCGGCGTGAATCAGCATTTTAGACCGTTCTTCGGCCAGCGTTTCCATCTCGGAGGCGTAACGGTTCAACTGCTCGTTGTTCTTCTTCAATTGCAGTTGATAATCCACCAGGCGGCAACCCACCTTCATACGGCTGGACAACTCCACCGGATCGAAGGGTTTGATGACATAATCGTCGGCGCCCGCCTCGAAGCCCATCACCAGGTCTTTACGCTCGTTGCGACCGGTGAGCAGGATGATGTACAGGTGTTGCAGGCCGGGCTCGGCGCGAATCTTCCTACAGAGTTCAATACCGTTGAGACCGGGCATGTTCCAATCGAGAATGGCCAGGTGAAACTCGTTCGATTTAAGGGCCTGCCAGGCGATGTCCCCATCTTCAGCCAGGAACGTATCATACTCCCATCGGGTCAGATGGCGATTCAGTACCTTGCGGGAAACACGATCGTCTTCGGCAACAAGCACTTTCATTTCTGTTCCAATTCGGGCGGTTTTACGTGGGATGACAAAACCCTGGCTTGCCTATTCTTCGGCAAAAAGAATCCATGGCTTGATACCTTCATCCGACAATCTCTCGGCCAGATCGAAGCTGTCGACCTTCTTGCTGAAGCGCCCCACGCGAACGCGCCAGAACCCCTCGGCGGGTTCCATGGTCACATGGGGACTGAGACGCTGCATCCGCAGGACCATGGCCTCGGCGCGCGCTTTTTCCCGAAAGCTGCCCACCTGAATGGTCCACCAACCTCCTTCGGGCGGTGAGACAGTTACTGTCGGAACCCGCGGTTCATCCTCCGTCTCGTAGATATCGGGCTTGGGTTTGCGGCGGCCGGCGGTCCTCCGCTCCTCGGGTGCATCCTTTAAATAAAGCGCCACCTTGGCGATACCGGTTTCGTAGACGCCGATCTTTTCGGCAGCCTTGCGCGACAGGTCGATGATGCGCCCGCGAATGAAGGGACCGCGATCATTGATGCGCACCTTGACCTTGCGGCCGTTGTCCTTGTTGACCACGGTCACTACCGTGTTGAAAGGCAGGGTCTTGTGAGCGGCGGTCAGGTCCCACATGTCGTAACGCTCGCCGTTGGCGGTTTTGCGACCGTGGTAGGGATGACCGTACCAACTGGCGATACCGCGCTGCAACAGGTCGCCCGGGCGCTTGCGCTTCAGGCTGACCGGTTTCTCGCCGCGTAACTTGATATTGCCGTCCCGGTCCACATCGATGCGCTCGCCGCGGCGAGAGGGTTTGGAAACATCGGTCGAACGCCTGCCGCCGCAACCCAGGGAAAGCAAAAGCAACATAAAAAGGCATAGACAAAAGAAAACGCGCATAATGTGGGGAAAACCTCCGGGGTTTTGGCTATTATAGCCCGATTCATTTCAGGTCCGACAAGTCGTTTCCTCGGGCCCGCCGTCGGCTCCGGCGAGGTTCAGGGTACAAGGCTCCGTCAAAGTCAAACATGAGCCCGGCTCATGTTCACAACTTGGACGAGGCCCTGACTTGAAGGGATGTCGCTCGAAAGTTTTCTACTTGATAAAGTGTGCTATTACTTGCCCAAGTATGCCGATGCTTCTATAATTGAAACTTCAGGCCACGACAATGCGAGGCCCAACCCTTTCTAATAAGGACGACTGCCGGATGGATCTTATTCTATATGATGAAGAGTTGAGGGAAATCCAGAATCTCATCGATCAACTTCATGTCGATGCGCGGTCCAAGATTGTCTTCGTAGTCGACAAAAATGGTCAGCAAATTGCCGGCGCGGGCGATCTCGGTTCCATCGACACGACCTCGCTTGCATCCCTGACCGCGGGTAACGTTGCGGCTACAGACGGTTTGGCCAAGCTGATCGGCGAAAAAGAGTTCTCTATTTTGTTTCACGAGGGCGAGCGTGACAATGTTCATATTTCCATCGTGGGCAATCGGGTTATTCTGGTTGTGATCTTCGACGACCGTTCCTCCTTGGGTTTGGTGCGGTTGAGGGTCAAAAAGGGTTCGCAGGAGCTCACACATATCTTCGACCGAATCGTGGAGAAGACCAAATCCCAACCGAGCGCCGGACTCGAGGCGGCCTTCGCCGAAATTACCGACGACGATATCGACAACCTTTTCAGTTGATCGGAATAGCGAGAGAAGTCCATGGCTTTCATTAACTATGCCGCCAGAGAAGTAAACTGCAAGATTGTCTACTACGGGCCCGGCTTGTGTGGCAAAACCACCAATCTTCAGTGGATTTACGAGAAAACCAACCCCACCAACAAGGGAAAGTTGATCTCACTGGCCACCGAAACAGACCGTACTCTGTTCTTCGATTTTCTACCGTTGGACCTGGGTTCCATCGGTTCTTTAAAAGTCCGTTTCCACCTTTATACCGTTCCCGGCCAGGTGTTCTACAATGCCAGTCGTAAGCTCATTCTGAAAGGTATCGACGGCGTTATTTTTGTAGCGGATTCTCAAGAAGCCCGTTTCGACGCCAACCTGGAAAGCATCGATAACCTGGACAAAAACCTGAAGGAACAGGGTTTCGACCTCATGAAAATCCCCTACGTCCTCCAGCTCAACAAGCGCGACCTGCCTTCTGCCATGCCGGCTGATGTGCTTACCAAGGAATTGCGTGTGAAAGGCGAGCCCGTATTCGAGGCTGTAGCGCCCAAGGGTGTCGGTGTTTACGAAACCCTGAAAGAATGCGCCAAGATGGTGCTGAAGGAACTGCGTAGAAACGCTTGAATCGTCCGACGTGTCAATCTCATAACTGAAACCCCGCCGATCCTGATTCGTGCGGGGTTTTTTCTTTAGGGCGCCGCTGTCAGATCCACCCCGAAGAGCACCGGGCCGAAGAACCACGTATACAGGGTAATCATTACGATCCCCAGTAGATTGATGGCCAAACCCGTCCGAGCCATGTCGGAGATCCGCAACAGGCCGGAGCCGAAGACGATGGCGTTGGGCGGTGTGGCTACCGGCAGCATAAAGGCAAAAGAGCAAGCCAGGGTGGTGGGTACCATCATCAGGATGGGATGAACCTCCAGGGTCACGGCGAAGGTGGCGAGCAAGGGGAGGAATATTTGCGTGGTAGCGGTGTTGGAGGTCAGTTCGGTCAGAAAGGTAATGGTAAAGCAGATCAAAAAGACCACCAGGAACAAAGGCCAGGCCTCCGCGCCCGCCATTCTCTGTGCCACCCATTCCGACAGGCCGGATTCAATGAAACCCTTGGCCAGAGCAAATCCGCCGCCGAACAGCAGCACGATATCCCAGGGCAGCTTTTTGGCGGTTTTCCAATCCATGATCTTGCCGTCGCCGTTACGGTCGGGTATCAAAAACAGGATCACCGCCAATAGGATGGAAACCGTGCCGTCGTTGAAGAAACCGGGATTGGCAAAGAGTTGCGACCAACCGGGAAGTTTGACCATACCGATATCCAAGGGACGACGGGTGAGCCATAGCAAAGCCAGCAGAGAGAAGCAAACGGCGACGACCTTCTCTTCGTAGCGAATGGCGCCCAACTCATCTAAATACTTGCGAAAGGTGGCGCCGGCGGCCTCGCCCTCATGGTGTTTCGGCGTGAACAGCATGCATAGGAAGCGCCATACCAAAAGCAGAAAGACGGTGGAAAAGGGCAGGGCAAAGATCATCCAATCGGCAAAAGTCAGTTCGGGAAGGTTGGGGAAAAGTTCGGAATAAAAACGGGAAAACAGCAAGTTGGGCGGAGTACCCACCAGGGTGGCGATGCCGCCGATGGAGGCGCTGTAAGCGATGCCCAAAAACAAGCCGACGGCGTAGCGATCCAGATGCACCTTTTCCATAAGATCGCCCAGGTTCACGATCAAAGCCAGGGCAATCGGCACCATCATCATGGTGGTCGCGGTGTTGGAAATCCACATGGACAGGAACCAGGTCGCTCCCATAAACCCAAGCAACACGCCCCGCGGATGATTACCCACGCGCACCAGGATGTTGAGGGCAATGCGTTTGTGCAGATGCCATTTTTCCATGGCCAGGGCCACGATGAAACCGCCGAGGAAGAGGAAGATGATGTCGTTGATATATTGCTGCGAGGCGGTTTTGCCGTTCATAATGCCCAAAACGGGGAAGAGCACGATGGGCAGCAGGGACGTAATGGCCAGGGGAACGGATTCGGCCATCCACCAGACGGCCATCCACAGGGCGACGGCAGCCATCCTGTTGACAACCGGATTGCCGGGTTCCAGGTCGGGTATGAGCAATAAAACGGCAGCAATTGCGGGGCCCAGCCACAATCCGACCACACGCGCACCATTTTCCATCCTGGATGCGGTCATCGACTTTCCTCCACTTGGAATGTTGCTCACATTCTGCCACAAAGCCCGTTCGGCCGCAATGCTTGCCCCGGCGAAAGCCAGGGCTATCGGCATCGGCCGTCAGCTTCAGACTCAAGATTGCTTGAGTCGGCGTAATCACATTGTTCGGGGTTTATTTATGTTGCGGAGCCGGCGGTGACAATTGCCGTATCAATGCCCCCATTTAAAGAAACGGGCCGTCAAGGGAATCTTTTTGGTGTGCGCCTGGTCACCGAATCGCGATTTCTTGTTCTATCACCTCACAACATACGCCCCGCTGGGTTTCCGCCGGATAGCACCCGTGGAGCTTGTAAGGAGTTGTCGGCAGAGGATTTTTTCAGTTGAATAAACAGGCGGCTTTGTCGATAATTCTAGCAACAGGGGAGGAAACACCCGCTATGTTTAGAGAAATCCGCCCGGAAGACCTTATTCTTACCGGTGATGACGGTCGCGCCCGAGTCAACCATACCATGGTCAAGGAATTCGGGTTGTTTAATCTCAGTCAGGATATCCAAGACAGGTTGTTGTCCATCTACTTGGATAATGCCTCTCGCCGAGGCGAATTCGAACATTATCAAGTCAACACCTACATCATGCTCTGTAAAAATATCAACATGTTCCCCTTCCCGGTGATCACCAATTTTACTTCCGGTGCGGCCTACGAGTACAATATGGGTATGTTGGAAAAGTTTGCGGAGTAAACTTTGATCACTTTTGCCCTCCTTTTATGCAGCCTCCTTGGTCAAAATGTGGACCAGGATGGTTGGATGGGCCCCGAAGACATTACCCTGGCTTTGGCCAACGGCAAATACATCGAGGTGATCGGCCCGTATAAAGTCAACGCGGGCTTCGTTGAGTTCAGAATGCAGTACGGCGCAAAAGTTGAGTACACCAAGCTTAAGCTGGAACAAATCAACCTGGCCAAGACCAAAGAGCTCAACCCGGGTTTTATGGACCCCAACTGGAAACCCCAAACTCGTGTCGCTGAAAAAGATACCAACCGCGCCGAGCCTGTCTTCGAAAAGAAACGAGGCAAACTGGAAACCGCTACGCCGGAAGATGTCATCCTGGCCTTGAAAGACGGTCAATACGTCCATTCGAAGGGTTCCTACGCCATATACGGCGACACCATCCAAATCGTCACCTCGAGCGGGGATTTGGTGGATCTGCCCTTGGAAAAAGTGGATATGGAGAAAACCAAGGAACTGAATCCCGGCTTCAGAGATACCCGGGAAGATCCCAATATCAGGGCGAAACGGCCGAAAAAGAACCGTACCGGCGGCAACTCGGTAGGTGAGCTGCTGTTTCCGGAACTCCCCGAGGATGCACCGCCTGAATTACGCGAGACCGTGGAGAAAATCGACGATTTGCTGCAAACCGTAAACAAAGCTCCGCAATGGTTGGCTTGGGTTTTCATCGGTTTCTGGCTGATGTGCCTTCTTTGCTCCCTGGTTTCGCTGGTTACCAACCTGGTTTTAATCTTTCAAGCATTCAGAATGGATGTTTTTTGGGGCTTGGGCCTGTCTTTCGGTTTCTTTTCGCCCCTATTGTCCGTCATTGTATCGATCAGCGTCTCCGCTCTGGGCATGACGGACCTTTCCGCCGTCATTATATGGGCTCAGCTCGCGGTTTCCCTGATCTACTTCATCATGATCAACATGTATGTCATCAAAAATATCTATGAACGGCGCATCCTCGTGTTACTGGCGCTGAACAGCCCGATTCTTTGTCAGATCGGTATGTTCGTGGCCCTGGCGATTGCGCTGATCATGGGATCAGCCGCCTAGCGAGCGAATGCGGGCGGCAGTAGATACGATCTCGGTGATGCGGAAGGCGAAGTTTCCGTCTACCACGACCACCTCGCCGCGGGCGACCAGC
>JASJCB010000350.1 GCA_030066195.1 Acidobacteriota bacterium
CTGGCCAATGCCGCCCGCATGAGCGGTATCGACGCCGACCTTTTCTTCACCTTCTGGGGCCTGGACATCGTGAACAAGAAAAAGATCGACCATCTGCACCTGACCTTTGTCGGCAACCCCTCCATCCCCATCCCCGCCATGGTCGCCGGGCTTCCCGGGATGGAAGGCTTCGCCACCAGCATGATGAAAAGGGAAATGGAGAAACTGGATATCCCGCCGGTCAGCGAGATGATCGAGATCCTCGACGACTCGGGCGCTAATTTGTACGCCTGTCAGTTGGCCATGGAAATGTTCAAACTGGAAAAGGACGACCTGGTTCCCCAGGTAAAAGACGTGCTTTCGGCCATGGACTTCATGGACATGGCCGGTAACTCGCAAATCATCTTCATCTGAATGTTTATATGGGGGTCCCGCTCATGGGGACCCCGTACCGACCGCATTTTCGGCCGGGCATGGGTTCACACCAAAGGAGGGAACCATGTTCGTACGTCGTTTCTTTGCAATAATGATCCCGGTATGCATGATCGGACCAACCCCGCTGCCCGCCACCGACGGCATGAGCCTGGAAGGCTGGGGCGCGGTGTCCACCAGCCTGGGCGGCGCTTCCATGGCCTATGACAACGGTATGGCCGCCTTGATGAATAACCCCGCTACCTTGATCTATATCAAACAGGGCGAATCGCAATTCGTTCTTTCCCTGACCCAACTGGGACCCGAGGTCAGTACCACGGTCCACACCGCCGGCGGCGATTACACGGCCGGCTCCACTTCCGACGCCTTTTACATGCCGTCCTTCGGCTGGGGCAAACGCCGGGGCAAACTGGCCTACGGCGTGGGGATGTTCGCACAAGGCGGCATGGGCTGCCAATACGCGGCCGACAGTTGGCTGGGCGCGCCCTGGACGCCGGATACCGGATTCGATCCCCTGGTCAACCGCTCGGAAGTCAGCGTGGGCCGCTTTATCGGCGCCGTTGCCTATGAGATCAATCCACGTTTCACCATCGGCGGCAGCCTGGATTTTGTTTGGGCGGGCCTGGACCTGCAAATGGGCATGAGCGAAGCCCAGTTTATGGATATGGCGAATCCCTACAGCCAAATGGGCGGTTATGCGAACGGTTCCATGGTGGAAATGTTCGGCATGATGTATGAACCCTTCGGCGGCTACGGGGTGCAACAGTTGCACTACGCTTACTTCGACTTTTCCAACGACAGTGACTTCACCGGCGAGAGCAGCGGCTACGGCTACGCCGCCAAACTGGGTTTCCAGTGGCAGGCCGCACCTACCTTATCCATCGGCGGCGCCTGGCACAGTCAGACGGATATCTCCGACCTGAAAACCGACAAGGCGAGCATGCGCATGGGTCTGGCCATGGACACGGGTCTCATGACGGGCGGAATGCCCACGGGCTCCTACGCGAATATCGAGATGCCCCTGGCCGGTGAAATCAGGGTACGGGATTTCCAATGGCCGACCACCTACGCCCTGGGTCTGGCCTGGCATCCCAACGTCCGCTGGATGGTGGCGCTGGATATGAAACGCCTGCAATGGTCCGAGGTCATGGCAAGTTTCGACATGACCTTCACCGCGGACAGGGTACCGGAAAACGGCGCCTTCGGCGGCATGCAGATGAACGCGGGCTTGTACCAGAACTGGGAAGACCAGACGGTATGGTCGGCGGGCGCCGCCTACGCGGCCATGCGCGGGCTGGAACTGCGCGCCGGCCTGAATCTGACCGACAATCCCATCCCGAACGCCTATGTCAACCCGTTGTTCCCGGCCATCATCGAGCAACACGCCATGCTGGGCGCGGGCTTCGAATGGGGCCCCGGCGTCCTGGACCTGGTGGTGGTGCGCTCCTTCAACGAAGAAGTCACGGCCCCGGGCAACGGCAGCACGGTTCCGCCGGTTACGGCCTCCCATGACCAAATCAATTGGGCCGTTCAATACAGTTGGAAATACTGATCAGCCTTTTTCAAGCTGCATTCTCCGGGGGGCTTCGGCCCCCCTTTTTCATTTAAGAGAACGATGCATCGATCCCGGCTGCTGTGATGTGAGCTGATCAACATCGGCAAGCTTCCGATATCCGAAAACAGGGCATTTCATCCCCCCAAACCGTCCGGCGGTGATCAGTAACGCTCGACAGAGGCGCGGCGGAGCTTTAGAATGGGAAACCAGCTTTCTAGCCGGGTCACGGCAGTCAATCACCAACACACCGGGCCTCGGACTCATATTATGGAGGTTACTATGAACCACAAAATGAAAGCCCTCCTGATCATCGGCCTGTCGGGATTATTCCTGCCTCTCTTCGCCGGATCGATCGAACCACTTAATTTAAAGGACATTACCGAGCGCGCCGACCGTATTTTCGAAGGTCGTTGTGTGGGTGTCGAACACACCGTGGTGAAGAGTCGCAAGGGGATGGATATTCCCGCCGTGACCTATACCTTCCAGATCCTTGACGGTCTGAAGGGCAAGGTGAGCGAACGCGTCACCGTCTCCCACCTGGGCTCGTTTCAGGACGGCCGGCCCTTTCTGGTGAATGCGGACAAATTGGGTATTCAGAAATACAAGGAAGGCAATACCTACCTGCTGTTTCTCAACCGCGACAGCTATCACGGTTTAAGCGCCACCTTGGGCCTTCCCCAGGGTGTCTTCGAGGTGAAGGAAGGACGCGCCAGGAATCGCGCGGGCAACCGTTTCATCCTGACCGGTCTCGACAAAGCCGTTGTAGGCACGCCGTATGCGGCCTGGCTGGCTCCCGGCGGTAATCGCGCGGGCAAGACCGCGGATAGCGAGGGCATTCCCGCCGACGGTTTGAAATCGCTCGTCCGTGACCTGATCAGCGGCAAGGTCAAGGCGCCTTCCCGCAAGGAGGTGCTGTAATGAAGCGCGCCTCCCTACTTTTCGCGGTTTTATTTGCCGCGGCGCTGTTCGCGGGCGGTCCCAACGGCCGCAACATCAACGGCACCCCCTACCGGCAGGACCTTACCCAACCGCTGACCTATAATATAGATCAGGGCAATTTGAATGCGCGCTATGATCAGGCTGCAGCCAGGACCTTCATCAACGAGGAGTTCAACGATTGGGGCAGCATCCCGGGTTCGCAACTGGTCATCCAGGAAGGGGAACCGCTTTCCGTGGACGTTACCAGTATCGATGAAATCCAGGATGCGATCGACCAGGGTCTCAGCCCCATCGTCCTCGATGAAACCGATTCGGTTGCCGAGGACTTCGGCCTGGCCGGCACCGGTGTTCTGGCTTTTGCCTCCGCCTGGCCGCCCGATCCCGCAGACGGTTTCTATGACCAGATGTTCGCCGTGATCGGCGGACCCGGCAGCGCCAACGTTCCCGAAAACTCGATTCGCTCCACCATCCTCCACGAATTGGGACACGGCTTCGGACTTGACCACACCGCGGTTGTAGGCCACATGGTGGTGGACAATATCGACTACGAGGATTTCGGCGAACCGCCCGGCGCGACCGCTGAGATCATGTACTGGCTGGCCTTGGGCACCGGTACAAGCACGCCTAAACAAGACGATATCTCCGGGTACCTTGCCTTGTACGGCAATGAAACCGGCAACGACCAGAGCGGCGCCATCAGCGGCAGAATCTACATGCCCGACGGGGCTTCCGGGGCCAACGGCGTCAATGTCATCGTACGCGACCGCTCCGGCGGCGGTACGACCGTGTTCACCAATGCCGCCTCGCTGATCAGTTACGGCAGCGAGGGACGCTATGAAATCGTGGGTCTGCCCCCCGGCGAGTACAGCGTGGAGGTGCACGACCTGGGCACCACCGGCAACGGCGGTGCGGTGGGTTCCCTGCCGCGATACGATGCGGCGGTGCGCTCCAACTTCCCGGACGAACTGGCCGACGGCAACAATATCCTCGGCCCCTTCCCCGGTGATGTGGAGTTCTTCGACGCGGGCGAGAGCAACCGGCCCGAGGTTGACGATCCCGCCAATATGACCCTGGTTACCGTTACCGCCGGCAATACCGCCACGGGCATCGACATCATCTTCAATCATCCCGAGGGCGTGAAGGGCACCACCCTGAACCGCATCTACCACATCCCCGAGGTACAGGTGGGCGGCGATAACGCCACGCATATCGGCATCGTCAACACCAGTGGGAACAGTCGCCGCGCCGAGGTTTCCGGTTTTGCCGCCGACGGCACGCAGATCGTGGTTTCTCCCAACCTGGTAACGGTACCCGCTAACGGCAAGGTGAATGTGGACGTTTCCGACTGGTTCGGCAGCCGCGCCGGCGAGGTCGATTGGATCCAGGTGGGCGGCAGCGGCGACCTGCTGGTCTACGGCGAGTTGCAGACGGCGACGACCCGGGCGTCCTGGTGGGCCAATGACGGCTTCACGCAGAACGCCTTCCTGCCTCACGTTGCCCAGGACACCGCCACGTTTGAAACCGTGCTGGCCTCGGTCAACGGTACGGATGCGGCACTTACCAGCAACCTGATCTCGCAGCCGGGTGCGGCCAATGCGCCGTTGGACGGCCACGGTTCAGGTTTCGGCCAGGAGCGCAATGACCTGCTGTCCCTGTTCGGCGATTTGAGCACGGTGGAATGGGCGCGGCTTGAATCCGACGGCGAAGCGACTGCTTCCATGGAGTACTTCGTGGGTCCCCTGGATACGCGCAGCCGCATGGCAGCGCTGGGCCTGACTGACGAAAGCGGCAATCGGTTGCGTTTCCTGCATATTGCCAGTGATACGGACCGTTTCTGGACCGGCCTGGTCTATATCAACACCTCGGATACCGCGGTGACCGCTACAGAAACCTACTACAACAACGCCGGTGCAGTATTGGCGACAGTCGAAGAGCCGCTGGACCCGGGTGAAAAGATTACACGCGTTCTGCTGAAAGGTCTGGACCCCGCGGCGGGCGGCGTGCCCGAGGGCAGCGCCTGGATGGAAGTGACCATCCCCGACGAAAGCGGCGGTCAGTTGGTGGGTTACGAACTGTTCAGTTCGCCCGATCCCCAGGTGCACGATATCTTCACCGGCCTGCAAGGCAACTATTCCGAGGGCGCTGTTCTCACCTATCCGCATTTCCAGGGTGGAAGCACCAACTATACGGCGATTGTGGCCACGAACGTGGGCGATGAGGTCGGCGATCTGACCGTGGACCTGATGAACACGGCGGGCGTGACCATCGCAAGCACCACACTGACCGATATTGCGCCCGGCGAGAAGCGCGCCGCCTTGATTACGGCCGCCTTCTTCGGCGTGGACAGCGTGGAAGCGGGCGCCTGGTTGCGGGCAACCTCTACGGCTTCTGCCTGGGCCGGCTTCGAGCTTTGGGGCGACTTCGCCCAGGAAGGCCAGCCGCCGCAATTCCTTTCGGGGATCAACGCTGCAATCAGCGGCACCAATGCCGGCGGCGGTGGAGGAATCCCCGAACGCACGATCATTCAAGAAACTGACGAAGTCCATAACAGCTACGAAACCGCTCAGGAACTGACCCCGGTAGGCGGCGGATGGAACCTGAACGTGGTCGGCACCATCGAACAGGACGGCGCCGGAGGCCCGGTGGTCAATATTCCCTACGGCGACGGTATCGAAGACATCTATACCTTCACCCTGAACGAGGCCACCCCGCTGTTGATTGCCGCCAACCCGGACAATCCCGCGGCGGATATCGACCTGATGGTGGTCCAAGGCGTCAGCACCCGCACCGATTTCTTCCCGGACAATCCCGAATACCTGGACGACATTGACTGGTCGGCATCAGGAGGCGGCTTGGAGAGCGTAGCGCGTGTCTTCCAACCCGGTACCTACTACATCCTGGTCAGCCTGTTCGAGGGCGATACCTTCGCGACCAGCGACTACGGTTTGTTGGTTACCTCCTACCCGTTGACCCTGGAAACGTTTGAAACGGCGGATGTCCTGGACGGCTTCAACTACCTGGGCGGCGTCGCGGATTCGGACGGGCTCCATAACTGGACCTGGACCGATGTGCTGAGCGGTTTCAAGTTCGGTCCTTCCTTGGTTCAAATCGGACCGGAGATCGGCCAGACGGAAAGCACCCTGGCATTGGCGCCCTTCATCGACGTGCCGGAAACCGGTGTCACGGTATTCGACTTCGATTTCGCCGCGGTCGGTAATGAAATCGGCGGGTCGGACGGAATCCTGGTGGGTATCGCGGACGAGGAATTCACGGTGTCGACCACGGAGGGTGTTACCTACGGCGTATTCACCCAGCCCAATATAGTGGATATCAATGGAACGAACGTATCCATCTTTCCATTCCTGAGATGGGGGGCCAGCTTCAGCGAAGCGGGCACCTTCCAGGCCAACTACACCTTCAGCCAGGAACAGTTGGGTCAACGCCTGGCCATGGGTATCTTCGGTGTAACCTCGGTGCAATCCTGGGTCGTGGACAACCTGCGTATTTACAACATGGTTACCACCCCGAACGCCAAGGCGAAGGCCAAGCCGGCCCGGCTGATGGTGCCGCGCAAGGGCGTCAAGAAGCCGAAGCGGGCCGTGCCCGCCCAAGTCATCGAAACGCCGACAGGACCTGTCCCGGCAAAACGCTAAACCAAAAGGGCCGCCCTCGGGCGGCCCTTTTAATTTGTACCGAGCCATGTGGTCGGTTATGATAGTGAATAGAATTCATCTCTATGTTTTGAGGTTCAGCAAATGCGTATCTTCTATGCTTGCTTTCTCTTGATCTTCGCCCCCTTCATCAACGCCAAGGATTGGCCCCAGTTCCGCGGGGCGCATGCCGCCGGTGTGGACGACAGCGGCTCGCTTCCCTTGAAATTCGACGGCCCCTCCGGCCAAAACGTCCTTTGGAAACAACCCATCCCCGGCCTGTCCCATTCCGGCCCGATTGTATGGGGCAATCGGGTGATTGTAGCCACGGCGGCCGGTTCCCAGGACGATCCGGAATTGAAACTGGGCCTGTACGGCAGCGGCGACGCGGCAAAGGACATGGGGCCTCATCGCTGGATGCTGCTGTGTTTCGACAAGAAAACCGGTAAATCCCTGTGGCAAAAAACGCTTCACGAGAGCAAACCCAGGGCTAAACGGCATATCAAGGCCACCCATTGCAATGCTACGCCCGCCACAAACGGCAAGTATATCGTGGCCATGATGGGCTCGGAAGGCCTGTTCTGTACCGATATGAACGGCAAACTGAAGTGGCGCGTCGATCTGGGCAGGCTGGACGTGGGCGCCTACGACGTGCCGTCCTACGAATGGGGGCCCGCCTCCTCGCCCATTATCTTCGAGGGCAAAGCTATCGTGCAATGCGACCAGCAGGGCGAGGATTTTATTGCGGCCTTCGACCTGGCCTCCGGTAAAGAAGTGTGGCGAACCAAACGGGATGAACTGCCCTCCTGGGGAACGCCCACGGTATATGTAGGTTCCCGCGGCACTGAGTTGGTTGCCAACGGCAGCAACTTCATCATGGGTTATAACCCGAAGACCGGCGAGGAACTGTGGCGGTTGGGCGGCAGTTCGCAAATCACGGCGCCGACCCCTGTCTTTACGGACGACCTGATCGTGGTAGCCTCGGGACGCCGACCGGTCAAACCGGTATTTGCCGTCCGACCCGGTGCTCGCGGGGACATCACCCTGGCCTCGGGCGAAACCAGCAGTAAGCATGTGGCCTGGAGTCACACCAAGGTAGGCCCCTATATGCCCACCCCCATCATCTACCGCGGCCTGGTCTATACGCTGGGCAACGACGGTATCCTGACCTGCTACGACCTGCAAACCGGAAAGCGCAAGTATCGCAAGAGGGTTTCCCACGGCGGCAGCGGCTTCAGCGCATCCCCCGTGGCCGGCGGCGGGCATCTCTACCTGCCGGGCGAGGCGGGCGATGTCCTGGTGGTCAAGGCGGGCACGGAATACGCGGACGTGGGCACCAGCGAGTTGGGTGAAACCCTGATGGCCACGCCTGCCATCTCGGAAAGTGTCCTCTACTTCAGGGCAAGACATCATCTGTTCGCGATAGGTAAGTAACGTGAACAAGTGCCCCCTCTGAAAGACCTATGACGGGACAAAGAAAATGGAAGTTCTCAAACCGTGCTTACCGGCGCGGGGGGCATTTGTTCGCGTCGGACAAATTAAAACGTCGGTAATGGTAGTGAGCGTGGGCCGAAGGCGAGATTACACCGGGTTTTTCACGTCGGTATATTGCGGCCTTCGGATGTTCTTCCTTAATCTTGCCGAGATCTTTGTTCCTCCTGCGCGAACAAACGCCCGCCGCGCTAATAAGCACCCTCCTGTAACTTCCGCCGCCCTTGTCCCATCCTAAGTCTATCTATGCGGGCGCTTGTTCACGCTA
>JASJCB010000180.1 GCA_030066195.1 Acidobacteriota bacterium
GGTAGTACTCGACGAAGGTGAAGCCGTTGGCCAGGGTGAAGGCGGTCTGCGTGATGGGGTTGGCGCCCGCTTCGGCAATGTGGTATCCGCTGATGGAGACACTGTAGTAATTGCGCACCTGGTTCAGGGTGAAGAACTCCTGGACGTCGCCCATCAGCTTCAGCGCGAATTCGGTGGAGAAGATGCAGGTATTCTGCGCCTGGTCTTCTTTCAGGATGTCTGCCTGAACGGTGCCGCGCACGCGTTGGAACACGTTCTTGCTGATGCGCTCATAGGTCTCCGGGTCAACGACCAGGTTGCCGGGAATGCCCAGCAGGCCCAGGCCGAAGTGGCGTTCGTTGTGTGAGTCGAATTCGCCCAGGCCCTCGTAGACGGGCAGGTTGAGCCCTTTCTTCTCGTAATGAGCCTGCCATTCGTCGCGAACGGCGCGCAGGCTGCCCTGCTCGGCCAGGTAGCGTTCGATTTGCTGGTCCACGGCCGCGTTGAGGAAAAAACCCAGGATGATGGGCGCGGGTCCGTTGATGGTCATGGACACCGACGTCTTGGGGCTGCACAGGTCGAAGCCGCAGTACAGTTTCTTCATATCGTCCAGGGTGCAGATGGAAACCCCGGAGTTGCCGATCTTGCCGTAGATGTCCGGCCGGCGCGCGGGATCTTCGCCGTACAGGGTCACCGAATCGAAGGCCGTGGAAAGCCGTTTGGCGGGTTGCCCCTCGGACACATAGTGGAAGCGGCGGTTGGTGCGCTCCGGCGTGCCCTCGCCCGCGAACATCCGCGTCGGGTCCTCGCCCTCGCGTTTGAAGGGAAACACCCCGGAAGTGTAGGGGAACACGCCCGGCAGGTTCTCCAGCAGCAGCCAGTAGAGGATATCGCCCCAGCTCTCGTACCGGGGCAGCGACACCTTGGAGATGCGGTTGCCCGAAAGCGAAGTAGTGAACAGGGTGTTGCGAAGCTCCTTGTCGCGGATGCGCGTCACCAGTTCGTCGCCCCGGTAGGCCTTGACGGCCTCGGGCCACTTGTCCAGCAGGGCTTTGCATTCCGGGTCCAACAGGCTTTGCCAATAGGTAAGCTGGTCCTGCAAGATCTCGATGGTGTGATCGAAATCGTGTTCGCTCAGGTCGAAGCGGGCCTTGCCTTCCTCGTCCGTGCTGATATTCAATTGCGTGCCGCCCGCCCGCTCTCTCAGGCCGTCGATCGTGCCCTGGGCCTGGAACATCCTTTGGGCGATATTCGCCTGGTTGCGCGCCCACTGTTTGTAACCATGAAGGGTCTCCACGATTTCGGAAAGATAGCGCTGGCGGTCGCCGGGGATGATGGGCGCCTTCTCGGGTTTGCCCGTCAGTTCGAATTTCGGCGTCTCCCAATCGATGCCGCATTTTTCCCGCAAAACTTCCACCAATTTGGCGAACAGCAGGTTGGTGCCCTTGTCGTTGAACTGGGAAGCGATGGTGGGATACACCGGCAGGGTTTCGTCGTCGGCGTGGAACATGTTGCGGTTGCGCTTGTACTGTTTGCGCACGTCCCGCAGTGCGTCGTCGGCGCCGCGTTTCTCGAACTTGTTCAGCACCACCAGATCGGCCAGGTCCAACATGTCGATCTTTTCCAATTGCGTGGCGGCGCCGTATTCGGAGGTCATCACGTACATGGAGACATCGACAAAGTCCACGATTTCCGAATCGGCCTGGCCGATGCCCGCGGTCTCTACCACGACCAGGTCGAAGCCGCTGTCCTTCATCAACTCGATCGCGCCCACCAGGCCGTGGCTGGTGGCGCGGTTGGCGGCGCGTGTGGCCAGGGAGCGCATGAACACGCGGGGATGACCGTTGGGGTCGGCGCAGGAAACCGCGTTCATGCGGATGCGGTCGCCCAACAGGGCGCCGCCCGTACGTCGTTTGGAGGGGTCCACGGAAAGAATGGCCATGGATTTGTCTTCATAGGTGTCCAGGAAGCGGCGCACGAGCTCGTCGGTCAGCGACGACTTGCCCGCGCCGCCGGTACCGGTAATGCCCAAAACGGGGATCTTATTGTCTGACTTGGAATGTTCGGCCAGGCCTTGCTCCAGCCGCGTGACCTGACGCGCCAGTTGGTTGACCCTGGGCGCATCGGCGGGAAGATCCAGTTCACCCACGGGGAAGTCGCAGTTCTCTACCATGTGCCGAATCATGCCTTCCAGTCCCATGGTGGCGCCGTCCTCGGGCGAGAAGATGCGGGAAATGCCGTAGGCGTGAAGATCGGCGATTTCCTCGGGTGAAATGACGCCGCCCCCGCCGCCGTAGACCTTGATATGGCCCGCGCCCCGCTGTTGCAACAAGTCGTGCATGAACTTGAAGAATTCGTTGTGGCCGCCCTGGTAGGAACTGATGGCGATGCCCTGCGCGTCTTCCATAATGGCCGCGTCGACAATCTCGCCGACGGAACGGTTGTGGCCCAGGTGGATCACTTCGACACCCTGTGCCTGTAATATACGACGCATAATGTTGATAGAAGCATCGTGACCGTCAAATAAGGAGGCGGCGGTTACAAAACGTACCTTGTGTTTGGTTTGCGCCGGCGCCGTGGTTGCTGTTGTCATGGCTTCCCCTTCCTTCCCTCACTCAATTTTCACCCCTAATATTATAGCCGGCCGGCAAGGAAAAAGCCGGCCCGAGGACAGTGCCGGGCAGGATTTAAAGCGGGAGGCCGACCCCTGAATTGAGGCGCCGGTTAGGATCTTCAACACTTGAACCCTGGACATTGGACATTGAATATTGGGTATTTTTTCCCGTTTCAGAGCCGCGGCAGGGTCGAAACCTGATTTCCCATGAAGAAGCCGCCCGCCTTGAAGTCAAACAAAAGTCAACGTCAAAATCGGTTCACTGCCAAAGGATACAGGCGTTTGACAACTTCAGTTTGAAGCGTCCAAACTTTTTTGATCGCCTCGAACTGGAGTTATCAGGGGTCAAACTTTTATTGATCGTCTCGAGCCGGAGAACGAGAGGCCCGAACTTATTTTGATCGCCCCGAACTAGAGACCGAGCGCCTAAAAACTATTTTGGCCGATTCCCACCGGAGAACGACAGCAGCACGCCCGGCTTCGATGCATTGCCCGGGCGGTCAGGGATGGGCGATAACCACCAGGGTCTTGGCGCGTTTGAGGACGCAGTCGAAAACCAGGTTCAGGTTGGCCGGGTCCAGCGCCGCGAAGCTTTCGTCCAGCACCAGGATATCCGGTTCTTGCAACAAGGCCCGGGCCAGGAAGATGCGGTTGCGTTCGCCGTGGGATAGTTTCCAACCGATTTCGCCGACCATCTGGTTGTAGCCGCTGGGCATGCGTTCGATCAGGTCGCCGAGGCCCAGTTCGCGGCAGACAGCATCCGCCAGTTGCATGTCGCCGGGTCGAGGCGGCCAGGCCCGACCCATCAGCAGGTTGTAGCCCAGGGTCTCGCTGAAGATCATGTTCTCGTGGAATTGAGGGGCCAGGGCGATGCGCCTGCGCCAGGTTCGAGCGCCCAACGTGGGCCGGTCCAGACCGCCGAAGAGGAGCACGCCGCTCGCCGGTTTGCGCAGGCCGCAGAGGATACCGGCCAGCGTGCTTTTCCCGCCGCCGGACGGACCCGTCAACAGCACGCGGTCGCCCGCATCGATGCGCAGGTTGCAACCGTCGAGTACCGCCCGGGGCCGCGTGGGGTAGGCGAAACCGATATCGCGCGCATCCAGGCGGCTGCCTCCCGGCATTTGGACGATCGGCGGCGGGGGAGGCAATTCCTCGGCGCGTCCGCTGAAGATGGGTTTCAACTGCTCCCACGAGATGAAGAAGCCGACCATGTTGGTGAATCCCGCGTTCAGATTGGCAAAGGCGCCGGAAGCCAGCAGGATGCCGCCCAGCGCCACGGCCAGAGCGCCGCCGGACGCGCCGCCGACCAGGTAGGGCGCCAATCCGGCCAGGGCGAGCACGGTCCAACCGTGCATGGCCAGGGACGAGAAAATCAGCGAGACGCGGTCCATGGCGCGTGAGTCGTTCAGATAGCCGTCCAGAATGCGGTCCTCGGTATCGTGTCGGCGGGTGCGGTTCTCCTGGGCCAGGCGGGTGCGATGGCCCGCCATGCGTTCGATCAGGTCGTGGGTCATGTCCAAACGCGTCAGCGTCCATTTGCGGCTCATCTTCCAGAACCGGCCGCATAGGCCCAACACCAACAGCAGCCAGGCGATGAACAACAGCAACTGCGTACCGCCGCCGGTGCCAAGGGCGATGACGGAAGCGGCAAGGATCAGTTCAACCACGGCCAATGCGGCCAGGAAACCGCCGTTCAGTGCAAAAGCCTGGATATTCTCGGTATCGAAGATCTTGCCCATCAGTTGGCCCATGCCCTGGCGGCGGATGGTTTCGTGGTCCACGGCAAAGGTATGCTCCAGCAGTTTGCGTTTGATCAGGGCGCCCAGTTGAATGGAGAGGTGACCCTGCAACCAACCCAGGCGCACATGGATGAAGCCTTGGAACAGCACAAGCAGCGCCCAGGGCCATAGCCAGCCGTGGTCGATGCGGCCCTCGAGCGCGCCCTTGCCGATGAGGTACCAGGCAACCAGGCCCGCCACGTATGCCGCGACAAAGCCAAGCAGGATGCGCCTGATCGAGCCCCATTGCTTGTAGTGGCTCAATAGGGAGGTCACGCTCTTGCCGGGTTTCATTTCCAAGGTCCAGCAGACATTCAGGGGATTGATGCCCATCCGGTCCGCCAGCATGGTGTGACGCGCGGCAGCTCTGCGTTTCTCCGGCACCTCGGCCTCTTCCAGCAGGCGATCGATTTCGGTGATGTGCCGGCTTTCCTTGCCGGGCATGATCAAGCGGGCGGCGTCGGTGATGAGACAGGTCGAAATGCCGCCGGCGGGATCCAGCACACGCAGTTTTTTCCCGTTAGCGCCGAGCACGGTCAGGTAGGCGATCTCTTCGCCAAGGTCCTGGCGAAGCACGGCGGGGCCGCAGCGGGCGAGGGTTGCCTCCATCGTCGGCCAGGACAGTTGGGTACATTGCAGGCGGATGTCCAGTGCCTCGCCGATGTCTTCAAGGTGTTGGTTGACTTCCTTCCAGTCGTCATCCCCATGCGGTGAATGCGGCGATACGCCGGTGCGCGGGTACAGGCCGGCGGCGCGAGCCAGAGCGAAGGTCGCCTCGGCCAGGCGGTCTTGGGGCCAACACAGTTCGCGCACGGGCCGGGTCACGCGTCCACCTCCGGTTGCTCGGTCAGAGTTCCCGAGGCGATGGTCACGCGCCGCCAGGAGGTGTCTTGCCAGTAGGTTTTCCACAGTTCGCGGTCGCCGTTGAACAGCTCGGCGTAGCGTCCGTTTTGTTTGAGCAGGGATTGCGGGCTGCCGTCCTCGCGGATTTGACCGTCCTCGATGACCAGCACGCGGGAGAAGCGGTCTGTCAGTTGCAGGTCATGGGTGATGCAGATCAGGGTGGCGTTCGGCCAGAAGGCGTGGGCGCGGTCCATGAGCCTGGCCCTGGTGGGTCGATCCAGACCTCGAAAGGGTTCGTCCAGAATGACCAGGCGCGCCTGTTTGCGTTGCAGGGCTCGGCCCAGTCGCACGCGCTGACCCTCGCCGCCGGAGACCAGGGCGCCGCTCTCGCCCAGTACGGTGCGTAGGCCGTCGGGCATGGCGTCCAGCAGGTTTAACAGGTCGGCCTGGTCCAGGATGATTTCCAGGGGCGCTTCCGCCCGGTCGGGCGCTCCGTAAGCCAGGTTTTCTATCAGGCTGTCGTTCCACAAGTGCACGGCCGGGTCCACCCAGGTGGTTTGACCGCGAACGCGTTCCAGTTCAGAGCCCTTTAGTTCTCGGCCGTCCACGAGGATCTTGCCCTCGGCGGGTTGCGTCCAACCCAACAGCAGGCCCACCAGCGTCGATTTACCCGCGCCCGAGCGGCCCACGATCGCCAGGTGTTCGCCGGGTTCGATCTTCAGGTCGATGTGACTGAGGATCAGCCGGCCGCCGGCGACTACATCAACATCTTCCATGGACACGCTCATGCCGTTGGGAAGATCCGGTTCCGGTTGGGTGTCTCTGGTGGTGCTCACGTCTTCCTCGGGCGCGCTCAACGGTTCGAACAGGCGCATGGCCGTATTGCGCTGGTTGGGGACCATGAGCAGGACCCGCGCCGCGTCATTGCCCATGCGCGGCAGTTGCAGGACCCAGTAGATCAGCAAAAGCACCAGGCCCGATTCGGTGTGGCGGGCCAGATGAGAGAAGATGACGGCAATAGTCAACACAATACCGGAGAATGCGACGAGGGCATTGACCAGGGTCGTGGAGCGCAGGTAGCGGGTACTCGCGTGCACCCACTCCACCAACAGTTTTTCCTGTTCGCGACGCACGGCTTGTTCGGCGCCGTGGGCGCGGATGGGGATCAGGCCCATGAAGCTTTCCAGGTAGAAACGGCTGAGGGCGCCGCCGTGGGTCAGCACACGCAGATTCTGCTCGTTGAGCACGGGTTGCGCGGCCAGAGGGAAACCCAATGCCGTTGCGGCCAGCAGCAGGGTATACGGCCATAGTTCGGGATCGATCCAGAGGATGCCGGCCACGGTCAATGCCATCTCCAGAACGGTGCGCACCAGGCTGCCGCCCAGGGTGCTCATGTGTCTCAGCGAGAAGACACGGTGCGCCCGGTCGGCCATATCGGAAACGGGTCGGCTGTGAAAATAGCGGTCGCCGATACGCGGCAATTTGCGCAGAAAGGAAAGGCGCAGACCGGTCTCCAGGTGCCGTCCCAAGCGTAGCAGGATGTTGGCGATGGGCAATTCCAACAGGAGCAGGGCCGCCGCGAAGGCCAGGACATAGCCGACGGCGCCCAGACGTTGCAGCGGTTGGGCCAGGGCCTCGTTCAACTCAAGGAAAACGCGAAACAGAGCAACCTCTACCAGGCGGGAGAAGGTAGCCAGAAGCATGGCGGCCAGCAGGAACACCGGCGCCAACAGCCCCTCGCCTTTGATGAACTTCAGCACCTGGCTGAAATGTTGGGTTTTGTCTTCTCGAAGCACCGCGCTGAGGTCCTCGGACAGGGGTTGGGGTTGTTCTTCGTCCTCCTCGGCGGGAAGGTCGGCGCTTTTGCCGCGAATATCCAGGATGACCACGCCGCGGAAGGCCATCAGGTCCTCGCCCTCGCCTTCCTCGGTTGGAACCAGGCACCAATAGGGCTCCGGGATGGTGTGCATTTCGCCGGGTTCTTCGGCAAGGGCGCGTTCTAAGATTCGGTCCAGCAGGCGTTCTTGGGTTGCGGCGGGTTTCAAGGCGCGGGCGTCGACAAGTTTGTGGACCATGCGCACGGCGGCGTCCAGCGCGGCGATGCCGAACCAGGAGGGATCGGTCAGCGCGGTCTCGATGCGGCGCTTGCAGAAATCGGTCCGACAACCCAGACGGGTCATGCGCAATTCGAGCGGGCCCAGGAAATCATCGGTTCCCGCCCAGTCGCGCCAATCCTCGGCGGCCAGGGGGTGACGGTGCACGAAGACATGGCGCATGAAGCTCGAAATCGATTCCCAGCGGCGACCGGTCCCCGGATCCATAACCTGGACGAAGTTGCCGAAGCGTCGCCAAACCACCACGAAATGGGTGAACCCATTGGGCAGGCGGACGACCACCATGGCTGGCAGGTAGTTCATATCCGGGACAAAAAGGTGGTCCAAGGGCAAAAGGCGCTGAAAGGCTCGGAGGCCCAACCGGTTGGCGGTGTCCTCGATGGTGTCGATGGAGGTACCGTCCACATCGGTCTGACACGCCTCGCGCAGACGGCCGTAGTCGGCATGTAAGCCGAAGCCGTCCATCAGGCACTTCAGGGAAGCGGGACCGCAATCCATGGCAGAGGTCTGGATAACTTCCGGCGCAAAGAACCGGTGCTTGCCCTGTGTCTCTGTCATGGCTTGTCACTTTCGCCGGCGATGGTCATGAGCACCCACGTAAAGGAATGATGTCGGCTCATTATATAAGAACGCGGGCACAATCGCCTAGGGATCACCACACTCATGAATCCGTAGGCGGATTTGCATGGGGGTGCATCGCGGCTCTCCGCGTCAATTCGAAGCCCGCCTACAGGAAAAATCACGACCAATTATGGCAGGATCGCTGAAAATGACTCCATCCCTTTTTTTGTTGCATTTGGGTGCGGTTGCCCCTATGATGATATTCAGCATTATCATTTTCACAATCCGGGAACTTAATGCATTTGTCAATCTGTGTCTTACCTCAAGTAGATATTGGTGAGGAGAAGTGTCGTGAAGTGTGTTTTTTTAACGCTCGTTTGTCTATTTCTAATTTTACCCCTGTCGGCATCGGAGGATTGTTGGTGGGAGGCCACCACGGTCAATATCTACATCAACGGTGAATACTCCGGTTCACAAACCATTTGGAGGGAGTATTGTTTCGTCATCGATAACGGTGGTATTGAGACCGAACCGGGCCCGCCGGGAGGCGGCTCTCAAGGCGGCGGTGGTAGTGAACCCGGGCCGGACGGTGACTGCGCCTGCACTCCTGACGAGTATGAGTATATAGCCGAAAACATCATCTTCAAACAAACCAAATCGACTGGTACGCCGGGTTCACTGAGTATCACCATCGACAGCAATCAAGGACTTTGGGGCAACAACCTTTCCATCTCGGCCGACGCCGCCGTTTTCAAGAACGGCAATAGGGTTCCTCCCGAGAATGTAGAGATGAAAGTCTATTTCACCGGTCGGGGTGTACCTGGACATACGAAATTGGACGATTGGCGCCCAAGAGCAAAAATCGAGAACTTCAATACGCGCACCGATGCCGTTCCCGTCAACGGTCAAATCAAACACAGGGATCTAAAGCGTTACGTGGGTGTCCGAAAAGTCGGCGATTCAAACGCAAGGTTCGAGGAAGAGTTGGATGTGAAAATGTATTGCTGGGGAAGGCATTTCAACAGAGCGGGTGACTGGCTACCGGCTGTAAAGCTTTATTCAGACCCTTATCGCTTATATACCAATTGTTTGGGGGGAACCGTCACCCTCAGTTCGCTTCTATCATCCAAAATTACCGTCGCGGGCGGTTTTGGAGTTGAACTGGTAACCGGGCAGTTGGGATTCGAAGTGGCCACGACATTCGGCGTGAACGAAACCGTTGCGGTACCCGGCTCCAACAACGGCAGAGGATATAACTACGAGATTCATCACAAGACCTACGAGACGAAGATGAATGTCGAGACCTGTAAGTACGACATGGGCGGTAATAAAGTCGAAGTTACTGAGTTCAACCTCTACAAACGCCTATATCAATATGCCGTGGATGAAGACTCAGTCATCCAATGTAGCAACTGAAAAGGAAGTGAGACCATGCTTGTTCTTTTGATTGCCTTTTGCTTCTTCCAAGAAGTCGATATCGATATCGAAAGTCTGGGGATCCAAACATTTGACAACATCCATGAGCAGACCGACTATTACCTGGATCTTTTTAGTGAAGTTACGAAAAGAAAACTGAAGAATCACAAGTTCGGTGACGAGCTTCCCTTGAATGAAAGCGCCTTGATAGGCCTTAAGGTTTTGTATGCGCATCGGATCCAACTTTCGATGCTCCGCAAGGCGTATCAAGAGGGAATTCTGGATGATCGACAGATGGCGAACGATACGATCGGCTCTTATCGAATCCTCGGCGAGGCATTGATTGAAGGAGGATTGTTCGATGAGGCCCGGTCCGCTCTTAAAGAACTTCTTCAATTGGAGTCGGGCACCGGAAACGTTCCCTCTATTTACCGCAGGCTGGCCCTGATTGAAAAAAGATTGGGGAACGAAGAGGAAGAGATCCGTTTACTGACCGAGGCCGTTTCATTGCCTTTCTTTGGCAATGTTCCCGAAACCAACGACTTGGAGAATCACATGACGGTCCTTCGCAGGTTGGCGGCGAAACAGGTCGCGCGCGGTGAATATGAGAAGGCCTCCAAGCACTATCGACATTACTTCAAATTGTCCGAGAAGTGGGGAATGTTTCGTCACACCATGGTGTCTCACGATATTCCCAACAACGAAGCCATGCCGAAAAAATACCGCCTCAAAAACCTTGACACCAGAGTCAAGGATCTGGAAAGAAACAAAGCGCGCTTGAGCGAGCAGTTGGTGAAGGTTCACGGTAGCGAGGAAGCAGTTCGAAACCTCATCGAAGAAGCCATGGATACCTGGGAGAGTAACTGGCGAAAATGGTATCGTGAACAATACGGCGATGAATAGACCGCCTATTCGAAGATATCGGCCTCCGCTTGTTTGTCCGGATGCAAACTTGTTACTGCTTGGCGGGTTCGTTGAAGATGACCGCGTCCAGTTGGATGGTGGCCAGTTGCGTTGCGTCCGAACTACCCGTCAGCACGTAGCCGCTGACGTCGCGATTACTCGTGATCCCGAGGTGGGTGTAGACGTTGCTCAGGGGCGGTACGAAGTCCGTCAGGTTACGCAGGGCCTTGGCGCCCGCGGGCACGGTCAGGTCGACGGAGGAACCCGCTTCGCCGGCGGCCGTGTAGGGCGTGACCGTGATCTCCGCCTCCGTGGTCCCCTCGTTGATCAGGGCCAGGCCCGCCCAGTTGCGTTCCATGTCGGGCACGAAGGGCAGCACCAGGTGGGAACCCGTCGGCAGGTTGCCCGGCACCGTGGTGGTGACCAGTGCGTCCACGCGGCCCATCAACAGAAAGCCGACCACGTTTTCAGCGGCCAGGATCTCGATACGCGAAATAGGCTGGGTGTCGGCGCCGGGCAGGATATCTTCCAGCAGGCCGAACAGTTTTTCTTGCGGGGCCATTTGCAGCGTTCGCTGCAGTAAAACGGCGCCGTCCGCGTCGTAAGCAATCAAATTCGCCGAATTATCGGTATCTTGGATGTTCAGAATCACCAGGCCGTTCCACCAGCCCGCCTCTACATTGCCCACGTGACCGAAGGTCCAACGGTTGGATGCGGCGTTGTCCATGGGCACCGAGGAGAGTAAGTTGTTGGTGTTGCGTTGGCTGTAGAGCAGCAGACCCGACCCTACCGGCGCGGTGGCCGTTACCGAGAACCAGGAACTGCGACCGTTGACGCCGGTGAAGTCGTCGTCGTCCAGCGGCGCGGTGCTGCCCGGGAAGCGCAGCAGGCGCAGGCGTTCGGTAATCTCGCCGGGCCGGTTGAGGAAAAAGGAGGCATCGGTCTCCGGGTCGGTAGCGATGATATAGGCGTTGGTTTCCCAGTCGGCGGTGTTCCCCGGCAGGTGCGGGCCGTAGAGCACGTCGTTCAATTGGTTCACACCGGAGAAGATATCCAATTGTTTGCGGCCCGGGTCCTCGATACGGCCGACGGTCATAAAGGGTTTGTCCGCCACTATGTAGATCCAGGCAAGCTTGGGCACGGCAGTGTCGCCGAACTCGTCAAGCACCCGGATGGGACGGCTTGCGTGCGCGCCCAGCGTTTGCGAGCCCAAAACCTGCAATAACAGACTGGAGGGGTTGAAGAACAGCGCGGTGAAGCGCATGGGTTCATCGTGGGGGTTGACCAGATGCGCCGAGAAGTTCCAGTCGTTGCGGTCGTAAGCCGTGTAGGGCAACGCCTCGAAGTAGGGCGCGACGGCGGGTCGAAGCAAGGCAACTTTGCGCTGCAAGGGGCCCAGTCTGCCGGGGATGCCGTCAGGGGTGATATTGCCGGTTGCCAGGTAGTAGGCGTACCCGTTCAGGCGCAAGGGCTCGTTTTCGAAGTGGTCGATGACCCTGGCGCCGATGCCGGAGATTTCCACGTAGCCGTTGATCGGCCAGGATCCGCTTTTCAAGATGAGCCGGTAACCCATGAAACGATCTTCCCAATAGACCTTCTCCCAAGTCCACACGGAATCGTTGGAGGCGGTAACCTGAATATCGCGATCCTTCAGGTGCACGTCGGGAATGACGGGGTCGTACCAGAAGGGCGGGTCCTCGTCGTAGATGTCGAAGTTCGGGTTATAGCCCTGGTGGACCATGTACAGGATCGAACCTTCCTGCCAGTCGAAATCGGAGGAGTTGGTCATGTAAACGGGAGGGATGTCTGCCAGGTAGGTGCGTATGGCTTCCAGTTGAAGCAGGCCGACATCGACTTCGTGTGCGGGGGTGTCCCAGTTGTCCGCGATGTTGTGGAACTCCACGCAGGGGAAGAAGCGCACGCCGCGGGCAATATTGAAATCGTTGGAGAAGGCAATGCCGGTATTGTTGCCGGTAAACACGGAATCGCCGTCTTCCACGCCCTCGGTTTCGCTGTCGAAGGAAATGAAGAAGATGCGGTCCAGGTCATTGAAATTGAAGTCGGGCGTATTGCTGTAATCCACGCGCAATCGGGTGGAGGCAAGGGTATTGGTGTCGGCGTATTCGTTGCCGCCGGTAATGGTGTTGGCGCCTTCTTTGACCGAGTTGGAACCGCGTACCCCCACCAGGAAGGAAACACCGTTGTCCTGGTTGGGAGCCCGGGCAGACCCGCCGTTGCCAGGTAGGATCCAATCGTCGGAGGAATCGGTCACGCGAATCCAGCCGAACCGCTCACCCTTGATCATGCGTACTAACTGAACCGCGGTCGGGGGAACCGTTGTGTTGATCTGTGCGTCGGAACCGACCACGCTGAGCGCCAGGTTGATGGGCGCATCCACCCATTCGTCGTCATCATCGCGAAGGTCGACCAGAGTGCAAGCCCAACCGTTGGCCTTGTCCAGGGTAAACCTGATGTAGATGGGCGATTCAGGGCTTGCGCCGGAAAAGTCATTGTCCCGTAGCGTCAAGGTAAAGGAGCCCACCGTCTCATCGGTGCCCTCGTGGCTGACTTCATTGATGGCGGTGCCCACATCGATTGCCCCCAAATGAGCACAAGTAAGTATTAGAATCGTTAACAAATACTGAATGCGGTTCAGCACTTTTTCCTCCAGGAAGCGGGTCGGATACCCATGCTTGAAGGTAAACAAAGCAATTCGTGTACCATAATTGTTAAATCGTTCGTTTTCAGGTCTGCCGGCCCATGGTCGGGTAGGGGGAAGTTGGCCGGGAGGTTCAAGGCGCGAGTACATTCGGTGTTGACAGGGCCGGATTCTCCATCTGGGAAGACAGGGTCCCATGCGCTGAATTGGCGTTCATTTTGTTCTTGTCGCACCGTACCGCGCCAAGTATCATAATACCACCAACCGAACGCTTGTTCGGGTGTTTCAGGAGTTTTATGAACCAGGCTGGAGAAAACCGTCGCCATTTGCTGATCCACGCGGCCGCACGCCTGTTCCGTGAAAAAGGCTTTGATCGCGCCACCATCCGCGATCTGGCTCGGGCCGTCAATCTCCAGTCAGGCAGCATCTTCCATTATTTCGGCTCCAAGGACGATATCCTGGTGGCGGTCATGGAAGATGCGGTTGACGGCGCCGTGGCCCGGTTGAAAGCGGCAACGGCCACGGGCGGCAGTACCCGCGCCGTTATTCGCGCGCTTATCCGCGCCGAATTGGGACTGATCCACGACGAAAGCACCCGCGACGGCATGGAAGTCACCTTCTACGCCTGGGACAGCCTGACCGAGGAGGCGCGCCGGCAACTGTTGGCCAGGCGGGATGCCTACGAGGGGATCTGGCTGGAATGGCTGGCCAAGGCGCGTGCCGAAAACCTGGTCCACCTGGAACCCGGTATCCTGCGCCGCTTCCTCAACGGCTCCCAGGTCTGGACCGTCAAATGGTTCCGTCCCGGCGGCGCCATGGACCTTGAATCGCTGGCCGATCAGACCCTGGCCATGATCACCGGCGCCCCCGCGCCGGACGCGTAAGCAACATGGATTTGCCTGTATGCGGCATCTTCAAACATCACAAGCTTACGCGTGGAATGAACATGAGTTCACTTGTGTATTGTTCATTGTTCCGCTGCCTACCTTGGGGTAGAATGATTTGTCTATCGAACTCTGACCACACGGGTGTCAGCAACGTGGTCCCTGCTCGCAATCGCTTCCTCTCAACCGATACGGCTCTTTTTTTCCCGCCGTGTCATCGGGTCGTCTTTCCGACCCTCTCTTCTCCAAGGCGCGGCCGCGCCGATTCGCTTCATGTTGTGGGTTCTATGTCGCCCAATCCAGCATTCAGGAGTGCCTATGCCCCAGTACAAAGCCCCGATCAGGGATATGCAGTTCGTCATGAAGGAACTGCTCGATTACCCCGGACACTATCGCGAGCTACCGGGTGATCACGACATTGACGGTGACCTGATCGATGCTGTCATGGGCAGCGCGGCCGAGTTTGCCGAAGAGGTGCTGGCTCCTATCAATGCCTCCGGCGATGCCGAGGGCTGCAAGCTGAAAGGCGGCGAGGTAATGGTACCGGAAGGCTTCAAGAAAGCTTATGAAATTTATTGCGAGGGCGGTTGGGCCGGCCTGGCCGCGGAGGAGGAATTCGGCGGCCAGGGCCTGCCGGCCTCGCTCAGCCTGCCGCATGCCGAGATGAACGGCTCGGCCAACTGGTCCTGGTCCATGTACCCGGGCCTCACCCACGGCGCCACGGCCACCCTGGAAGCACACGGCACCGATGAACAAAAAGCTGCCTACCTGCCGCCCCTGGTAGAAGGTCGCTGGAGCGGCACCATGTGCCTGACAGAGTCCCATTGCGGTTCGGACCTTTCCCAGGTTCAAGCCCGAGCCGTACCGCAAGACGACGGCTCCTACAAAATCACCGGTTCCAAAATCTTCATCTCCTGCGGCGAACACGATCTCACGGAGAACATCGTTCACATCGTCCTGGCCAGACTGCCGGACGCGCCTCCCGGCACCAAGGGCATCTCCCTGTTCATCGTACCCAAGTTCCTGGTCCTTGATGACGGCTCGGTCGGCGAACGCAATCAAGTTGTTTGCACCTCTATCGAAAAGAAGATGGGCATTCACGGTTCCGTCACCGCCGTTCTGGCTTTTGAGGAAGCGACCGGTTTCCTGGTGGGTCCGCCCAACCGCGGCCTGAACTGCATGTTCACCTTTATCAACATCTCGCGTATCGGCAACGCGGTTCAGGGCGTCTCCACGGCCGAATCATCGCTGCAAGGCGCCCTGGCTTATGCCCGGGAACGCAAGGCCATGCGCTCGCTGACCGGACCCAAGAACCCCGACGATCCCGCCGATCCCATCATCGTACACCCCGACGTTCGCCGCATGCTGCTGACCCAAAAAGCAATTGCCGAGGGCGGCCGCGCCATGGTCTTCGACGCGGCCAGAATTGCCGACTACTACACCCGCGGCGAAACCGAGGAAGCGCGCAAAAAGGCCGACAAGCGCCTGGGCCTGTTGACCCCCATCCTGAAGGGATTTCTCACCGAAATGGGCTGTGAGGCCGCCGACCTGGGCATTCAGGTCTTCGGCGGTCACGGCTATATCCGGGAAATGGGCATGGAGCAGATCTATCGCGACGTGCGCATCTCCACCATCTACGAGGGCACCACCGGCATCCAATCGCTGGACCTGCTGGGTCGCAAGATCATGCTGGACCGCGCTAAGGAACTGGATGATTTCCTGGGCGAGATCAAAACCTTCTGCAACGGTTTCGGCCGCTTCAGGGGACGCATGAAGGTCTTCACCAAACCGTTGCGCAAGATGGTGCGCAACTGGGACTGGAGCACCAAGAAACTGATGTTCCGGGCGCTCAAGAACCGCGACGTGGTGGGCTCCGCCGCCTACGACTACCTGATGTTTACGGGTTTCGTGGTCATGGGCTATTATTGGGCGCGTATGGCCGCCCTGGCCCTGAAGCGCCTGGAAGACGAGACTTGTGAGGACAAAGCCTTCTACAAAGCCAAACTTCAAACCGCTTATTTCTACTTCGACCGCCTGTTCCCCCGCGCCCGCATGCATCTGCGCTGCGCCCGGGGCGATGTGCGGTCTCTTACTGCCATGGAAGAACAGCACTTCCATTTCTAAACCTTACCAACGCCGGGGCGCACGGAAACGGGTCCCGGATCATGCCTCAAAGGACAAGGAAAAAAAGGAGCGATCTTATGATCTATGAGGGGAGCAATCTCCACTGCCGCCGAATCGAGGGCGATTACGCCGAACTCGTACTGGACCGGCAAGATGACAAAATCAATAAGTTCGACCAGCATACTCTTCGTCAATTAGGCGAAGCCGTGCACGCGATTGCCACGGAGCCCGGCCTGCGCGGTCTGCTGATCACCAGTAACAAGGACAGTTTTGTAGTGGGTGCCGATATCACCGAATTCCTGGGCATGTTCACCCTGGACGAGGGCCCCTTCATGGAAGGTTTGAAAGCCGCCCACTCGGTATTCAACGGCCTGGAAGACCTGGACATTCCCACTGTCTGCGCGATCAACGGGTTTGCCCTGGGCGGCGGTTTGGAAATCGCCCTGGCTTGTGATTTCCGCGTAGCAGGCCCCAAAGCCAAGGTGGGCTTGCCTGAAACCAAGCTGGGCATCATTCCCGGCTTCGGCGGCACCACGCGCCTGCCCCGCATGATCGGCGCCGACAACGCCGCGCAGTGGATCGCCGGCGCCAAGGAATACAAGCCCGAAGCAGCCATGAAGGACGGCGTGGTGGACGCGGTCGTCGCCGATGACAAATTGCGCGACGCCTCCCTGAAACTGTTGAAGCAGGCCGCCGACGGCGTCTTCGACTGGCGCGCCCGCAAGGAAGAGAAGAAAGGCCCCCTGAAGCTGAACATGACCGAGGCCATGATGTCCTTCGAGACTGCCAAGGGCATGATCAAGCAAAAGGCCGGCAAGCACTACCCCGCGCCCGTCAAGGCCGTGCAAGTCATGCAGGCCGCCTGCAACAAAAAGCGCGACGAGGCCCAGGAAGTGGAAATGAAGGGTTTCTACGACATGGCCAAAACCGATGTTGCGGCCAACCTGGTGGGTATCTTCCTCAACGACCAGGCGCTGAAGAAGATCTCGAAAGAGCACGGGAAAGACGCCAAGGATGTCAAGGTGGCCGGCGTGCTGGGCGCGGGTATCATGGGCGGCGGCATCGCCTACCAATCCGCCTCGCGCGGCAAGACGCCCGTGATCATGAAGGACATCGTCCCCGAGGCGCTGCAACTGGGCCTGGGCGAAGCTTCCAAGCTGTTGGGCAAGTTGGTCAAGCGCGGCAAGATCGACGCGGCGGCCATGGCGACGCAGTTGAACATGATCGCGCCCACCCTGTCCTATAACGACATGGCCGGCGCCGACATTATCATAGAAGCCATCGTAGAAAACGAGAAGATCAAGAAATCGGTTCTGGCGGAGTTGGAAACCTACACTCGCGACGACGCGGTCATCGCTTCCAACACCTCCACCATTTCCATCACCCTCCTGTCCGAGGCCCTGAAAAAGCCCGAGCGCTTCGTGGGTATGCACTTCTTCAATCCGGTCCACAAGATGCCGTTGGTGGAAGTCATTCGCGGCGAGAAGACCAGCGACGAAGCCATTGCAACCACGGTCGCCTACGCCCAGAAGATGGGCAAGAACCCCATCGTGGTCAACGATTGCCCGGGCTTCCTGGTCAACCGCATCCTCTTCCCCTACTTCGCCGGCTTCGGCATCTTGTTGGGTAAGGGCGCCGATCACGTGAAGGTAGACAAGGTCATGGAAGGTTTCGGCTGGCCCATGGGTCCCGCCTACCTGAGCGACGTGGTGGGCATCGACACCAGCTACAAGGCCGGCCAGGTCATGGCCGCGGGTTTCCCCGATCGCCTGGCCTCGCTTAGCGACAAGACAATGATCGACATCATGTACGAGAAGGGACGCTACGGCCAGAAGAACGACGTGGGTTTCTACCGTTACGAATTGGACCGCAAGGGTCGTCAAAAGAAGATTGTCGACGAAACCACCTACGACATGATCAAGGAACATGCCGGCGGCATGAACGATTTCGACGACCAGACCATCATCGACCACATGATGATCCCCATGATCATCGAGGCCGCCCGTTGCCTTGAAGACGGCATCGTTTCCACGCCCACCGAGGTCGACATGGGCCTGGTCTTCGGCTTGGGCTTCCCCCCGTTCCGCGGCGGCGCCTTCAAGTACGTCGATGCGATCGGCCTGGACAATTTCTGTGAGTCGGCTGAAAAGTATGCCGATTACGGTAATCTCTACAAACCCACGGAGCGCATGAAAGCCATGGCTGCCTCCGGCGAGAAATACTACAAGTTTTAAGGCGGAGGAAAGCATGAAAGAAGCAGTCATTATCGATGCGGTCCGCACCCCCATGGGCCGCTCCAAGGGCGGTGTGTTCCGCAATGTGCGCGCCGAACGCATGTCGGCGCACTTGATCGAAGCCCTCTTCGATCGCAACGACGCGGTCAACCCTGCCGAGGTAGACGATGTGATCTGGGGCTGCGTGCAGCAAACCCTGGAGCAGGGCTTCAACGTGGGGCGCATGAGCAGCCTCATGACCCGCATTCCCCACACGGTGCCCGCGCAAACCGTCAACCGCCTTTGCGGCAGTTCCATGTCGGCACTGCACACCGCCGCGGTCAGCATCATGGCCGACCAGGGCGATGTCTACATTGTCGGCGGTGTGGAGCACATGGGCCACGTACCCATGAACCACGGCGTCGACCCCAACCCGGCCATGGCCAAACACGCGGCCCTGGCGGCCGGCATGATGGGCGCCACGGCGGAATACCTGCGCACCATGCACGCCATCAGCCGCGAGGACCAGGACGCCTTTGCCGTGCGCAGCCACCAACGGGCGCACCAGGCGGGACAGGACGGTAGTTTCAAGAACGAAATCATACCCACCGAGGGCCACGACGCCGACGGCATGTTGACCATGATCGACACCGACGAGGTGGTTCGTCCCGAGACCAGCATGGAGACGCTGGGCAAACTGAAGCCGGCCTTCGATCCGCGCGGTACGGTTACCGCGGGCAACAGCTCGGCCATCTCCGACGGCGCCTCGGCGCTGCTGGTCATGTCGGCGGACCGCGCCAGGGATCTGGGCCTGGAACCCATGGCTAAAATCATCGGCATGGGCGTCGCGGGCGTGGACCCCAGCATCATGGGCTACGGCCCGGTGCCGGCGGTGCAAAAGGCGCTGAAGAAAACCAAGCTGAAGATTAGAGACATCGACTACGTGGAACTGAACGAAGCCTTCGCGGCGCAATCCCTGCCGGTGCTCAAGGACCTGGGCCTGCTGAGCAAGATGGACGACATGGTGAACATCCGCGGCGGCGCCATCGCCTTGGGCCACCCGCTGGGTTGCTCGGGCTCCCGCATCACGGGCGCGCTGATGCACGTGATGAAGGACAAGGACGCCAAACTGGGCATCGCCACCATGTGCGTAGGTCTCGGCCAGGGCATCGCCACGATATTCGAACGCGCCTAAACCATTAAAAGCTCGAAAACCGAAGGCCGGAACCGCAACATGCGGTTTCGGCCTTTTTTCATTCAGCCTTCGGGGGGCGGCGATTGGGATACGAGTTCGATGAACCGCGTCGCATTGTGGTTGCTTTGAACGCCGCCGGGGACGGTGCCCTTGAGCGGGAGTTGCACCAATACCAATGTTTCAAAACCGATGCGTCCCATCCGATATTGAAAGCGCAGGTCCTTCCAAAGGTGGCGCACGCAGGCGCGCAAGGTAGCGGTAGCCTCGGCGTGTCTCTCCACAATCTCGGCCGGATCGGCCCGGGCGCCATAGTATACCCTCAGCGCGGACTTGAAATCTTGTCGGGCATCGGCCAACTGATCGGCAACCGCCGGCAAACATTACTTAACCCGCTGTCCGGTAAACCGGGGTAGGTCCATCATTGTTCAGATTTAGGTTCCATGCCCGGGCCGTTCTATGTGGGTGCTTGTTCACGCTACCCGGCGTTTATTTGCCGTCGATCAGGGGTTTTACCTCACCCAGGAAATCCGAGGCGTCTTGGAAGTCCCGGTAAACCGAGGCGAAACGGACGTAGGCAACTTTGTCCAACTTCTTCAGGCCGTCCATGATGATCTCGCCGATCTCTTCCGCTTGGATTTCACGGTCCGCTTTCTGGTAGAGTTTGAACAGCACGTCGTTGACGATGTCCTGGCATTCCGCCATGCTGACCGGCCGCTTCTGGCAAGAAGCCAGGATGCCTTTGAGCGCTTTCTGACGCTCGAATAACTCGCGCTTGCCGTCTTTTTTGATCACCATGAACTGGATCTCTTCAATGCGCTCGTAACTGGTAAAGCGGCGCTTACATTGCAAACACTCGCGCCGCCGACGAATGGATTCGCCGTCCTTGCCCTCGCGCGAGTCGACGACCTTATCGCCCAGGTGACTACAAAACGGACACTTCATGCCACTTCCTCCGCTCGACAAATGTGTTCGACGATGATGCATCAAAAGGTATCTCGAACACATACATCCCTGAAAGATTAACATTTAAGTGCCCATTCTGCAACTTTTGAGCTATTCAGGCTCTTCAAGGGAGGAACAAGCGTGAATGGCAATGATTTTTACAGTCGGACTCTTCGGTAACCGATTAATAGGGATTGCAAGAAGCAGGGCAATCGCCTGTTCCACAACCGGAACAGTCATCACCGCCCTCGTCCCCATAATCGGGATAAGTATACTTTTCGTGGCAACTTACTCGTTGACTGTCCAAAACATAGGTTAAAAATGTTTCTACACAATAACCCTTTACTATTGCTTCTGCGGTTCTCGTTCCCGCAAATCCCTCGCCCCAACTTGCACAACCGGGACCGACTAAGGTGCCGGTGGCGACCGCACAAAAATCCGGGCATGTCGTAGGGCACCGGATATCGGTGGTTGCTAAAAGCAAGCTGCCCAATATAAGGAGGGCCGGTATCGTCATTAATCTTCGAATCTTTTTCATCATTAACTCCTAATCATAGTCTGGAATACTCCCTTGGAAAAGGTCGTCTCTCATATCATTTGGATGGTTGGGCGCCAAAATAACCCTGCCGGTATTGAGAATGGCAAAGGTCGAAAAAGTAATGGGGCCGTAGATGATCTCTCCGTTGATCGGCCGATCGGCATTGTAGTGGTACTCAATTTTTCTTTTAAAGGCGCCGTCCACTTTACCCACCTGAAAAATGCCGAATTGAGCTAACAAGTAAACATAGTCCCCGAATACATCCATATCCCAGAAAAAAGGAGCGAAACTGTTACCTCCAGATGATATTTGATCTTGAACCATGCCGTCATAGCGTCTTGTGATAGGTGTATCAATGGCCACATCATACACCTTATTGAAGTCCGCGTCGAATTTGAGAAGCCGATGACCATGCATATAGGCGCAATACCAAAAGCCGTCGTCATAAGCCCATAGAGTCCGGCGCCAGGTAGAGATATCTTTCTCCATGATCTTTTTGTAATCCGGGTCCATGATGTGCTTGACAATCCTGCCCTGGTCATCGAACAGGGTGGCGATGTTGTGATCATTGACCAACAAGCGCATGGGAAGCAGCAGATTGCGGTCAACAGCAAGCATAGTATTGGTACCGGGGTGCCTAAAAAAATTGGCGTAGAACATGCCTTGCGGTATGTCCAGATTCAAGCCATACAGAAATTCGCCGCTGCCGCGTTCAAAGCAGAGGAGGCGTTGCTTGAAATCTATGATCCAAACCAGGTCAGGTGTCACGGCCGTTCCTAAAACCTTGGTCAGAAAAGCAGGACCCCGGCCGGGCTCCCCATAGGTTTGGACATGGTTTCCGTCGCCGTCGAGTTCGATCAGCCCGGTTTCAAAATTGCTGAGGAATACATGTTCTCCATCCGTTGCGATATCTTCCAACGCCCTGTAGAACTCTTTACGGTACTCATCAGGAGGACCGAAAGGGTGGGCTTTCTTGATCACTCTGAACGGGTTTGTGGATTTTTCAGACGGTCCACAGCCTGCCGAGAATAAAACCAGGATCAAGAGGACCCATGGAAAACTCCAAGCGGCCGGAAGGCGGGTTGCATTCATCTAATTGACTCCATCCCAAGGCAATTGCTCAAAAAATTTAAGGCTTGGTGAATTACACTATCAGAAAGTTGCTGCTGCCTCAACATCAAATACCACCAAGTAGCTATTCAAGGGTCTCGGGGGAAATTCAGGCGAACGAGGCCGGCTGCCGGCAAACGTTCTGAACGCTCTGGATAATTGAACCGGTTTTTCTCTGCGAAACTGCGCCGGGGATGTCTCTGCTCGAAAAGTGATCCGCCCCATGTCAACAAATAAGCTCCTCGGAGACAGAGGCGATGCCTGATCCAGGGAGGTCAGGCATGGAAAAACTGCAACAAAGAAAATGCGAGCAAAGTGGAGGACCGTATAAGCCCGACCCTTGCACCGTGTCGATCCGGCGTACCCGTGTAGAGAAAGCGTGTCAACAGGGGAGAAAGACCGCCTGGCAGAGGGAAAAACGATGCTGTAGAGCGGCCAATAATAGTCAAGTAGATTTCCATCGAGGTGTGATTCAGTAGGCTTAACTGTCACGCGGCGGACATGCTCAAGCAGTGATCGAAACATTGTCTTTGGTTGTCGATGATAGAAGGCGAGACACTGCAACCCAGTTGTGATTCGTTGTGTCCGCAAACCGAGGATTGAGGAATTCGCCCTGATTCCTCGATTCCAGAAGTCACTTTCCTAAGAATCAGTGCTGATTCCTCGATTCCAAAAGTCACTCTTCTAAAAATCAGTCCTCATTCTTTGCGCACCGAAAAGTAATGTGAAAGAAATCAGTTGTGGTTCCTTGTTGCTGACTTTTCGGGAGCAAAGAACCAGATCTCATTCTTTAATGTCAAACTTTCATTGTCCAAAGAATGAGGACTGATTTTTAGAAGAGTGACTTCTGGAATCGAGAAATCTGCACTCATTCCTCGATGCCGGGCGGCAAGAATCAACGAATACGACAGCTATCGCGCCAGGAACGCCGATGACCCGCTTGCCGCCTTGGGAGGGAAAAAAGAAAGGATGCCGGCAAGACGCGAGTCCTCAACCCCAAGCTGGTGCTCGCGCTCCAGCGGCAGTACCGTCAGTACCAGGGATGGAGCTACCTGCTGCATGTCGACAATCCGGCCGTTTTGGTCGAAGAGAATCCCGAACTGAGTCCACTGTCCTCGTATACAACGATCCGCCGTCTGATGAAACACAAGGGCCGGGTCAAGAAGAAACCAAAGAAGGGGAAGCGGACTGCCGGCCGGGTCCGAGCCGAGACCCACTTCGAGCAGCGCGA
>JASJCB010000348.1 GCA_030066195.1 Acidobacteriota bacterium
CGAGACCAGTCGTTGCCCTACTTCGATAAGGTAGGTGGTCAGCTTGGTGTCCGGGTAGAGGCCCATCTGTTCTTCTACCACCGCGGCATTTTCCGCGCCCAGTTGCTTGTCGAGTTCAATACTCTGGCATTCCGCCGGTCGGTTGATGCCCCACAACAAGAAGCACGCCGCGATCAACCGAACCGGGGTTTTCATAGTCATCCGGTGAGTCATGACGCCCATCCTCCAACGATGCGATGTAGCTTAGGATTCACTTTTTATGGCGGGGTTGTCTATTGGACTTTGGTCTTATCCCTTCTTCAATTCGGGAAAGAGCATACGACCAAAGTCTAATTACCCGCCCGATGCCGGCTTGTTATGCTAGGCAAAACTATAGAGCATCCCGTCCCCTTATCCCGGATGCGGTTATTGGAGGCAGCATGGTTTACAAGCTCTTCTCGGCCGGCATACTTATCTTCAGCGCCTTTTCCGCCATGAGCCAGGACTTTGAGATCACGCCGTTTTTGGGTTACCAGTTTTTGGGAGACCTGGAAACCTACGGCAACACGTCCGGCTTCGACATCGAGGATATCGATATCGACGAAAGCGAAACCTACGGCATCATCCTGGACTTCACCACCTGGGACGGGGGTCAAATCGAACTGGTTTGGAGTCGCCAGGAAACTGAAGTCGGCTTGGATCGTTTCTTTGAACCGCACCCAAAAGTCGATTTGACTATCGATTACTTTCAAATCGGCGGTCTGCAAACATTCAGCGAGGACGAGGCGAAGGTGCGGCCTTTCATTGCCGGCAGCATCGGCGCAGCGTATATCGACCCGGGTTCGGGTTTCGGCAATACGACACGGTTGTCCCTGCACCTGGGCGGCGGCGTCAAGCTTTTCCTAAGCGAACGCGTGGCGTTTCGCTTCGACGGCAAGTTCAAAACAACCTTTATCGACAATGATGTTGCTCTTTATTGCGATCCCTTTTATTGTTTCGGTTACGCGGAGAGCAGCAGCTGGCTCTACCAGATGGAAGGTACCGCCGGTCTGACCTTTGCGTTTTAACGGAGGTCTTGATTGAAGTCGTCCCCAGGGGCCGCTAAGTGGGTCCCATGGTTGCTTGCGTTTGCATTTACCCTACCGCTTCAGGCGGAAAAAACCGACGTGGTGGTCTTGCGCAACGGCGACCGTTTGACCGGGGAGATCAAGCTGATGGAACGGGGCAAGCTGAAGTTCAAAACCGACGCTACCGGCACCATCTATATCGAATGGGACGATATTGCCACCATATCCAGCAGCCAGGTGCTTCAATTGGAACTGGATACCGGCGAGCGCTACACCGGGCTGCTGATGGAAGAGGAACAGGAGAATATGCTGCGTTTGGGAACGGACGTGGATATCGTCACGTTACCCATTCAAAAAATTGTCAACATAGAACCCATCGAATCGAATTTCCGGGATCGCATCAAAGGAGACATCCGCGCCGGTTACAACTACACCCTGGCCAGTGATATCAGTCAGTTCAACTTCGGCCTGGATGTGGATTACCGTACGGAGTTGAATATCTTCAGCCTGGACCTGGACGGCAATTTCACCGACAGCACCGACAGCGATACCAATACCCGCGTGCTGAGTTCCTTCGGTTACACCAACTTGAGGCCCAAGCGCTGGTTACTGGGTCTGATCGGGTCGTATGAGCGCAATGATCAGTTGGGTCTGGACAAACGCTTGTCGGCCGGCGCCGGCGCCGGTCGTTTCCTGCGTCAGACCAACCACAACCAACTTCGCTTCATTGCCGGATTGTTGATCAGCAGGGAGGATGTCGCCGAAGAGGATTCCGCGGGTAATGCCCTGGAGAGCACGTTTTCAATCGACTATGACTGGTACCGCTATGACGATCCCGAGCTGGATATTTCCCTGGACTTCGAGGTGATTCCCAGCCTTTCCGATTTCGGCCGGGTGCGGGCGCAAGTAGACCTGAACCTGGATTGGGAAGTCGTCAACGACCTGTTCCTGCATATTGGTTTCTACGACAGTTACGACAACGAGGCTTCCGGGGATGAAGCCGTCAAGAACGACTACGGCATCGTAACTTCAGTGGTCTGGAAGCTCTGAGTAATTGCACCTGAGACCATCGTCTTATTTTCAAGAGGCCCCCTTTTAAGTAATAGTGTATACTGGTTTGGATTTAAAAATGTTTTGTCGGGTCGGCCGTTTGAGATTTGTCAGGATGCCGCACCGGGAGGTTGACATGACCGTATTCCATAAGCTCTTGTCGGTTTCGCTTTTGTTGCTCTTGGCAGCCTGCGGCGGCGGCTCCACCAAACTGATGCAGGTGTATAAGGACAAAGCCTACAAGGAACCCTTGAAGAAGGTGCTGGTGATCGGCAATGTTGTCGATATGACCAACCGCAAAAAGTTCGAGAAGGCCTTCAGCAAGAAACTGCGCAACAAGGGCATTGAAGCCGTTGAAGGCCTGGATTACCTGGGCACCGAAGAATTGACGCAGAAACTGGTGATCGACAAGGTCAAGGGCAGCGATTTCGACGCGGTTCTGGTCACCCGCATCGTTCAAATTGAGGAAGGCACCGCCCCTGACGGCGAGATCGGCATTCCCAAACTCTATTACAACTCGCTGGAAAACTATCGTTGGCCCCGTTCGGAGCGCACCATCCCGGTCAAGGGCGATCGCTACCGGGAAGTCCGCCTGGAAACCAGTATCTATGACGCGCAAAGCACGGACCTGATCTACGGCGTCACCACGCGCACCCTGGATCCCAAGTCCGCCAATAACGCCATCGATTCCCTGGGCAAGGCTGTCATGAAAAACCTGGGGTTGTACGATCTGCTGTAAGTGAGCATTGCCTTGTTTCGATCCTTGCCGCTGCTTTTCATCGCCTTCCTATTCCCTACCTTTGCTCAGGATGAGTCGAAATACGGCCGGGAAATGTTGGATCGCGGCCATCCGCTTCGGTTCCAGGGCGACCTAGATGAAATCCGCAAGAACCGCATCTTGCGGGTGTTGGTCACGCACACCAAGACCAACTTCTTCATCACCAGCGATGCGCCGCGCGGTTTTGAATACGAAATGATGAAACAGTACGAGAAGTTCCTCAACCGGGGCCTCAGTCGCCGCAAGATGCACACCACGGTGCTTTTCATTCCGGTCACGGCTCAAGAGTTGATTCCCAAGCTGTTGGACGGTTACGGCGACGTGGCCGCCGCGATGATCAGCATTACGCCCGAACGAAAAGAGAAGGTGACCTTTACCCGGCCCTATATCTCCGGTGTGCGCGAAATCGTGGTGGGCAACAACAGCCACCGAGGTTTCAAGAGCTTGGAGGATCTTTCCGGCCGGCAGGTCTACGTGAAACAAGGCAGCGCCTATGCCGAGCATTTACGCGACCTGAACCGAACCTTCGCCGAACGCAATCTGCCGCCGGTGGAAATCAAGGAACTGGAAGGTTTGGAAACCGAGGATATCCTGGAGATGGTCAATGCCGGTATCCCCCAGTTAACCGTCGTCGACGATCACCTGGCCCGGTTCTGGGAGGACGCCATGGAAAACCTGGTGCTTTTCACCGACCTGGCCGTCCATGAGGGCGGTGAGATTGCCTGGGCCTTGCCACCCGGCAAGCCCAAGCTTCTGGAAAACCTGAATCAGTTCCTGGCCAAAAACAAGAAGGGCTCCCTTACCGGCAACGTGCTCTTCAATCGCTATTACAAGAATACGCGCTGGGTCACCAATCCCTTCGCCCGGGTTGAACGCGAAAAAATCCAAGCCTATATCTTACTGTTCCGCAAATACGGTAAGAAGTACGGCTTCGATTGGTTGGCGGTCGCCGCTTTGTCCTACCAGGAATCCATGTTCGACCATTCCAAGGTTTCGCCGGCGGGCGCCATGGGCCTGATGCAGATCAAACCGGAAACGGCCGCCGATAAAAGCATCGGGATTCCCGACATCCGCAAGGTCGAGAACAATATTCACGCGGGCGTGCGTTATATGGACTGGATTCGCAGGAACTTCTTCAACGATCCCGAGATCACGCCGGCCGCCCGCGTCGATTTTACCCTTGCCGCCTACAACGCCGGACCCAACCGCATCAAGCGACTCCGTCGCAAGGCTGCCGAAATGGGTTACGATCCCAATCAGTGGTTCCACCACGTCGAACGCGCCGCCTTGAGAACCATCGGCCAGGAGACGGTCCGCTACGTGGTGAATATCAACAAGTACTACTATATGTTCCAAAAGTCCGGGTTGGATCTGGAACGCCGCAGAGCGCTCAAAAAAGAATTGGAAGAACAGCATTGAACCCGGTATCGGCCTGGAAATAAGCTCATGTTGCATAACCGATCAAAAATCGACATCGCCCTGGTGCTACAGGTCATGATCTTCATGACGGGCGGTATCGGCTTTGGCCAGGACATGGAACCTCGCGCCTACAACAATGCGCCCACCGGTCTAAATTTCCTATTGGTCACCCTGGGTCATTCCAGCGGCAATGTGGTTTTAGATGCGGGGCTGCCGATTGAAGACGCCGAGGCCGATGTCAACCTGATCGCCGCGGCTTATGTGCGTTCCTTGAATGTTTTCGGGAAGTCCGCCAAGCTCGGTGTCGTTGTTCCGGTTGCCGATGCCGACGCGAGAGGTCTTCTCGCCGGCGATTTTACCGAAATCGACCGGCAGGGCTTGGGAGACACCCTGATGCGCTTCAATCTCAATTTTTACGGCGCGCCCGCGCTTCAGCTCAAAGACTTTGCCCGCTACCGCCAGAAAACGATCGTCGGCTTGACGCTTCAGGCGGGCCTGCCCACCGGGCAATACGATGAAACCAAACGGATCAACCTGGGCACCAACCGCTACAGCTTTCGCGGCGAACTGGGTCTGTCACACCGCATCGAGCGTTGGAATCTTGAAGCCGCCTTGGGCCATAGCCGCTTCACGGACAACGATGAGTTCCTGGTCACCTCTACCCGTACCCAAGATCCCGTCACCTCGCTGCAAGGCCATCTGGTCTATACCATTCGCCGTGGCATGTGGGTTGCGCTGAACAATGTCTACTTTTGGGGCGGCGAACGGAACGTGGACGGGGTTCCCTCGAACGACCGCCAGGAGAATACGCGAACAGGTCTTACCTTCACCCTGCCCCTGGCGCGAGGCCATGCGCTCAAGTTTGTCGCCACCACCGGCGTCTCCACCAGGATCGGCGCCGATTTCGACACGGTTGCCATCGCCTGGCAGCATACCTTCGGGCGCGGTTTTTAAAAATTTCGCGCCAGATAAGACCAAGGTCCAATATCACCGCGTCCGGCTCCTTGTTACACTAGCTGCTAAAGAGATGACGAAAGCGTGTCGCCAAGGGGGCCGGTTTTTGACCGGTACCCGTTTTCAGGTAAGGAGAGCATGCGATGCAACAGAATCAGCCTTTATCGTTTCAGACCCCCGGCAAGGTCTTTTGGCTCCTATTGGCCGTCGGTCTTTTGACCCTGGGATGCGGCACGCCGATCAAGGTCGCCCAACACCACGACTCGGACCAGGATTTCAGTGCGTTGAAAACATTCGACTGGCTGCCTCCCAAGGGGCGCGACAATCCCATGGAAAAGAACCCGATTATCGCCAAGAAGGTCAAACAGGCGATCACCGCCGAACTGCAGACAAAGGGCTTCACTTATTCCGAAAGCAACCCTGACTTCCATGTCGTCTTTTTCGGCAGTACGAAGGACAAGGTCGATGTGCAGGACTGGGGATCACCCTATTACGGCTGGGGTTACCGGGGATGGATGTACGGTTGGGGCGGCCCCGACGTTACCGTAACCGAATACAAAGAAGGCACCCTGGTCATCGATGTGGTGAATGCCGGGAACGATCAACTGGTGTGGCGCGGCTACGGCACCAAACGCCTCAGCAAAAGCGATAAAAACATTGACGAAGGAATCCGCAAGGCGGTCACCGCCGTCATGAAAAAATTCCCTCCCAAATAAACAAAGGCAACCTTGGTTCGGGCTGGCCGGCCCGAACCAATACAAAAAATTACCGAAAAGATCTGTATGATCACCGGCATGGTCGGTAGGGTGGTGGTAGTGTGTCCGGGTTATCCAGAATGTTTCAAACCAGGCCGCGCCTCTATTTAGTCGAAGACGACGATTCGGTGCGCAAAGCTATCGAGCGGATGCTGACCCTGTTAGATTTTCACGTGACGACTTTCGATTCGGCGGAAGCATTTCTGGAGAGCGAGTATCGTTCCGAAAGCGGCTGTTTGATTTTGGATGTACATATGCCCGGAATGAGCGGTTTGGATTTGCAATGCAAACTGAACAAACTGAATCCCAACCTGCGAATCATCATGATCACGGGCAAACACAACGAATATGACCATGAGCAGGCCCTGGCCGGCGGTGCTTGCGATTTCTTGTATAAACCTTTTGACGACAAGACACTGGTGAATGCCGTCTACCGTGCGCTGGAACGACCCTCTTGAGGAACCTGGTTGAATAGCCACATGAAATGAACGAGATCGGGCACGGATTGAGCCCTCATCTTGCGCATCATCCGGGCGCGGTGCACCTTGACGGTTTTCTCGGAAATATCCAACTCCGCGGCGATTTGTTTGTTGAGCAGTCCGGCGACCACCAATTGAAAGACTTCGTCTTCCCGGTCGGTGAGGCCCCCGGTTCGCCGGCGTATTCGGCGGGTGGTTCTTTCTTGTTCGAGCTCATACCTGCTGACGGCCAGCGCCTTGTGGACCGCTTCCAGCAACAGACTGGTGTTGAAGGGTTTTAAAAGGAAGTCCACCGCGCCTGCTTTCAGGGCTTGGATGCTTGCCGAGACAGATGCGTAACCGGTAACCATGATGACCGGAACGGTTCGTTTCATGAAATCCGGGGTCGTTTGGAGATCGAGACCGTTTTCACCGGCCAGGTTGATATCCAAGACCAGGCATGCCGGACCTCGATGCGGGGGCTTCGCCAGATATTCATCGGAGGAAGGGTAGACGCAAACCTCCAATTCGGCGAAGCCGAGTGTTCTCTTCAGGCTCTTGCGGACGGAACAATCGTCATCGATAACATAAACAACGGGCCTGATTTGAGAAAGAGAGGCCGTGGACCCTTTTTGCCGGGGAGCTTTCATGTCTAACTCTCTTTTGCCGAACTGATTGAACGATCATCCTCGTTATTCGGTACCCTACCAGATCTTAAAAAACTCATCAAGGACTTTCGCGGCTAAAGCAATATACACTGTTATTATTGGATACTTCAGGTTTTAAAATCTGTTTTCAGCCAGAAATTCTTCAGGATATGAATATTATTTTGGAGCCAGGTTATTGAAAACAATCAATCGGAATATTTGAAAACCGCCGAATAAATTCCGACGAACAGCGTGATTACTGTTCGGTGAACTCATGCCGCTTCGGTTCCGATGACCGCTTCTTGTCCTTTCGACCGCTTCGCGTAGGACTAAGGTCTTATTGTCGCGATGTGGCAAGCTTTTCTAGAATGGAGACGCCCGTCAGCCCGCGTTTCCCATCTTTCCGGGATGTCTGAACCGGGTTGTTCGGTAATTGCATTCCCTCACCTAGGAGATCGCTATGAAAAAAATGCTGACAATGACCGCTCTGGCCGCTGCTTTGGCCCTGCCCGCATGGGCGCAGGGGGAACGAAGCGTCACCTTCGGTTTACAGGCGGGCGCCTATACGCCCTACCAGGGTTTCGAGGATAGCGACCTCGCCTTCGGCCTGGGTTTGAACCTGTGGCTTCGCACCAGCCTCTTGGGACTCAAATTCTCGGTCGACAGCATGAACTACGAGAACGAGGTGACCCTGGGTCCCCTGACCGGGGAAGCCGATATGGATATCGTGCCGTCATTGGACCTTACCGTCAACCTGATGGGAGACCGGCTCTATTTTCTGGCCGGGGTCAATTGGGCGGATATCTCCGGGAAGATCGAGGACGCGGTCTTCAGCGATAACAAAGTGGGATTGGACCTGGGTCTGGGCGGCTTCCTGACCGACTCGCTGGTGCTTCAGGGAAAAATCCTCTACACCCCGGACGCCTTCGAAAGCGTAACCGTGGATATCGTGGAAGGTTTGGACGACACCAATGCCCAGGGGATTCAGCTAACTCTCGGATGGCAGTTCTAGGCTTCGAGTTGTCAACTAAAACAATTCCAAAAAAGTAGCGTGAGGAAGCCCGGGCAAGGAACGACCCTAAGTAGGGACCATGACGATCGAGGTTCTCAACACGTGCTTATGGGCACGGCCCGGGTTTGCTCGCGCAGGATGGGAAAAACAAAAC
>JASJCB010000349.1 GCA_030066195.1 Acidobacteriota bacterium
GCCACCCCTATTGGGTGGAAGACCCCAATTTCGACCTGGACAACCACCTTCTGGAAGCAGAACTACCCGAACCCGGCGGCCTTGCCGAACTCAACGACCTGGCCGCTCGTTTCTTTTCCACCTGCCTGGTTCGGCATCGGCCGCTTTGGGAAGTCGTCTTCGTGGGCAACCTGAACTTGGAAGGTTACCCCGAGGGCTGCTGCGTCTCATTGTCCAAGGTGCACCATTCCGCCATCGACGGCGTCTCCGGTGCGGAGATCATGGGCGCCATGATGGACCCGAGCCCCGAACCTCGGAAACTACCCGAACCGACGCCCTGGAAACCCGAACGCATTCCCTCCACCGCCGAACTGCTGGCGCGCACCTATGGCAAGGCAGTGGGCAAAACCATGTCTCTCGGCAAATTCGTGGGCAAAACGGTCGCCGGCACCATCAGAGTAGCCGCCGGCGGAGACCTGCGCAAGGTCAAGCCGCCGCCCATGCTGATGACCGCACCCAAGACCAGGTTGAACATCCCCGTTTCGGCGCACCGCACCTTCGGTTTTCGCGTCTTTCCCCTGGAACGTATCAAGGCCGCCAAAAACAAGGCCGGCGCCACGGTTAACGATCTGGTCCTGGCCATGTGCGCGGGCGCCCTCCGCGCCTACCTGGCCGGTCGCGAGGATCTACCCGCCGACAAGCCCCTGATCGCCATGGCGCCCATCTCCACCCGTTCCGACAAACAAAAGGGCACCGGCGGCAACCAGGTCACCGGCATGTTGGTCTCCCTGGCCACTGACATCGCCGACCCCGTCGAACGCCTGGATACCATTATGGGCAGCACGCGCGGCTCCAAGGTTTACAGCAGCGCCGCCAAGGTAACCGATCTGGTCGAGTTGATTCCCAGCGAAACGGCAGCCCTGGCCACGCGCCTCTATTGCAGCATGAAGGTGGCCGAACGGCACAACCCCTTCTTCAACTGCATCATTACCAACGTACCGGGGCCGCAGGTTCCCCTCTACATGGCCGGCACCCGCATCCTGACCAATGCCGGCATGGCGCCTATCTTCGACGGGATCGGTTTGATCATCGTCATCACCAGTTACAACGGTACCCTGGCCATCAGCACCACCTCGTGCGATTCAGTGATACCGGATATCGAAGCCCTGCTCGAAGGCTTCGAGCCCGCTTTGGCGGAGTTGGAAGAAGCACTGCCCGTGGAGGGCCGTGAACGCAAAGGTGTGACCAAGCGCAAGGAATCCAAGCTTACCAACACCGTACACTCCCTACAGCGGTCCCTCGATCGCATCGAGGCGTTGATCGAGCGCCAAGCTAAGAGTTCCGCCGAGGACACCGGCGCACGGGATCCCGAATCCTGACTTGCCTGCCGACTCTATCGTTCCCGGCTTATCACGGTTGAATTGCAAATAGAAACACCCAAAAGGAGCGCGTATGCCTCTACCTGCCTTCAATCCGCCTTCCAAGCTTTTACTGCTGTTGGAAGCGCGGGCCTTGTTCGAGTTCGGGGCCTTCTACCCATCACAACACCTTCTCCGCAACCTGCCCGAGGGCGACGGCCACCCCGTCCTGGTCTACCCCGGATTCATGGCCAGCGATTTTTCCACCCGCGTGTTGCGCAAATTCCTCGATAAACTGGGCTACGAGGCCCTGCCCTGGAAACTGGGCCGCAACCTGGGCTACAGCCCCGTCCTGGACGCGCAGATGCAGGAACACCTTTCCGCGATGCACCAGTATTTCGGCCGCAAATTGACCCTGATCGGCTGGAGCCTGGGCGGCGTCTACGCCCGCGAACTGGCCCGCGTCATGCCGGAATGTGTGCGCCAGGTGATTACCATGGGCAGCCCGTTCGCCGGCTCCACACGCGCCACCAATGTCTCCTGGCTCTACGACCTGGTGACCGGCGAAAAGTTGAACGATATCGACCCCAACCTGCTCAAGCGCCTAGCCGAACAAACGCCGGTCCCCTCCACGGCCATCTACTCGCGCACGGACGGCATCGTGGCCTGGCAATCCTGCGTAGACCCGCACCCGGACGAACAGCACGAGAATATCGAGGTTCCCGGCAGTCACTTCGGCTTCGGCTTCAACCCGTGGGCCATGCACGTGATCGCCGATCGCCTGGCCCAGCCGGAAGACAACCGCGCCCCGTTCGATTACGAGGGTTGGCGCGCGCTGTTCTTCCCCCACCGCGAACAAAGAAACCAAAAACGTCTGCACAATGAAAGCCGCTGGCAAAACGCCTGCAGCACCCTTGACGAGGCTCTCGCCCGCCTGACTTGACCTGTCGCTGTTCATCTCCCCCGCAATCCCCGGGGCTCGTGTCGGGAAATTCCAGCCGATAAAGTGCTAGAATGAAACGAGGCTGTTCCGGGGAGATGATAGATGAAGCCCTTGCCGATCGGTATCCAAACCTTCGAGAAACTTCGTACCGAGGGGTATCTTTATGTAGATAAAACGGCCCACTTGAAAGAACTGGTTCGCGGCGGTTACTTCTTCCTATCGCGACCGCGACGGTTCGGCAAATCCCTGCTGCTGTCTACCCTGGAGTCATTGTTCAAGGGGAGCCGGGATCTCTTCAAGGGGCTGGATATCGCCAATACCGGTTACGATTTCGCCGAGTATCCCGTGATTCGGCTAGACTTCTCCGCCATATCCAGCGAAAGCCCGGAAACCCTGGAACGGGACCTGCGCGTCAAATTGAGTCGGTTCGCCAAACAGGCCGGTGTCCAACTTCCCGAGGACGCCTCCCTGGCCATTTACGTGGAAGAACTCATCCTGGCTTTATCCTCCAAAGCGCCACTGGTGATCCTGGTCGACGAATACGACAAACCGATCCTGGATCACCTGGCCGAGCCGGACCTGGCAGAAGCCAACCGCAAACTGCTGCGCGAATTCTACGGCGTCATCAAAAGCCAGGACGCGCATATCAAAATGCTTTTCATTACGGGGATCACCAGGTTCACCAAGGTTTCCATTTTTTCTGAGCTCAATAACCTGGTGGATCTCAGCATCAACCCGGATCAGGCAACCCTGCTGGGCTGGACCGAGGAGGAACTTCACGGCGCTTTCAAGGAATACATCATCGCCCTGGCCGAACGCTCACACAAACAGCCCGAAGACATCTACCGGGTTTTCGGGGAAATGTATAACGGCTACCGGTTTACGCATATCGACCAAAAAGTCTACAACCCCTGGTCCGTGCTCAACGCTTTGCTTCACGGCCGTATCGGTAATTTCTGGTACGAATCGGGCTCCCCGCGCTTCTTGATGAACGAGTTGAAGAAACGCCTGAACCAACCCGGCGATTTCCAACCCGGGCGTTTCTATGATTTCAGCGTCTCCGCGGACATGTTGCCCGCCTTGGATATCCGCAATGCCGACCTGGAGACGCTCTTGTTTCAAGCGGGTTACCTGACCATCCTACGCACCTCCGGCGATCTTGAAGACCTTAAGTTCCACATGGGTTTTCCCAACCGCGAGGTGCGCATGTCATGGCTGTTCACCGTCTTGAAGTCCCTGGTTCCTTTGGAAGACCATCGCCGGGACGACCACCTGACCAAGCTGGTCAACAACTTACGCACGGGCGATTTGGATGCCTTCTTCGAGCGTTTGCGCTCGGCCTTCTTCGCCAATATTCCCTATGAACTGCACTTGCCGTACGAAAAGTATTACCAAACCGTGTTCCACACCTTGTTTCTCTTGCTGGCAGTACGCATTCGGTCCGAGGAAAGTACCAACCTGGGGCGAACAGATTGCGTGTTTGAATTGGAAGACCGAATCTATATTTTCGAATTCAAATACAATGACACTGCCGAAAGCGCCCTGCAACAAATCCATGAAAAGGACTATACCCAAGGCTACGCGGCGTCGGGGAAACGGGTGATCAGCGTCGGGGTGGGCTTCGCGAATCGAAATATCTCCGGTTGGCTCGTTGAAAACCTATGACCCTCGGCTGGGGGTAAGGCTTACTTCCTATCGGTACTTCATCGATTCTGGAAAGGAGAAGGCCTGCGTCATCCGTACAAGCGTTTAATCTGCGAAAGAGAAAGCCGGCTCCCCCTGTACATGCGTCTATTCGCTCAAAGAGAAAGCCGGCGCCATCCTGACATGCGCCTATTCGCTCAAGGAGAAAGCCGGCTCCATCCTGACATGCGCCTATTCCTCACAGAGAAGGCCGGCTCCCTCCGGACATCCACCTATTCTCCTCGGAAGAAGGATGGACGCGCGGGCCGGCCTGCATATTATTTTCAAAACAAGGTCCGACCCGGGGGTTCATGCTATTCTCGGATTCAAAACATCGATGTACCCGGAGAATAACCTTTTGCCGGATCCAAAAGGTGGTTCTCCCCGGGGGACAATCCTTCTTCCAACGAGAATAGGTCGTCCTTCCCCCGGGTCGAACCTTCTCCAGACTGAATACACGGTTGTTCGTGGGGGACCAACCTTCTCCGGAAAGTGAAAGACGGATAGACGTGCGGGTCAATGCTTCTCTCGGAAAGAATATGCGGGTATGGCCGGGGGTCGGCGCGTCTTTTCGGCATGATTCAACTGCTTATTGCGTGATCTTGGGGGATTGCTTAACCCTATGTCATGTTGATGCTTAGGTCTGGAAGTGCACGCAGGATGCGTGCGCGCCCAGGGGGGAGACTTTCTTTTTCAGGTTGCAACCATTTTGGTTTTTGGGGGTATGATAGTAGATAAAGATCGACCCTTTGAGGAGTATTGCCGCGACACAAGGAAGACGCCGTCTCAGAAAACCTCCGATGTTGGTTCAACTGACCCCGGCAGCGGTATGTGAAGAGCATGGTCTACTTCAGCTTTTGGCCGCCGATTCGAAATGGACCCGACACCAACTGCGCGAACTGCATGCCCTCTTCGACTTCAAAAGCCAGGAGCGTGTGTTCGCGGAAATCTTGTTGCAACGGAAGCAACACTATTGGCTGTTTCGCTGTAACCAGCAACAGTTTTGCGGCGATTTCGTGGTGGTGGACATGTCCTGTCCCCAAGCGGAGAAACGGCGCATCTTCGTCATCGAGATGAAGGAAAACGCACCCTTGAAGATCGACGCGGGCGCGGGCATTCAACTGCGCAACGCCGGCTTATGCGTGGAAACCGTTGCCGCGATGACCGGCGCCGTACCGGCCGACGCCCCCTTCGAGACCCTGGTGGGCGATATGGAACAACTGCTGGCCTATCTGGGCCTGGATGAATGGGATCAGCCCGAGGCCATGTCAACATCGGCCGATTCCCTGAGCGGTTGAGGCCTGCCGCTCAACGGACTTGGCCCTTGATTATTTTGTAGCCGGGTTATGACGCAGAGACCAACCGGGCCTTTACGACGAAGTCGTTACATCCATTAGCCGGGGGTTGGCGTGTCGGATCATCCTCCGAGGTATGCGAGGAGATGACCCGACACGCCTACCCCTGGCCGCACCGGGCATTGGACGGAAAATCGATCAACCGTTCGTCGGGACATTTGGACGGATGATCTACATTAGGGCGGAAGATCAATCAACCGTTTGTCGGAACGCTTACGGAGCTTTTCAACAGGCCCCGAAGAGCCGGCAGAACCATTAGGGACGCGGCCAGGCAGGCGAAGACGCCGCAGGTGAGCAGGATGCCCAGTCTGGCGTTGGCCGGTACGTGTGACATGACCAGCAGACCGAAGCCCAAAGCCAGGGCCAGAGCGTTGACCAGGTTGGCCGGGGCCGTGTGGGTCAGGGCGTCGCTGATCGCCTCGGCGGGTCCTTTGCCTTGGGCGGAAGCCAGGGCGTGTCGGTCCAGGAAATGGACGGCGAAATCGACGCCGATGCCCAGGGTCATGCCCGCGAACATGCTGGTGGCCACGCCGATCGGGATGTTCAGCCAGCCCATGATGCCCAATTGGCACCACACGGCCAGGGCGCAGGGTAACAGGACTAACAGCCCGCGTTTCCACGAGCGGTTGGATAGGGCGCCTACCAGGAAGATGCCGACCAGGGATAGGATCAGGGAACGGTATTGGGTGGTGATGATGCCCTCGATCAGGGTTTGGCTGACGGCCAGGTCGCCGCCCATGGTCAGGCGGATGCCCGCCGGCTCCAGGTGTTCGGCGCGGAAGGATTCGACGGCCGCCATCAGATCCGCCACCTTGCGGAAGTCGGCGTTGCGCACGAAGACGTTGACCAGGGTTTCGCCGTAGTCCTTGCTGATGATCTGGTTTTGTCGCACATCGCCGCGCATGAACCGGTGTTTACTCCACAGCGACATGATTTTGAAGGCGTCGTCGGGTAATTGGCGCGCGTCAGGTCCGAAGGGTTTGATCATGAAGGCGGTGGTTTCCAGGTAATCGTTGGGGCCCAGAGCGGCGCCGACCTCGGGACGTGCTTCCAGAAAACGGCGCAGGTCGTCGGTTTGCTTCAATTGCGGCGGGCCGATCCAGGGCACGGCCTCGATGTTCACCCGGAAGTGGTCGTCTTCTGCCGGTCGGAGCCAGAACTTGGGCGATCCCGAGCGGCGCGGCGTGGTGACGATTACCGATTCGCCTTCGCTTTCGGCGGATTGAATATAGGCGCGCCAGGTCCTGGGTTGCTGACCCGGTTCGGTTTCTTTTTCCAGGTGAATGGAGATGCGCCGCCCCGCCAGCAGTTCCGGCTTGTCGGTCAGGTTGCCGGGCAGTTGATAGCGGCCGTGTTCGACCTGTTGTTGCGGGACGACGGTGTTCAGGTCTTCCGTGCGTGCTTCCAGGGCCAGCAGCAGGACGTGCGCGCCGTGGAAGTGTTCGTCGAACCAGGTGGTGGCCTGGTGGAATTCACCGCGAGGATCGAAACCGTCGGTCCAACTGTCCTGAACCGTCAACCGGGAAACGCCGATTGCGGACAAGAGGACGGCGACCAGGGTGACGGTGAGGATGATGCGGGAGCGGCCGCCCCAGGCGGTCAGGCGCGGCAAGGGGCGGGCGGGTCGGGTTTTGCCTAACCAGCGCGGGTGGATCAGCGTCAACATGGCCGGGATGGCGGCCAGGGACCAGACCATGCAGAAGAAGATGCCCAAGGCGGTGAACAAACCGAAGGCGCGCACCGGCAGCAGGGGCGAGGCGGCGAAGGACAGGAAACCGACCATGGTGGTCAGCGAGGTCTTGACCACCGGCTGCCACATCTCGCGCATGGTTTGTTCCAGCGCGGCCCGGTGTTCTCTGCCGGATGCCAGTTGGGTGCGGTAGCGGTGGAACAGGTGGATCTCGTCGGTGACGCCCATGGCCACTAGGATGATGGGCATGACGGTGGTGGTCAGGTAAACGGGCACGCCGAACCAACCCATGATACCGAAGCTGAACACCAGGGCGGCACCGGCTTCCATCAGCGGCAGCATGGCGGCGGGCAGGTTGCGAAAGGCGATCAGGAAGACGCCGATCATGACGATCATGGCCAGGGGCACCAGGCCGATGCCCAGATGCGGCCGAGCGCCGGTGCCCAGGCCGCCCCACAAGGCGGGTGGCACGCCCAGGTCTTCCAGAAGGTGGAGGCCCAGTTGCGTCTCGGCCGCGGGGGCGCCGATGACATCGATCTTTTCCGGCCGGTCTTGAAAGGTGGTCAGGGTGCGGCGCACTTCCGCGTAGATTTCGCGAGGTTCGCGGTCCGGCGGGGAAATGTAGACGGCGGTCGCGCTGCCGTCGTCGGAGACCAGGGTGCCGGTGTAGAGTTGGATGGCGTCCAGGTCCCGGCGAAACTCCTGGAGTTGGTAGTCCGTGGTTCGCCGCTGTTCCAACAGGGTCTGGAACTTCAGGGTGCCGGGGCGGTAACGGAAATGCTTTTCGGTGGCCAGGCTGGTGATGTCCCCGGGACGAATGCCGGGTAATTGGCCCAGGGCATCGGTTAGATCACGCACCAGGTCCAGGGTCTCGGGATGAAAGATGCCCTCGGGGCGTTGGGTGCGAATGAGGACGACCAGGGGATCGGCATGATCGAAATCGGCCCTGATGCGACGATCGGTAATGATGGCGGGATCGTTTTCAGGGATCAGGGCAAAGCCGTCGGTCCGCAAACTGAGCCGGGGAATACCCAGCGCGGCGGCCAGGGTTACGGCAAAGCAAAGGGTAAGGGTGATTTTGGGATAGGCGAGGGATAGCCGGGGTAGAAACAGCATCGATCCAACCGTCGCTGAAGAATGGGGCCATTATAACAGCCTGTCGGTCCCCCGTCCAAAAGATCGCCGGCAGAAATAAGGCAAGGCTCCCAGCTAGTGGTTCGGGTTGGCTTGACGGCTCGATTTTCAGGAAGAGAGGGC
>JASJCB010000346.1 GCA_030066195.1 Acidobacteriota bacterium
TTGCACATAGGCTACCTACTCAGTGGGAAGGCCATGGACAATGTTGCACATAGGCTACCTACTCAGTGGGAAGGCCATGGACAATGTTGCACATAGGCTACCTACTCAGTGGGAAGGCTATGGACAATGTTGCACATGGGCTACTTACTCAGTGGGAAGCCTATGGACAATGTTGCACATAGGCTACCTACTCAGTGGGAAGGCTATGGACAATGCTGCACATAGGCTACCTACTCAGTGGAAAGGCTGCAGGCAACGTCGTCCCATGGCAACTTACCCAGCGACATGCCGTAGGGGAAACGTTGCCTGTTTCCCATTACGCCCACTTTCGATTACACCCGCCGTTTGTCCAGGACTTGACCGGTTCGAGGACACGGGTGTACACTATCCGCGGAGAAAAGGAGGATATGGGAAGACAATTTTGAGCAATGATCCCCGGCAAGGCACCGCCGGGCCGCTGGGTTCTTATTTACGGAGTTGCCAAATGTCTATCCCTCGCTTTACTGCCGCCCTTCTGGGCGTGCTGTTCGCCGTAAGCGCGTGGGCCCAAATCTCGGCCACGCATATCTACCATAACCACATGCCCAACTTCTGGCCCTATTACGATGTCAGCAGTTATGACTCGCTGCCGGTAGGAGCGGATATCCGTTATATGTATGACGGCCAGGTGATCGACCTGAAGAACAATCCACCGGCCGGCTATACCTTCTACCTGCCGAGCGGCGCACCCATGCCGCACGACGACCTGGTGAGTTACTACACCCACCACGCCAAAACCGGCGCCTATCTCTACTGGCCCTGGCAGACCGCACAGCGCAACAGCGCGCCGCATACCTACAGCCAGACTCATGTCACCATGTCTGCCTCGGTGATCAATAACGTGAACAGCTTCATGTATACCAACAACGTTGCCGGTTACAACAACGTCTTTTGGGGATCGCCCTGGCGCGACACCAACCGCGACCTGCGCACCGTCAACGGCAAACCCGCCCTGGACCTGATCCACTTCACCGGACACCACTCCATGGGTCCCCTGGTGGGTCCCGAGTATTTCATGAAGGACCTGATCTACCAGAACGTCACCCTGGCTCAGTCCTACTTACTCGGCGGCGACTTCGTCTCGTCCAAGGGGTTCTTCCCCACCGAGTTGGGGTTCTCCGAGCGCTTGATTCCCGAACTGGTGAAGCTGGGCATCGAGTGGAGCGTCATCGGTAATGTGCACTTCAGCCGCACCTTGCAGGACTATCCCTATCTGAACGATCCGGGCGTGGACTGCTTGATCTCGCCGCCCAACCGCGCCGATCTGCAAAACGTGAGCACCGTGGGCGAGTGGGTGTCCCTGCAAATGTTCAACGAGCAACAGGTCACCCAAAACAAGTTCCCCTTTGCCTCCATCCCGCATTGGGTTCGCTATGTGGATCCGGAAACCGGACAGGACTATCGCATCGCGGGTATCCCCGTGGAACAGGCGAGCAGTTGGGAAGAAGGCTACCAGGGTTCGGTAACCGCCGGCGTGCTGCATAATTACACCGATGAAGCCGCCTCGCTGGGCCGTACCCAGTACTTTGTCATTGCGCACGACGGCGACAACAGCTCCGGTCGCGCGGGCAGTGAAGGCACCTGGCATGCCTCCGGCGATGTAACCTACTCGGAAGCAGGCGTCACCGGCATGGGGGTTGACGAGTACCTGGCCGCTCATCCCATTCCTGCCGACGACGTGGTGCACGTACAGGACGGCAGTTGGATCGATACCCGCGACAGTTCCTCGGACCCTACCTGGTACCACTGGCACCTGCCGCCGGGGATCTGGGCCGGGCAGTTTGCCGATTTCAACAACGCCATGGGTACCGCCTACGCGCCCAAGACCAATCTGGACGGCGTGCAGGACGGCATGACCGTGTCGCTGGAATACGGCTACCACTATCTGGAGCGCAACTTCGCCCTGTTGCAGGCCGCGCTCAACTATGCAAAAACCGCGGAGCAGATCTGGCTGGACGCGCATCCCAACCACTGGACTCCCTCAAGCAATATGGACAATCAGGTCACCTATCCGGGCAACCAGTTGAATCCGTGGATGATGAGCTATCCGGTGAAGGGCGACCCCAATAACGATTACGCCGGCGGCGCCAACCCGGCCGAACTGGCGTGGTACTTCCTCATCGCAAGTATCGACTCCGGTTTCGGTTACTACGACGAGAACACCGACGACCATGTGAAACCCACCATCAGCTTCAACCAGTCGCTGTACTTCTCCGAACCCTATGTCACTGCCAATGTGAGTGACGACCGCACCGGCCCCTCTGTTTGGTGGCCCCAGCGCTGGCCCTACAATCCGGGCAGCGCCAACTCCGGTAAGGCCGAAGGCTGGACCACCCATTACTTCGACAATACCTTTTCCATCTACACCTACGCCTTCGACCTCAGCGGCATCGCCGATATCAAGGTCAAGGTGCGCACCCACAACGCCGACCGCGTCGATCCGCTGGACAATACCTGCCGCGTCTACGATCCAGCCGCCCTGGCCGCGCAAGGCGTACCCAATATCGACACGAGCAAGGTCGGCAATTGGGTCTCCTACAGTTTGACCGAACGCGATCTCAGCGGCGAGATCAACGGCGTACCCTGGCAGGCTGCAACCTCCGAGGTCATGGCGATCGTGCCCGCGCGGAAGATCGGCAACTTGTTCTACGTCTACCTGGACCAGTACCGCGATCAACTGCTGGACTACTATATCGAGGCTGTCGATACCAAGGGCAATGTCACCAAATCGCCCATCCAGCAGGTTTACGTGGGCGCCGGTCGCTACCGCTTGGAAGGCGGTAAGCGCGTGGAGATTGTGAACGGACCCATTCAAGGCACCTATCCGTTCGTTACCGATCAGGCCCCGCAACGGCAACTGAATCTGTACGTGGCCGATGAAGGCGCGACGGTCGAGGTTCAAAAGCTTGTTGACGGCGTCTGGGAACCGCAAATCGTCACACTGACTGCCTCCGGCATTCCCGGATACGCCTACGGCACCATCAACTTCAACGCGACCGGTAATCATGTCACCATCCGTTACCGCCGCAACGGCGGTTCCTGGCTGCCTGATGATAACGGCATCGTGCTAGCCGCGGGTACCTGGTATCTCGACAGCGCGGGTGTGCCTGCCGAGGGCGCGCCGCCATGCACGGGTTGCAGTGCGACCGTCTATTACAAGCCCGGTTTCGCCACACCCTATATCCACTACCGGCCCGAGGGCGGGACCTGGACCACGCCTCCCGGCGACGCCATGACCGCCTCCGCCGAATATCCGGGCTATTTCGTCGCCACCATCAGCCTGGGCTCGGCGGCGCAATTGGAAGTGGCTTGGAATGACGGCAACGGCAATTGGGACAGCAACGGCGGCGCCAATTATTTCTTCCCGGTCGGTGTTTCAACCTTCGATAACGGTACAACCACATCCGGGACGCCCACGGGAGAACCGCCCGTCAACAACCCACCCTCGGCCGGTTTCAGCAGTTCCGTCACCGATCTGCAAGTCAGCTTCACCGACCGGAGCAGCGACAGCGACGGCGCCGTGGCTTCCCGCTCTTGGGACTTCGGCGACGACAATACCTCCACCGCAACCAATCCCATCCACACTTACGCTGCCGCGGGTACCTATACCGTCACCCTGACGGTGACGGATGACGACGGCGCCGTGGATTCCGCGACGCAATCGGTAACCGTTACCGACCCGCCCGTCGGTATAGCGGTCACCGTGCACTACAAACGGACGGACGGCAATTACGCCCCCTGGGGCCTGCATCTGTGGGGGACCGGCGTGCCCGCTACCACCTGGCAGAATCCGCATCCGTTCGACGGCAGCGACAGTTGGGGTGCTGTCGCGAGCTTCACGGTAGATGCCGGCACCACCGCCGTGAACTTCATCGTGCACAGCGGCGATATCAAGGATGTGGACCAGGACCGGAGCTTCAACCCGTCGGTGAACCCCGAAATCTGGTTGCTGGAAGGCGACGCGACCGTCTACACCAGTGAACCGGGCGGTGGAACCGAGATCGCGGTCAAGATCCATTACCAACGTGCGGACGGCAACTATACACCCTGGGGCCTGCACCTTTGGGGAGCCGGCGTGCCCGCCACTACCTGGCAGAGTCCACGTGCATTCGACGGCAGCGACAGTTGGGGCGCCGTTGCCAATTTCACCGTGGACGCGGGAACCACCGCGGTGAATTTCCTCGTGCACAGCGGCGACATCAAGGATGTGGATCAGGATCGGAGTTTCAATCCGAGCGTGAACTCGGAGATCTGGCTGATGGAGGGCGATGCAACGGTCTACACCAGCGAACCCCAGGCGCCGCAAACGCCGACGGTCACCATCCACTACCACCGCACGGACGGCAACTACAGCGGCTGGGGTCTCCATCTGTGGGGCCACGGTTTGGATGCTACGGAAACAGCAACCGTGGTCAACGGGTTCCCCAGCACGGACTGGAACAATGCCCGCGCTTTCGACCTGACCGACAGCTACGGCGTCTACGCCGAAGTCAAGCTAAGCGATGCGAACCAAACCTTGTACTTCATCGTACACCAGGGCGACACCAAGGACGTGGACCAGGACCGAAGTTTCATTCCCTTGGCCGACAACCTGGAAATCTGGCTGATTCAAGGGGATGCGACCATCTACACATCCAACCCGCTCAGCGGTAACAACTAACCTGGGCGCTTAAAACGCTTGACAAAACAGCCCGGGGCATCGCCCCGGGCAATGGTCCCGGGGCATCGCCTAGGGCAATGGTCCTGTTCACAATCTTAGCGATGTGGCGGGAAATACCGGACCCGGGCGCCGAAGGTAATGAACAAAATAGCCCTGGGAACGCTGGGAATTGGTCTCGAATTGATATGTGTTTTTGCCCAGCGCCGAAGGTGCTCAACATAATAGCCCAGGGCAACGCCCTGGGAATCGGCCAAAAAACAAACCCAGCCCTGAAGGGGCGTGATAACAGATCGGTCAATCCCATACGTACCGTTCATTGTATAAAATCCGATAACGGTTTAGGAATGAACGATATTCGCCCTGAAAATCCACCTTCCGATGATGCTCTTCCTGGTTGATGATATATTGCTGAACCTTACCCACATGTGGAGGACTGACACTAAAAACACCGTAACCATTTTGCCAGTAGAAATTATTCAGGTTTGACCATTGTTGTTTAATCCATTTCGATGAGTCTTGTTTGAGATTCTGAACCAGGTCTTTCGTAGCAATATTTTTCGACTGATTGCAGAGAACGTGAACGTGATCGGCGACGCCCCCAATGATCAATGCATGTGAGGACATTTGTTTACAGATACCGGCAAGATAGGCGTGAACCTGTTCGCGAATAATCTTATCGGCCAGAAATGGTTCTCGGTTTTTGGTAGAGAATATAATGTGGAGCCAGATTTGGTAAAGGGATTGCGGCATGATGGGGTCTCCAATCGTGATGCGGTGGATCGAACCATAAAGGTTTATTCTAATGAGGTTCCCTAGGTTTTGTCACGCCCCTTCAGGGCTGGGTTTGTTTTTTAAACGGTTCCCAGGGCGTTGCCCTGGGCTATTATGTTGAGCACCTTCGGCGCTGGGAAAACACGTATCAATTCAAGTTCCCAGGGCGTTGCCCTGGGCTATTATGTTGAGCACCTTCGGCGCTGGGAAAAACACGTATCAATTCAAGTTCCCAGGGCGATGCCCTGGGCTATTATGTTGAGCACCTTCGGCGCTGGGAAAAACACGCCTCAATTCAAGCGATGGGCTTTCAGCATGTACATCAGTTTGCGCCTGGAGATACCCAGTTTTTCGGCCAGTTCGGTTCGGGTCCCCCGGTGTTTCCGGAGGGCGCGTTGCAGCAAGCGGCCTTCCAATACCTCCAGGTCGCCCGGTAGAGAACCCGTGTCCGGCAATTCATCGTTAATTTCCGGGGGCGTTTTCTCTTGCAATTCGATCGGGGCGCAATTTTGAATCATGGCGGCCTGTAATAAATTGCGCAGACCGTGAAGGTTCCCCTCCGGCGGGTCGGCTTGAAGAGCGATCAACTCATCTCGAGTGGGTATTCGTAAGGCAACAAGGATTTCTTTCGTGATCGTATTGACCAGGGCATCGCATAAATCTTGGAAATCCTCCGGTCTCTTCGCCGGCGGCGGTAAAGCCAGGTCCCTTCCGTTCAGCCGGAAGTAGAGATCATCGCGGAGACTGCCGTCTTCGCGTAGTTGGGCGAGGGATCGTTGGGCGGTGAAGACCAAACGACCTTTCCATTGGCGTTCTTTAACGGCCCCTACCGGCCGATAGCGCTTATCCTGGAGAAACCGCAGCAACTTGGCCTGGTCTGCCGAGGAGAGCGCCTCCAGGCCTTCGATACACAAGGTTCCTTCCCCGGCCGCGCCCAGCAGGCCGTGAAAATCTCTCACCGCGCCGCTGAAAGAACCTTGCAGGTGTCCGAACAGTTGGCTTTCAAAGCGGTTACTGTCCAGTCCCGCCGCCTCCTGGAAGACCAGCGGGCCGGCCCCGATCATGTCGGCGTGAAGGGACCTGACCAGGTGCGTTTTCCCACAGCCGGTGGGCCCCCAAATCACCAACAGGCGAGAATGAACCAATTGATCTCGGGCTTGTTCAATCTGTCGCTGCAATGCGGGGCGCCGGCTATAGATCATTCCGTTCCCTGCCGGATTATTCACCGTACGGAACCCAGATATTTTTGATCTGGGTGGCGCGGCGCAGGAAATGCTCGCCCTCGCCGATACGCGGGTTGTGCCAGTCCAAGCCCTTGCTGCAGGTCCAGGTTCGCTTCATGTTCTCCGCCGAGGCTTCCTCCACCATGCGACATCCGGCCTGTTCTCCGAAATACCAGACGGCATCCACATCGTCATGTCGGGCCAACACCCCGGCCAGTTCTTCCCTGGGACCGGTCACGATATTGAGCGCGCCGCCGGGCACATCGGAGGTTTCCAGCACCTGGTAGAAATCGGTTGCTGTCAGCGGATAGTTTTCGGAAGGGATCGCCACCACGCGGTTCCCCATGGCAAGGGCGGGGATAACCGTGGAGATGAAACCCAACAGGCCGATTTCATCAGGGCAAATGATGCCCATGACGCCGATCGGCTCGGGCATGGCCAGGGTAACATTGCGCAGGGGCGTGTGGTGGACGCGGCCGTCGTATTTGTCGGCCATGGCCGCGTAGGTGTAGATGCGGCGGATGCACAGGTCCAGTTCGGTTTGTGCCGCCGCATGGTCCTTTCCTGTCGCCCCGGCGATGCGGCCCGCGAATTCGTCGGCGCGGGCGATCAGGTTTTCGGCAATGTAGTAGATCACCTGGGCGCGATTATGAGCCGTGGCGCCGGTCCAGCCCGCTGCTTTGTGAGCGGCTTCGACGGCGTTGCGGATGTCCTTGCGATTGCCCTTGGAGACTTCGCCCATCACCCTGCCGTCGGCGCCGAGGACCGGGGTGGAATAGCCGCCGTCCGGGCGTTTCTGCTTGCCGCCGATGTACATCTTGGCAGTGCGGTCGACAGCGGGCAGGCTGAAACTTGCGTCGCCTTTCGCTTTGGCGGCCTTGGGTGCGTCCGCCTTTTTCAGCGGGCCCAGGTTGTCTTCCCATTTGGGCTTCATGTACTCGAACAAACCCTCGCGACCGCCCTCGCGACCGAAACCGGACTCGCGGTAACCGCCGAACCCGGAGGCGGCGTCGAAAACATTGGTGCAGTTCACCCATATGGTGCCCGCTTTGATCTTGGGCGCGATGTCCAAAGCCAGGTTGACATTTTCGGTCCAGACACTTGCCGCCAGACCGTAGCGGGTGTTGTTAGCAAGCTTGACGGCCTCGCCGGGGGTGCGGAAACTCATGGCGACCAGCACAGGGCCGAAGATTTCTTCTTGGGCGATGGTTGCCGCCGGGGAAACGTCGGTGAACAGGGTAGGGGGGAAGAAGCAGCCGTTTTTGGGAACAGAATGTTCGGCCTGCCACAAGGTTGCCCCTTCTTTTTCTCCCAGCGTCACCAATTCGGTGATGCGTTTCAGTTGGACCGGGTCCACCACGGGGCCCATGTCCACGCCCTTGTCCAGCGGATCGCCGATGCGTAGTTTCTCCATGCGTGCTTTGGTTTTGGCGATCAATGTTTCCTGCACGCTTTCCTGCACCAGCAGGCGCGAACCCGCGCAGCAGACCTGGCCTTGATTGAACCAGATCGCATCGACGAGGCCCT
>JASJCB010000347.1 GCA_030066195.1 Acidobacteriota bacterium
GCCCAGGCCATCAAGCGCGCGCGCTTCATGGCCTTGTTGCCCTACAAAAAAGACTAGGTCTTAAAGGTTCTCGCGGGGGCCCTCGCGGTCCCCGCGCCTATTCCGCCTTTCGTGGAGTCACCAATGAGCGAGAGCAAGGAAACCACGGCCCCGGTAGAAGACACCAGTCTTTTTCTGGCGCCCACCACCATCCGTAACGTTGTGTTGAACTGGCTGGTTCCCGGATTGGGCTATTTCCTGACCGGTCGCCGCAAGTACGGCATTATTGTTGTCGCCGGTCTCTATACGGCATACATCCTGGGTGCTCTGCTGGGGGGCGATCTCTACGATTTCAATGTCGAAAGCGAAGGCAGAATACGTTTCTTCGGCGCGATCTGCCAGGCCGGCATGGGCCTGCCCTATATGCTGGCGCGATTGTTTTTGGAACGCGGCACACCGCTGAACATTACCTATGATTACGGCACCAGTTACTTCCTCATCGCCGGTATGCTGAACTGGCTGATGGTGATGGACATTTTCGACATCTCGGTGAAGCGGAAATGAGTCAGATCGTTATCTACAAAGGAATTACGGTAGAACCCAAGGAGCGCGACGGCGGTAAGATCCGCGTACGCACCTCCAACCCTGCCGATGCCCAAAAAGCCGGCCTGCCCTTCAAGGATATGGAAGGCGGCGCGGCGATCTTCGAGGCGTGGGTACCCGAAGACGAACTCGTGGCTGTCGATTAACAAGCCCGGGCCGCGGCTCCCTGATTGCCGCGCGGGAGGTTTCGTTGCCAACCAGAGTCCAGATTATCGGCGCCGGCCTTGCCGGTACGGAGGCCGCCCACCAGTTGACTTCCAGGGGTTTCCAGGTCGATCTGTATGAAATGCGGCCGGAAGTGGTCACCACCGTCCACAAAACCGACGGTCTTGCCGAATTGGTTTGCAGCAACTCGCTACGCTCCGACGATCCCGATCACCCGGTCGGTTTGATCAAGCGCGAAATGGCCTCCTGGGATTCCCTGGTTATCCGAGCCGCCCGCCGAAACGCCCTGCCCGCGGGTTCCGCTTTGGCCGTGGATCGCGAGGGCTTCAGCGCGACTATTACCGAGGCAGTCGAGGCAAACCCCAATATCCATTTGATCCGCGGCGAGCGAACCCAACTACCCGAAGGCCCCGGCATTCTGGCCGCCGGCCCCTTGTGCTCCCAAAAGCTCTCCCAAAGCCTCTATAATTTTCTGGGTGACCGCGCGCTCTACTTCTATGATGCGATCGCTCCGGTGGTGGAATACGATTCCCTGGATCATGAAGTCATCTTCGCTCAATCCCGCTACGACAAGGGCGGCGGCGATGACTACCTGAACATCCCCCTGAGCGAGGAAGAGTACAAAACCTTCCACCGGGAATTCGTCGCCGCGGAACGCGTCACTCCCAAGGATCACGAAAAGATGATCTACTTCGAGGGCTGCCTCCCGGCCGAGATCATGGCAGACCGGGGCGAGGATACCCTGCGCTTCGGCCCCATGAAACCGGTGGGTCTCACCGATCCTCGTACCGGCGAACAACCCTACGCCGTGATTCAACTTCGCCAGGACAATTATGCGCGTTCTCTGTGGAATCTGGTCGGCTTTCAAACTCAGTTGAAATGGGGCGATCAAAAACGTATCTTTCGCTCTCTGCCCGGTATGGCAAATGCCCGTTTCGTGCGATACGGCATGATTCACCGCAATACCTACGTCCAAAGTCCGCGCCACCTGTTGCCTACGGGTCAGTTCCGGCAACGGCCCGAACTGTTTCTGGCAGGGCAGATCAGCGGTGTCGAGGGTTACGTGGAATCGGCGGCCTCCGGTTTGATGGCGGGGATTCACATGGCCCGCTTCCTCTCCGGAAAAGCTTTGATTCCCTTTCCCGCGACCACGGCCATGGGCAGCCTGGCTCATTATGTATCTTTCTCGGGGCACAAGAGCTTTCAACCGACCAATGTCAATTATGGAATTTTTGCACCTCTGAACGTCAAACGCCGTATGAAACGTAAAGAAAAGCGGGCGCATTACGCGTCCCGCGCTCGCGAGGACATGCGGGCTTTTGCCCGAGACCTGGGCGAGACCCTGGTCGAGGTTTCCGAACCGCAACCGGTCGAGGCAACCTGACTTTCATGAAGGAGCGTTCCGAATGAGCGATACGCAACCGGCGCAGCGCCGACCTGTTCCCCCGAACCAACCGCCGAGACGCAGCATCCTGCTTCCCCTGTTGTTGGTGGGCGGGCTGGGCGCCTTCTTCTTTTTCATTGCCATGGTGATCTTCATCTTCGCTTTTGCCTTTCCCGGTGAGGCGCCGGTCAAGGTGACCAAGGGCAGCGTGTTGGTGGTCGATCTCCGATCCGGCGCACCGGAATACACGGTCTCTTCTCCCTTCGCCCTTTTCGGGGAGCAGAAAAAACCCTCGCTTTACGATTACCTGGCCGCGGTGGACGCCGCGCGTACGGATCGGCGCATCGCGGGCATTCTCCTCAAGGTGGCGCCGGGTCTGGGCTGGGCGAAGGCTCAAGAAATGCGACAGGCTTTGGCCGAGTTCCGCGAGAGCGGGAAGTGGGTCGTCGCTCACGGGCAATACTGGGAAGAACCCGAATACTATCTGGCCTCGGTAGCCGATGATGTCACCATGGTTCCCGACAGCATGCTCCACCTGGACGGATTGCAAGCGACCGCCACCTATTACGGCGACCTTCTCAACAAATACGGCGTTTCGGTGCATGTGGAAGCTTACGGGGAGTACAAAAGCTATGCTGACTCCTTCCAACGCGGCAACATGTCCGAATATGATCGCGAAGCCACGCGCAACCTGTTACTGCGTTTCGAATCCATCTTCCTGGATGCCGTTGCCGAAAGCAGGGGGATACCTCGTGAGGCGGTCAAGGCCGTTCTGGATTCCGCCATCTACCGGGTAAAAGAGGGCGAGGATAAAGGACTGATCGACGCGGCCTTTTACGCCGACGAGTTGCGCAAGCACCTGGCCACGCGCCTCACCCTGGACAAACCGGAACAGGTAAACCTCGTCAGCGTTGAAGATTGGATGATGCAAGCGCGTTCTCCCGGCTACGGCGAAGCGGTGGCGATTATCTACGGATCGGGTGCCATTCAAGGCGGAACCGGCCGCAGGGGACTGTTCGGCGACGAGGTCCTTTCCTCCGGCGACTTCATCGAAGACTTACGCGCGGCTCGCAAGGATAAGCGGGTCAAGGCCATCGTCCTGCGGATCGACTCACCCGGTGGTTCCCTGCTGGCCTCGGATGTCATCTGGCGCGAAATCCGTCTGGCTTCCGAGGAAGGCAAGCCGGTTTACGCCTCCATGGGAAACAGCGCGGCTTCCGGCGGCTATTACATGGCCATGGGTTGCGACCGCATCTTTGCCATGCCCGCCACCATCACGGGTTCCATCGGCGTGGTGACCATGCGGTTCAGTTATGAGGAACTCTACAGCAACCTGAATGTCGGCGTAGACGTGGTCAAAACCTCCCCCGGCGCCGATTTTTTCGGCAACCACCGCGAGTTGACCGAGGCCGAGGCTGCTGAATTCAGCCGCCGCACCCGGGAAAGCTATGAGACTTTTGTCAGGAAGGCCGCCAACGCCAGGGATGTTTCCTTCGAAGAATTGGATCGTGTGGCCAGAGGCCGCGCCTGGACCGGGATCGACGCGCTCGAGCACGGCCTGGTGGATGAACTGGGCGGGCTGACCCGCGCCGTTGAAGCCGCGGCCGAGAAGGCGGGTCTTTCCAATTACTCTGTTATCCGCTATCCTTTAAGCGAGAGTTATTTCAGCATGTTCTCGCGGGACACGCTGCCCCTATCGAAAATACAGGAGCCGGGCCTGGCGCAATTCATTCCACCCGAGCTTCGGTTCCTGGGAGATCTGGTCTCCCGCAACAAGCAGTCCCGGAGTCACACACTGGCCGTTGCACCTTACCATTTAAAAATAGACTGAACCCTCCCAGAGGCACATTGCATGATTGATCACAAGGAAAAAGATTCCAAGCTGAAGTCCTTTATCAGGGAATACCGACCCGAGATCAAGTTCGTTCTTACCTTCTCTATTGGTCTGGTCATAGGTTTTCTCCTGATCCATAACGAAACTGTCGGCGAGAAGGTTATCGAGCCCATTACCGTGGTCGAAACCTACATCGCCTCTCAGGTTTTGAACGTCATCGGGTTCCCCAACGAACAAAGCGGTCTCTATATTTCCGGCATCGAGGGCAATACCTTTCGCATGCAGGTTTTGAATACCTGTAACGGGGTCTACGAATCGGTCATCTTCCTCATGGCCTTCATCGCGATTCAAGTCCCCTGGCGCCGAAAGATCGGCTGGATGACCTTCGGTTTTCTATTCTTCCATTTCGTCAATGAGCTGCGGTTGGTCAGCCTGTTCATCGTGGGCACCAAATACTCTACCGAAACCTTCGTCTTCTTCCACGAGACCTTCTGGAATTACGCGGTGGTCATTGTGGCGCTGGGCACATTCATCTTCTGCGCCAACCAGGTCAGCAAGTCCCCCGTCGCGCAAGTGCCGGTCCAGGAGGGGGCTGGGGCTTAGCGGGCCCAAGGCTGATAGACCATGAAGAAATCCGAATTCTACGCCCGAATCCCCTTGATCAAGCGCCGTTTATTCACACGCGGGTTACCGGCGGCCGCTGTCTTTCTAACTCTTTGGTACCTGGGCGGCTATCATCTTTGGGGTTATTTGTTGGATGCGCTGCTCTTCCCCGTCAATATCGACTATGACCCGCTTTCTACACTGAGAGCCTCTCTCCTCTATGGGGTAGAGATGGGGGGACGCACCTATTACCCCTCCTATTTGATCAATCAATTCAACTCCAATATGGTCATGTTGGTGACGCTTCTGGCCACCTGGCCGCATGAGTCGGCCCGCGATTTCTTCAAGGTTTCAGGCTGGTGCCTCTTCTACCTGTTGCTCTACCAGTTCCTCAGCATCTTCATTCAACTGCATCACGCGGCTATCGGCCCGGACCTTGCCAACAGAGCGGGTGTATTCTGGGAAGAGACCAACTGGTACCTGTTCATGCGAAAACTGGCGGCCTTCGACAAGTTCATCATGCGCTTCTTTTTTTGGATTCCCATCTACATGGCGTCTCTGGTCACCATCTATTTCATGGGCAAGAGCAAGCGGGAAGCCTCCTGAATGCCTGCCTGACGTCAGCAGACAACTACCCGGCGCCCGAGTCGCCCCTTATAATTTGCCGGCAAATCATCCGGCGCCCCGGCCACCCCCTAAAATTCTCCGGAAAACCATCCGGTGCCCGGGCCGCACATCGAAAACCAACGAGTGACTATCCGGTGTCCGGGCCGCTTGGAATAAACCGCCGAAAAAAGACCCGGCGCCCGGGCCGCCCCCTAAAATTCGCCGGAAAACCACCCGGTGCCCGGGCCGCACATCGAAAACCAACGAGTGACTATCCGGTGTCCGGGCCGCTTGGAATAAACCGCCGAAAAAAGACCCGGCGCCCGGGCCACCCCCTAAAATTCGCCGGAAAACCATCCGGTGCCCGGGCCGCACATCGAAAACCGACGAGTGGCAACCCGGTGCCCGGGCCGCTTGGAATAAACCGCCGAAAAAAGACCCGGCGCCCCGACCGACTCAATAAAACCGATCGGTAAGGTCCATGTTTCCGTTAAATCGAATTAGGTTTCCAAGTTGCCGTAAGTGGTGAACCCTATGTGATAACGGTCATTCCAAAGCATTTTTTTCCAATACGCATCAAAGCGATGATTTCTCAAATTTTGCTCTTTTGAAAACCCGCTTGACAGCCGAGAAATGGTATTACAAGGTCAACGATTCGCGGTGTCGAACTCTCATGCGCCGGGACGGCCGTGAACGGATTCAGACTCGGCAACACGCGATCGGCCTTCGATTTTTGCATTGTGGACGGGAGTGCCATGAGCTTGGAAACGATTTGCCCGCAACCTGTCGATATCATCACCATATCGAAAGAGTTCCGTATGGATTGTGAAACACCGGTTTCTCTTTACCTGAAATTGGCCAGGGAGAAACCTTACAGTTTTATTCTTGAAAGCGTGGATCACGGTCAACATTCGGGCCGCTACAGTTTTGTCGGTTGGGATCCCATTCTTCACTTTACCTTTTCGCCGCCGAAAATCAAGGTGGAAGGCGCCATCCAAGGGGAGTTCGAGACAGATCATCCCTTGGAATCACTGAAAAAACTTCTGACCAAGATCAACATGCTCGACGAGCAAACCACGCCCGCGGCCATGGGCGGCCTGGTGGGTCACATCGGCTACGACGCTATTCGCATGGTCGAGGACATCGGTCCTTACGAACCCTATGAAACGCCCTGGGTAGACATGATGCTGCCCTGTTGCCTATTGGTTATGGATCACCTCAATCACGTGGTGACGGTGCTCTGTCATCAACCGGTCAGGCAAAGCCAGGAGTTGGCGCGCAAGGAGGCGGAGCGGATCATGCACGGCGTATTGGACAAAATGCGCCTGTTCAGTGTTTCTACCGATACCGTACCGATTCCCGATTTGGAAGTAGACCTCAGTCAATGGGAGTCCAACCTGTCCAAGGAAGAGTTTTGCGACATGGTCCTGAGGGCCAAACAGCATATCCTTGACGGCGATATCTTCCAGGTGGTGCTTTCGCGCGCCGTGCGTCGGCCCTTTTACGGTGATCCGTTCGATGTCTATCGGATCATCAGACAGATCAATCCCTCGCCGTATATGTTCTTCCTGAAGCAAAACGAGCGTTACATCGTGGGCGGTTCTCCCGAGGCTTTGGTCACGTTACACGACGGCCTTATGTCCACGCGACCAATCGCGGGTACGCGACCGCGCGGCGCCGATTTGGAAGAAGACATTGCCTTGGAGAAAGGCCTCCTGGCCGATCAGAAGGAAGTGGCCGAGCATGTCATGCTGGTGGACTTGGGCCGCAACGACCTGGGTCGCGTGGCCGAGACCGGTACGGTCACCGTGCCCCGCTTTATGCAGATCGAGCGATACTCGCATGTGATGCACATCGTTTCGGTCGTCCGGGCGCGCCTGCGCCGAGACCTGCATGCCCTGGACGCGATGATGTCCGTGTTTCCGGCGGGCACCCTGTCCGGCGCGCCTAAAATCCGCGCAATGCAGATCATCAACGATTTCGAACCGGAGACCCGACGCGTCTACGGCGGCGCCATCGGTTTCATCGATTTCGCCGGAAATATGGACTCCTGTATTGCCATTCGAACCGCAATCGTGGAAGATCATGTGGTCCGCATCCAGGCCGGCGCCGGGATCGTTGCCGACTCCGTCCCGGAAAACGAATATGACGAAACCACCCATAAGATGATGAGCATGATCTCCGCGGTGGAACGCGCCATCTGGCAATCCGAGCATTTATAGGGGGCACGCTGTGATTCTGATGATCGACAACTACGATTCCTTCACTTTTAACCTGGTGCAATACCTCGCCATGGCCGGACGTGAGGTCAAGACAGTGCGCAACGATGCCTACACCGCCGATGAGGTCATCGCCATGAAACCGGAACTGATCGTCATCAGCCCGGGCCCCGGCCATCCCGACCATGCGGGGATCTGTATCGAGCTGATTCAGAAGGTGCCCGCCGAAATTCCCATGTTCGGGGTTTGTTTGGGTTTCCAGTCCATGGTGGCGGCCTATGGAGGTAAGGTGGTGCACGCACCCTACCTCATGCACGGTAAAACCTCGGACATCTACCATGACGGCAAAGGGGTCTATAAGGGCTTCGACCAGCCTTTCAAGGCCACCCGCTATCACTCGCTGATGGCCGACCCGGATACCCTGCCCGACTGTTTCGAGGTATCGTCCAAGACCTCGGATAATCTGATCATGGGCATCCGGCACAAGGAAAAACGCATGGAAAGCGTACAATTCCACCCTGAGTCCTATCTCAGTGAATACGGCCATGAAATGATCCGCAATATGTTGGAAGGAGGCGGCGCCTGATGCGCCGCTAACCCGTTCACTTTCAATGGCCTTAGTCGCACCGAAAGGGGACCTGGAAAAAAGTGGAAAAAATAGTTTGACATGCAATCTGCGCTTTAGTACACTTCGGATCTTGTCGGCGCTAATAAATCGCCGGGTTCGTTGATAGTTGAAAATGGGAAATAGAGACAGCGTACCAGACATGATTGAGTGAGCAATCATAGTCAATTCCAAGCCGTCGCAAGACGGCAGGGATCA
>JASJCB010000178.1 GCA_030066195.1 Acidobacteriota bacterium
AGGTGGAACGGTTGATCGTCATCTGCCCACGATTATCGATCGCACCGTAGTTCTTGGCTTCATTGTCGGTAAAAACACAATCTTCGATGGTAACGGTCGTGCCCGGGGCCGCATAGAGCGCCCCACCGTTTTCCTGCTTGCCGTGTCGGATGGTCAGGCCGCGTAGGGTAAGAGAACCCTCTTGTACAAAGATCACCCGGTCGTTGGACTCGGTAGTACTTGCAGCCGCCTGGATAGCGGTGATGATTTCCCAAATGGGGAATCTTTGCCGGCAGAAATTTGACAACCGGACACAACTCATTATCGGCTGCTGAAAGGCATGCCGGAGCAACCGGTTTCAACCAAATGGATGTCGTACAAGTTTGCCCGGCCAATTTTATGAGGCTTGTGGTGAGACTTGATCAGCTCGGCCCGTCTGTCCGGATCTTGCGGAAGGTCTTTCCCAGTTTCGCCGGCGGCTCTATCGAAGCCTTCGATTGTACTAGTTTCGATGCAATAGCCATGAATAAAAAGATCACCTTGTCCAGTGTAATAGGCAATAGCTGGGAAATAGACCTTTACACGAGATTGGGTTGATTGTATGATGTAGTAATCGTTTTGGCTTTGTTGCTGATCCATTACTGCTTGCCTGGTAAAGGCCTGACTGTATTCAAGATAGTCGGGTATTTTGTGGGGAGCGGTCCGGCTCTGGGAAAACCAGACGAGTCCGGGAATGAGATCAGCCCGGTTTTGTTGTTAGGAATCTAACCAAGGGAGAGTTGTTGTCCGGTTTCAGTTGCACCGACATTGGGTCCATGCTTTATGAGCACCGAGATGACCTGCTTTCCTGGAGATAAATAGAGGAGAATAACTGATGAAGAATTTTTCGCGCTATGCCTTGGTAGCAACTCTGCTCCTGTTCGCCACTTTTGTCACCGTCCAGAAAATCCGCGCCGCCTCGACCCTTCAGGTGTCTTTGAATCTCTCAGCCACCTGTTTTGGGGGTATTGAATTCATCGATGGTACGGCAACTGCTTCGGGCGGCACCGCCCCCTATACCTTTACCTGGGCCGGTGACGCAGAGCAGGGTTCCACCCCGACTGCCAACCCCAATTATGCTTTTGTCCGAGCTTTTGGCAGTGGCGCCGGCATGTGTGTCACCGTAACCTCCGCCGACGGGCAATCGAAAACCGTTTCCAAGTGGGCGACTGCCAATTGTAGCGGTGGGGGTGGTTTCTAAATACCCGGGGCGGCCGACAAAAAATGCCGGGCCCCCGACAAGGGTTGGAGCGGTGCCGGGTTCCTTGGGGAAACCCCGCCGGCACCGTTACCGTTCCCGGCGGCGCATCAAGCCTCCTCTTGCATCTCGCGGGTAATGTCGCTAACCTTCATCTGTTTCTACCGATCGTCGAGGGGAGCGGATGATCCTGGTTTATGCGGTGCACTCGGGCAACTTGTTCGGCACTGAAAGAATGGCGTTGGAAACCTTGGAAGGTTTTCGCGATGAATACCAACCGATCCTGCTCTGTCCGCCCGGCCCCCTGGTTCAGGAGGCCCGTGCCCGCAACATACAGGTCTACTCCTGCGAGGGTACAAGGTCCCTTGTCTTAGCCCTGCGGCGTCTTTTGCAACGGCATTCAAGCCTGGTGTTTATGAGCACCACCATCAAGCAGGCCGTGGTTTTTGCAGCCTTGAACATGCTATTTCGACGGCATACCGCGCATCTGCATTTTGTTCACGGCGGTGCAAGCGAGCAGCAGAGTTACGGCCGCAAGAGATGGCTGAACCACCTTAAGGTACTCCAGGTCGGGGTATCGCCTTTTGTCAAACAACGTCTTATCGCGCACGGCGTGCATGAGAAACAAATCCGCGTGGCGGGCAACTTTATGACTAGCGGCAATCGAAAAGCGATCCGTCGCCGTGCCCCGTTTTCCGGCGAGAAGCCGCGCAAGGGCCTGGTTATCTCGCGGCTCATCCCCGGCAAACGGGTGGACTTGTTGATCGAGGCGTTGGAGGGCGACGAGGGGTTGCGAGACCTGTCGTTTACTATCTACGGCTTGGGCGGGCAGCGCGAAATCCTGAGACAAAGGGCCGAGCGCGCCGGCTTGGACGTTTCCCTGCCCGGCTTCTCCGGGGAACTGAACCAATTGAGCGCCGACTACGACTTTCTGGTGCATCTGTGCCCCGAGGAACCGTTCGGCCTGGTTATTCTGGAGGCCATGGCCGCCGGACTGCCGGTGCTGGTTCCCGACAGCGGCGGCGTTACCTACATTGTGGAGGACGGCCGGAACGGCTATCGATTTCAGGCGAACGACCCTGAAAGCCTGGCCGCCGGTTTGCACCGGCTCACGGAAACACCTGCCGCCGAATTGAATGCCATGGCGGCACGCGCAACGGCCGACCTGGAAGGGCGCTTCAGTTGTGAACAAAACCTGTTGCGTTACCGCGAACTGATCGCGGAGGCGTTCGCCTGAGCTTTGGTGTATGATGATGAGGTCTCTGTAAACCGGGGTTTCGATTCCCTCGTCGGTAGGATGTGATGCAAGCCAAACGGCCGAATTTCTTTGTTGTAGGTGCGCCCAAGTGCGGCACCTCCTCGCTTTACGCCTACCTGGGCCAACACCCCGATTTCTTCGTTGCCGCCAGGAAGGAACCCCACTTCTTCTCGCAACCGGCAGTGGCCGAATCCTACTATCCTCAGCAACGCATCGACAATCTTCAAGACTATCTGGCCTTGTACCGGAATTGGGGAAACGAGACCTGGGCGGGTGATTTCAGCCCGTCCTACCTCTACTACGGCCGTGCTGCCCATAAGGTCTTCGCGTTTCGACCCGATGCGCGAATCCTGATGATTCTGCGCAACCCCGTTACCCGCGCCGTTTCCCACTACCTGATGGATCGGCGAATGGGTCTTCAAAGCAAACCGCTGGCCGATATACTGGCGCGACCGGAGGATTATCCGGCCTTCTATCGCGAGTACGTGGAGGTAGGTCGCTACGCCCGGCAGGTAGAGACCTGGCGGAACCTGTTCGGCGACCGGGCCAGGGTCATGCTTTACGAGGACCTGAAACGCGATACGACCGCATTTGTGGGTCAGGTTTTGAAATTCCTGGACATGGACCCGCATCCCATCGATACCGAAACCGCGCACGGCGCCTATCGTATGCCGCGCTCGCATAGGGTGGAACGTTTCCGGCAGTCGCGCCTGTGGCGTAGGGTAAAAGGGATGGTTCCGGACGGGTTGAAAGACCGCATCAAACCCATGTTGGACGATCACAGCAAGCCGGACTTCAGCACCGAAGAGGCTGCCCTATGGCGTATCTTCTGCGAGGATACGGACCGTCTGGCTGATTTGTTGAACATGGACCTGTCCCACTGGAAGGCGGCCGATGGGTAATCTTGTCCTCCTGCCGCCCCTTATCACCGCCTTTTTTCTCATCGTCAGGGGATTCACCTGGACCTTCGTCATCATCTGGATCCCCCTGATGATTTTCATCCCCACCTATTTCGAATACGATGCCCCCGGCGTGCCGCCCATGACCTTCTACCTGACCGGCTTTATCCCCTTTGTCTTTACTCCGGAACTGCGCCGGGCCGCATTTCGGGATTTTCACTGGCTGGACCTGTTCGTCTATGCTTTCGTGCTGGTGATCGCGCTATCCGAATACCTGACCACGGGTTTCAATTCCGGCCGGCAATTACTGATTCTCAACGCCTTGATCTTCGTTGGTCCCTACCTGGCCATGAAGCATATCGTCTTGAACCAGTGGGAGGAGGTGCGAACCGCCCGCGTGTTCGTCTTCCTCATGGCGGTGATCGCGGCCTACAATATCTACACCTTCCGTATGGGCTTCAATCATTTCCTCTGGCTGCGGAACTTTTGGCCCTACTTCTATGAGGCGTCCAATATCATCGTCATCCCGCGTTGGGGGTTCTTCCGTGCACAAGGTCCGTTCGTCCACCCCATTTCCGCCGGAATTGCCTTCGGTTTTGCGCTGCCCATGACCTTCTGGCTGGTGCGGTACCGCCGGATCAAACCCGTGTGGTTGGGCTATTTGGTAGCCGGGCTGTGCCTACTGGGTCTGTTCATGACCATGAGCCGCGGCCCCATGCTGGGCGCGGTCGTTGCGGGCGGGCTCTACCTCATCGGGCAATCGCGCCTACGCAAACAATGGTTTTCCGCCGTGGGTCTGGTGATCCTGTTCTCCGCGCTGCCGGTCGGCCTGAAACTGGTCGATTACCTGAGCCTGACCCGAGCCACGGCCAAAACCGACACGCAGGAAACGGTGCTCTACCGCAAAGAACTGATCATCAATTATATGGACGTGGTCTTCGAGAAACCCGTCCTGGGTTACGGTTTCATGAACGTGCCCTACGTGGGCGACCAGCGATCCATCGACAATGCCTACATTCTGTTCGCCCTGAACTGGGGACTGCTGACGGTATTTATCATGGGCGTCCTACTGGGGGGCAGCCTTCTGGCCCTGTTCCGACTGGGATTCAACAATCGGATCGACCAGGTGAACCGAGGTATCGTCTGGGCCCTCATCGGCGGCATTGCCGGTTGCGCCTTTTCCATGACCACTGTATTCCTGGCCAGGCCCATCTCCACCCTGTTGTTCATGTGGTTCGGATGGGCGGCCGCCCTGTTGATGCGCCGTCGCCGAGGTTGGTTGGAAGAGGAACAAACGCTCGCGGAAGCAACTGTAGAGAAGGCGCCCCCAAGGCGTATGGTGATTCTGTAGCCCGCTTTCAAGCCGGAGACTCCGGCTCTTTCCGCTTTTTTCCACGTTTTACGCTCCCAAAAGGGACGCGGAGGGCGATGGGTCGATTCGAAATCCAAGCGGCCAATCTCTCCAATCAGCGGAAGGTGGAGGATATACCCGAAAAGAACCATGTACAGCAGTGAGCCAGGTCACGAAATTGTAAAGCAACCGCAAAAGAAAGAAAAACCATTAAACTTTCGCCCGCTCTCCGCCGTTTACCCAAGTGTGTGAACGAGGCTACAGCGGTCTTGACAACATATTTTCTCCTCCATATGAAGAACATAGGCCGGTCGAAGAGACCGGCCCTTTTTTTTGGCTTCTACCGGGAAATGTTGTCAGTGCTCGCGTTTTCCCTCTATTCTGGTCAGGCGCTCTTCGCGGATTTTCATGGCCAGATCCCGCATGTCCACGGCGCGGTCGGATTCGTCGATGATCTCGATACCCAGCAGCGTTTCGATCAGGTCCTCCAGGGTTACCAGACCGCGTAGCGAACCATATTCGTCCAGCACAATCGCCATGTGTTCCTTTTTGCGAATCAACCCGCGCAGGGCATCGCCCACGGAATAGGATTTGGGGAGTACCGTTGCCGGTCTCATGAATTCCTTCAACTTTCTGTCCCCACCCCCGGAGCGCAGGGCCGAAACCACGAGCTGGCGCACGATGATATAGCCCTTGATATCGTCCTTGTCCTTGTCGTAGAGAGGGATACGACTGAAGAAGCTGACTTCCTCATTGCCGGCGAGATCTTTGACCGTTGCCTCCCAATGCATCATGGCCATCACCGAAACCGGTGTCATCACATCGTTCAGACTGACCTCGTCGGAATCCAGGAGGTTGCTGAACAAGTGGGACTGCTCGCTGGAGATGGCGCCCTCGTCTGCGGCCAGCGTGACCATGGCCGAGATGTCGCCGCGGGTAATGGTGACTTCGTCCTGGCGGGTGATGAACCGCGTGACATGACTGGCCAACCAGACCAGGGGCAACATGACGATAACCAGGACACGCAAGGTGTAGCCCACGAAGGAAATCAACTGGACGGAATAGAGGGCGCCGATGGTTTTGGGAATGATTTCACTGAAGATGAGAATGCCCAGCACGAACAGAAAGGTAAACAAGCCCACCCAGAAATCGTCCCAAAGCGCGGCCGCCTGCGCCCCGGCCAGGGTGGATCCTATGGTGTTGGTGACCGTGTTCAAGCTGAGAATGGCGCTGATGGCTTCTTCAATACGCTCTCTCTTCATGCTGAGCAGAAGTTCGGCGCCGCGATGACCCTGCTCCTTGCGGTCGATCACCGTGGCGATGTGCACCGATAACAAGGCGGCTTCCAGAACCGAGCAAAAAAAGGAGGTGGCGATGGTGAAGAGAACGGTAAGCAGCAGCAGGATTTCAGGAGACATAAGCCCTCAACCGTTCCCCCCGGATCGCCCTACCATGGAATGTCGCTCCCGTCGTAATTGAGGAATCGACCGCTGTCGGCTTGGGTAAGGTCCGCCAGCACGCGGCGCATGCCGGAAACGCTTTGGGTAGGCGTAATCAGCGCGTTGGGTCCGCCCATGTCGGTTTGAACCCAACCGGGGTGCAGTACCACACAGGTCATGCCCTTGTTCATGGTATCTACCGAAAGGCTTTTGACGGCAGCGTTGAGGGCCGCCTTGGAAGAGCGATAGATATAACTGCCGCCGCCGCTGTTGTCGGCGATGGAGCCCATTTTACTGGTGATCATGGCCATCACCTTGCGGCGGCTTCGGCTGACATGGTCCAACAGGGCCTCGGCGATGCGCATCGGCGCGAGGGTGTTGACCGCCATGACCTCCAACCAGTTGTCGTAATCGATATTGCCCAGAAAAGCCTTTTTACCGTAAACACCCGCGTTATTGACGAGAATGTCGATCGGTTGATCTCCCAGGCTTGCGGCCAGGGCCTGAATGGAATCAGGGTCGGTTACTTCAAGGGGAAAAATGGTCACGTCGCCGGCAATCGCCTTCAGGTCTTCGGCGCCGTCGGGGTTCCGACAGGTCGCAATAATACGCGTTCCGTCGGCGACGTACTGGCGAACGAATTCCAAACCGATACCCCGGTTGGCGCCGGTGATCAAAACTGTTTCCATGGGAATCACTCCATCAGTTGAATCGTACCGAACATATTCTACACCGAGCGGGGACAGTTTGGTTCAATTTCCTCATCGTCGGCTCCTGTGAACGCTCAAGAAATGAGTAAAGCAAAAATGCAGCGAGGTCATGGAAGTTGCCTTCCATGACCTCGCGCTCAAAAAATCGTTCGTTTGTCCCCAGGTTCGCTATTTGGCAATGATGGTGATATTGCCCGTGGTGCGCAGACGAATCCGGGGTTTGCCTTTTTTGCTCGAAGCGCCCCATTTCTCGGTAGGCAGGTCGGAATCTACCGAACCGTGGCGAGCATCCGCTTGGATGGAGGCATTTAAATCGCCGGGCAGGTCCAGGCGAACGGCCCGATAGGTGGTGTCCACCTCGATGCTGCCGTCCTTGGGCAGATTCACCTCTTCGATGCGTACGCCGGAGCTGGCGCCCCTGATTTCGATAGAGCCCCCGGTGCGGCGCAACGACACATCGCGGTAGCTGGTATCGATGCGGATATCGCCCGCTACGCCTACCGCATTGACCGCGCTGGAGTTGCCCTGCACACTCAGATTCCCCCTCAGGTTACGAGCATCCACGTTCCTGTAGGAGGTTTTCACCTCGGCATCGCCCTGGATATCTTCCAGTTCGACGCTGCTGGATTTGCCGGTGATGCGCACCTTGTCGCGGATATCGACCAGAGAAACCTTTTGGTAACTGGTCTCTACGGTGACCGGCGCGTCGACATTGCGGATGGAGACCTCGACGCTGTTGCCCTCCACACTGACCTCGCCGCCGATGTCTTCCAGGATGACCGGACGGTAGCTGTTGGTGACCTCACAACTACCCTCGATTTGTTCTCCGCGAATTTCGCTGCTTTTGCCGTCCAACACGGCATTGCCGCCGATTCTGGACAGGTTGATACCGCGGTAGCTGTTCTCCACCAGGGCGTCGCCCTCGATATCCTTCAGGGTGACCGGGCCGCTGGTGTTTTTCACCTCGACCGGGCCCGCGAAGTTTTCCACTTCCACCTCGGCGTAGCTGTTCTTTACCCTCAGGTCGCCGCCGCAATTGCGCAGGGCCACGGTGCCCGATTTGCTTTTCAGTCTCAGGGCGCCCTCGATGCCGTCGATCGACATATCGCCGTAGGCGTTTTCGATATCCAGGTTGTAGGTAGCGGGAAGTTTCACCCGCACCGAAACGGAACTCGAGAAGATGCGCGTGCCGCCGAAGATCCGCTTCACCAAAGAACTCTTTTCATAGCGGTCATCGGTGGGCGACACCAGGTCCAGCACAAAGCCGTCGCCCTGATCGCTCAGCTCCAGGTGCTCCTCGGCAAAATAGTCCTCGACGAAACCCTTGTAGTTGGTCTTGACGCTTACCTTCGCCACCACCTCGATACGGTCGGCGTCATGCGCTTGGATTTCCAAATCCATGCGGCCGTCGCGAATGGTCAGGGTCTGACCGGGCTCGGCGCTCGCCTCGCGCGTCCAGGTGGCGGAATCGGATTCCAGGTTTCCGGCCGCGAGCGCCGGGCAGATCATAATGGCAAAGCAGATGAGGAATAAACGAGTCATGACATGTTCTCCTTTACTGGTTCTGGTCAGATGGGAAGTTGTGGGTAATCGATGATTTCATTCAGGGTGGCGCTTTTGTCTTGCAGGGCGGCCAACAGGTAGCGGCGGATATGCGCGTTGGCGGGATTGCGGGTCAGTTCGTCCTTACACTCCTCGATTTGGGCATCGATAACGGCCAGGCGGGATTGATACAACCGGCGTAACTCGTCGTCCATGCGGTTCAGGGGCGCTTGCGCGGCAACGGCCAGGCGTTCGATGGCAGCCAGATATTGGCTTTCGCGATCGGCAACCTCCGCCAAAAGGGAATCGGAGAGCAAACCGGGAACGGCCTCCTGATCCGTGCGTCCCATCTGCCAACCCAAAACAAAAGCCAGGATGAGTGCGGCGGCCGCGGCGACCATGGCGATGCGCGAGCGCTTCGGGAAGGCAATCAGCGGGGCTCGTCGGGCGGTCAGTTTCGGTTTCAATTTCTGCCACGGCGTATCTATATCCACCGGCTCGTCGCGCAGTTCGGCGCACAGGTCCAGTAGTTCGCGGTCTCGTGCCTCCAAGGCCTGACATTGAGGGCAGTCGGCGGCGTGGGCGCGATAATCGGCCTCGCCCAGAGATCCCAGTTCGTATTGCTCGTAACGATTGCAGGGTTTCGTCATGATACCGCCTCCTGCCGCTTTTCGCCCAGCACCCCGCGCAGGCGCGCCTTGGCCTGGAAGATCTGGGCTTTGACTGTACCCACGCTGATGTCCATGATGTCCGCGATTTCCTGTTGGGACAGACCCTCCACGGCAAACAACACAAAGACGCCGCGCATGCGCTCGGGCAGCTCGCCGACGGCCTGCTCCAGCTTGAGGCGCAACAGGCCGCGCGGGGCCACGCGAGGTTCCGGGCCGGCTTCCATGGCGGTTTGTTCTACCTGTCGTTTGCTTTTGTCGATCATATCCAAGCACACGTTCATCATGATGCGGTAGGCAAAAGTCGAGAATTTGGCGTTGAAGCGGAAGTTGCCCAGGCTGCGATGCAGCTTCAGGAAGGCCTGTTGCAGGGCGTCCTCGGCGTCTTCCCGGGAATGAAGCATGCGACGGGCGGTGCGCATCATGGCGGGGGCGTATTCCCGGTAAAGGGCTTCGAAAGCTCCCAGGTCCCCCCGACCGCACGCCTGAATCAATGCATGTTCATGTTCCACGTGTCGACGTCCTCCGTCCAACGTACACCAGGGTTCGACTCGCACCCGACGCGAAAGGTTTAGACATGACTCGAAATTTTTTTCCTCACCGGCATCTTAGCATGGTGTAAGGGGCCCCTTTGACGGTATTATGGAGCCTATGAAGTTCCTAATTGTTCAGGCCTACTGGTATTTTGACACGCTGACAGGGGAGTTCCGCTACAGGATCAAAAACCCCGGTGAAGTCCTGGCCGATCACCCGGACTATCACGTGGTCAATATCCACGTTTTTCATCCGCTATTCGCCGAGGTTGCCCTGAACGCGGATCTGTTGATTCTGCATTTCATGCCCGATGCGGAAATCGACCATGTGATCAGCTTGCGCAAACGCATGGGTAAGCCCACCTTGTTCGAAATACCGGATAATTTCCTGAGCCTGGGGCCCTGGGTGCCGCCGGAGGATGCCCACCGCAGTCCCTATATCCGGCAACAGTTGTTGTACTACGCAACCCGAGCCGAAGGCCTGCAGTTCAGTTCGGCAGGTGTTTCCCAAACCTTCGGTTTCTTGAATTCCCAATCCATGGTCTTCGAAAACCAGGCCGACCATTTCGACCCGAAGAAGGAAGACGGCCCCCTGGTCATCGGTTGGGGCGGCTCGAAAGGGCATGAGGAAGACCTGGCTCGAATCGCCCCGGTGATCATCGATTTCTGCAACCGGCACGCCGATGTCATCTTCAGTTACATGGGCTATCCGCCCATCTTCGAGCGTCATTTCCAGGGCAAGCTGCCCCGCGCCCAGGCGCGCATGCGGGCCGCCGGACCCATCGAGGACTATTTTCAGTTTCTGTCCTCCTTGCACATCGGCCTGGCTCCGCTTTCAAATACCGATTTCAACCGCTGCCGATCCGACATCAAGTTCGTGGAGTACGCGGCCCATGCGGTGGTTCCGGTGTTGTCCGATGCGCCGCCCTACAGAGTTCACGGACGCCACGGTGACAACGCCCTGCTGTTCGAAACCAATGAAGAGTTGACCGCCATCCTCGAAGACCTGGTCGCCGATCCGGATAAGCGCAACGAACTGGCTCGCAAAACCTATCGATTTGCAAGCAATCGCCGCGCGGCCGTGAACCACGTGGGCAGGCGGCATACCTTCTACCAGCGCTTCCTGAGGCACGATCCCTTTGCCGCGGATTACCCGGATCTACCCGATTGCAGCGGACTGATCGCCTACCTGCGCATTGCCGTCGACCACTACACCGACAGCCGCTACGAGCAATGTATGGAGAACCTGGACAAAGTCTTGGGGATTCACGCCAATTACGGTCTGGCCCATATCTGGCGGTTGAAATGCCTGCTGGAAACGGAGCATTATCGCGAGGCCCTGGAAACCTACGGCAACTATACACCGCCGGCCATCTATTCCGATCTTTATTACGAGGCCATGGCAGTCGCGGCTCGGGAATTGAAGCTGGACGGCTGGACCAAAATCGTAGTGCGGATCGACGACCCGGTCCTTCGCTTGGAATTGGACCCCTCTACCATTGCCGACCCGTTGACTCGCTTGCGAACTATTTTGGAGCACAATCCCTACCACTATAAGTCACTGATCAGCCTGGCCAACTTGACCGCCTCCAGGGAAGAACGCGGAGAGCTGCTGGATCGGCTGTGTTTTATGGACCCGGACTCCGAAATGTTCGCGCGTATGCGAACCGAAAATTAAGGGTAATAGCCGGGGAAACGGACACGCTCATGCTGAACGAGTTGGAAATCACCGGACGAAGTCGAACCCATGTGGTGCAGTACCAACAGCCGCGTTTCGCGGCCCAAGCCCCGGCGGCTGAAGCATTCCTGGCCATGCGTGAAGCCGCGGCGAAAGACGGTATCGATTTGAAACCGTTCAGTTCCTTTCGCGGCTTCAAGATGCAGCTTCGCATCTGGAACAAGAAGTACCGGGGCGCCGGCGTGCTCTACGACATGCAAGGCCGACCGCGAGACCGAACCGGAATGACCGAGGAACAGATCATCGGCTGCATTCTCAACTGGTCGGCGCTACCGGGCGGCAGCAGGCACCAATGGGGCACCGAGATCGATGTCATCGACGCGGCGGCTACGCCCCCCGCCTACAAAGCGAAACTGCTGCCGGAGGAGGTTGCCCCCGGCGGGGTTTACCACCGCCTGCACTTATGGTTAGACACCCATTGCCGAAATTTCGGTTTCTTCCGACCCTACGCCGTCTACCGAGGCGGCATGTACCCGGAGCCATGGCACCTGAGCTACGCGCCGCTGTCTACCCGTGTTCTGCAACAACTGACGCCGGACATTCTCCGCCGTGCAATCGAAGATGCGCGGATGGAGGGGAAGGCATACGTGCTGCAACACCTGGAGCGGATCTTCGAAGAACACGTAACCAACATCACCCCGCCGGACGAAGCTATGGTGTCGCCTGGTTTGTAGCGTGTACACGCTTCCCAAACGGGGCGGCGAAGGAGCGGGTATAAAGCCTCGGATTCCAGGGCTTATTCCGAGCAGTATTCCTTGAAGTTTTTGGCCGAGATTTCTCTGTCCTCTATCGCCTGTTGCTCATCCTGGAGGCGCAAGTACTCATCGTGCTCCGGAGAGTGGTTGCCACTACCGCCGTACGACTCCACGGCTTGCCTGATTTCATTACGCCTGGAAGCTGGCAAAGCCCCCTGGTATCTGCTTCGTACCGTGTTGTAATGTTGGTGGACGGCGACATCTGTACGACTGATCAGAGCGGGGTTTTCCACCATGTACTCAAGGTAGGTTTCCAGGTGACGCAAGCCCTCGACCTCGCGACCCGCCTGTATCTGTAGCTTTGCAAGGAACCGCAGCAGTATAGCCTCGTAACGCCCACGGGCTTGAGACCGTTGCAGAAACGGTCTTTGCGATATGTAATCCGCCACCGTTTCAATAGCGCGTTCGGGATCTCTCAATGAGATAACAATCGCCCTGGCCATAACCCGGTTCGGCTCGATGGAAGTGTCCTTGTAAAGCGGCTGGGCGAATTGGTCGTAACGCTCGGCTGCTTCGTACTCTCCAAGATATTTCAATTGCTCAGCCATTTGGAAATAGGCTTCCCTCAACAGGAATGACGCGCGATGCCCCTCGAACTCACCGGCCCGATACAGTTCAATGAGCTTGATTTTCATTTGCGCTGCCATCTGACTCATTAACTGGACGCGCTTGAATTTTTCACTTTTGTCTTCCTCTTTCCGATTGATGCGGTCCAGGTCGCAAAAAGCGGCATAGATCTCTTCCGGGTTTTGTAAAGACCTGGGATCTACGTCGTCAGGTTTCTGAAGGCAGATGAAAATGAATAATGTCAGAAACATGGCAAAGCCTCAATTACAATCGTTTCGTTTTGTTTCCTCAATCAAGAAACGGAACTCGCTTTTATAAATCGAAGACTGGTCCTGAGCCTATGGAACCATGCGCGACATGTCAAGAGGTAAATCAAGACATAGCAAGAATGAGATCGCCAGTCCAAAACAACCCTGACTGCCGGCGGTTGGTCTGAGCAAGCAGCAAGCTATCCAGGAAAAGATACAATTGTCTATTTTGCACCCGGTGTCAAAAAGGGGAGAATTGACCGTCACCAGGGGTTGGTTATTGAGGCACCACCAACTTCTGGTTGGGGTAGATCTTGTCGCGTCGGTTCATATTGTTGACGCGTAACAGATCGTTCAGCGCTACCCGGTATTGGGCCGCGATCTTGCCCAAGGTATCGCCGCGTTTTACCGTGTGTGTTTTAGAAACCGCGGAGGCTTGTTTGATCTTCAGCTTTTGGCCCAAGCTCAGCGTGTTGCCGCGCAGGTTGTTCAGCGACTTGATCTCGTTGACGGTGGTATTGTATTTCTTGGCCAGGCGCCATAAGCTGTCACCGCGCTTGACGCGGTGGATGGTGACGCTGTTGCTCTTTTTGGTAGCGCTTGTCGGCTTATTGGAAGCAACCGCAACCATTTTGGCGCCCTTTCGCGGAATCTTCAATCGCTGACCCTGGGCGATGCGATGTTGGCTGCGCAAGCGGTTGGCCCGGACGATGGAACTGACCGAGGAGTTATAGCGTTTGGCGATCACCGATAAGGTCTCGCCGCGCCGCACCCGGTGGGTCACGTAGGCGTCCTTGGGAAGTTGGTAGCGCTGCAGCTTGTCGACACCGGCCGTAACTGTATCGAAGACGCCGGAGGGGACGCGCAGACTGTAGGCCTTTTCGGGGGTTACCCCGTAGCGCAATTCAGGGTTCAACGCTTTAAAGCTGCCCTTTTTCAAGCCGGCCAGTTTGTCCAGGTCTTCCAACCTTACCGACTTGGTGACCTCCAGTCGTTCGAAGTCCCGCGGCGGGTCCAGTTCGGGCAGTTCGAAACCGTATTTCTCGGGATCTTCCAAAATGGCGAGCGTGGCCAGGAAGCGGGGAACGTAACGGGCGGTTTCGCGGGGAAGTTGGTCGTAGAGATCCCAGAAGTCGTCCAGGTAGGCGATGTTCTGTCGTTTGATGGCGCGCAACACACGGCCCTCGCCGCAGTTGTAACCGGCCAGGGCGCTCATCCAATCGCCGAAGAGATGGTGGAGATCGATGAGGTATTTGATGGCGGCGCCGGTTGCCTTCTCGGGGTCCATGCGCTCGTCCACGTATTGGTTGCGCGACAGGCCGTAGCGGTAACCCGTGGAGGGAATGAACTGCCACAGTCCCAAAGCGCGGGCGCGGGACAGGGCCCTGCTCTTGAACCCGGATTCGATCAACGGCAGCCAGGCCAGTTGTTCGGGCAGCCCTTCCTTGCGTAATTCTTCCAGAATCATGTCGCGATAGGCGCCGGAGCGCTTGTAGGAGGACAGGAAGAAATTGCGTTCCCTGCCCTGGAAGCTCTTGATCTCGCGCTTCACGTGGTCGTTCATGACGATGGGGATGGATTTGCTGACATCACCGGCAACAGTGCGGCGCGAGGCGTAGACCTCGACGATACGCTTGGCGATCAGGTAACGCAGGTCTTCTTTTTCCTGAAGGATGTCCATGTCTTCTGCATCATCGTCGATGTCGATCAGCAGGTCGTAAGCCTGGTCCAGGTTGCTGATGGCGTCCTCTATGCGACCCTGTTTCCATTCCTCTGTGGCGGCTTGCAGTGATTCCAGCGAAACTTCCAAAAGTTGGCGCGGGTCGGGTTTCGGAGGATGGAAGTGCTTGGGTCTCGCGGTTTCGGCGACATCACCGGGCGAATCCTCGATCGTTTCGACGGGCGCCTCTTTCGGGACAGACTTGGGTTTAGGAGCCTCTACCGACGCATCCCCGGTGTTTGCCAGGATGACGGGCGGTTCTTCAAGCGGCTCCGCCACCGCCGCTGTAACCGGTTGTTCTGTGCTTTTGGGGCCGCACCCCAGGGTTACCGACATGATCCAGATTGCGAAGAAGAGCAGTCCGTATGACCGCTTGTTGCCTGAAAAAAACAGCAAAGAAGCCCCCTTGTCATGAGCAGACGCCCCGGTTCCGGCGCCGGTGCCCGGTTTCAAACATGAGCCGAGCTATCAGTACGCTTCGGTTATTTTAACGCAAGTTTTAAGTTTGCGTTGCAACCTTTGGGCTCGTAACTTACTCCGGGGGCTGTCCTAACGGCGGGATAAACCGGCGGCACCCCACAATAAACCTCAATTAGATGAGTCATTTAGCATGTTGACATTGGGACGGGGAGCCACAACCGCAAAAATCGATGTTTTAATGGTACCGGAACATCACCAACTGTTAAAACTGGAGAATCGGGGGCTGATGGGGCGGTTTCTTCTTTTCCGGCGGGTCCTTTATAATCACGGCAGGAGGCAGCATCATGAGCAACGGATTCGGTTTTTCCCGGAGGACATTTCTGGGTGGTATGGCCGCGGCGGCCGCATTGCCGGCGACACCCGGCATTCAAAGCGATACCAAGCCCCACGTGGCGGTGATCGGCGCCGGCGCATTCGGCGGTTGGTCGGCGTTGCACCTGTTGCGGCGCGGTGCGCGGGTTACCCTGCTGGATGCCTGGGGACCCGGTAATTCCCGAGCCAGTTCCGGCGGCGAGGGACGCGCCATTCGTGCTGTCTACGGTCCCGACCGCATATACAGCGAGATGGTCTTGCGCGCCTACGAATTATGGGAAGCTTTGGCCCGAGACACCGGCCGCAAAATCTACGAAGAAACCGGCGCCCTGTGGATGATGGGCAAGGACGACAGTTATGTCCGTGCCGCGCTGCCCATTCTTGCCGACCTGGGATTCCCGGTTGAAAACCCCGGCGTGGCGGAGGCGGCGAAACGCTGGCCCCAAATCGATTTCTCAGGAGTAGTCAACATCTACCTGGAGAAAAGAGCGGGCGCGCTCATGGCCCGCGAGGCATGCGCCGTGGTTCGCGACCGCTTTGTCAGCGAGGGCGGCGATTGGCGCCAGGCACACGTCCGACCCGGAAAAATCGAGAATAACAGTATGCAGTCGCTCGATTTGGGCGACGGCAGCCGACTGACGGCCGATCACTATCTGTTTGCCTGCGGGCCCTGGCTGGGCAGCCTGTTCCCCGATGTCATCGGCGAGGCCGTTCGACCCACCCGGCAAGAGGTCTATTACTTCGGTACCTCGGCGGGCCGGCAAACCTGGCTACCCGGCGCCTTGCCGATTTGGATCGACTTCGGCCGAAAAATCTACTACGGTTTCCCGGATATCCATGGTCGTGGTTTCAAATTTGCCGACGATACCCGGGGCGCACCCATCGATCCGTCCACGGCCGAACGACAACTGACGCCAACCCTCCTGGCCGAGGCCCGTCGCTTTATTTCCCGACGCTTTCCCGGCCTCGCCGATGCCCCGCTCCTGGAATCGAGGGTCTGTCAGTATGAAAACAGCCCGGACGGTCACTTGATCCTGGATCGTCATTCCAAGGCCGCCAATGTTTGGCTTGCGGGCGGAGGCTCGGGGCACGGGTTCAAACTGGCGCCGGCGGTAGGCGAAATGCTGGCCGAGAGTATCTTGAAGGACGTCAAGACCGAACCCATGTTCGGCATCGACAGATTGGGCCGAACAAGCAAGGGCACTCAATTCGAAAAAAAATAGCGCCGGAGCCTGCCTTTACCGCTAACAGCTGAAGTGGTATCAATCGCATCATCCATCAACGACGTTTGGAGGGGCAAAACCAAAACGGACCCGCGGGGGCTGGTCCGTCTACGTGGATGCAAACTGAGTGAACTCAGGCGCAGAAGCAACCTTCACCTGGCTTTCACCTTTTTTCACCCGGACTTCAGGCGCGGAGTTCTTCCAAAACCTATCTTCCGCAACAACAAATTGTTCCGGGAGGACTCCTTGACTCTTTTAACACTTCTTTTTCTTTTTTCCGGTGATCCGGATCTGGCCGTAAACCTACGAGAGGTGCTTGCCCGGCCGGAAAAACCTGACCTTGTAACCTGGTTTCGCAAGCGGCAACCTGCCGGCCCGCAACCCGGTGACGAGGGGGTGATCAACAACCTCGGATATCGCTACATGCGCGAGGGAAAGCTCGATCAGGCTTTGGCGGTTTTCCAGCTTAATGTTGCCCTCTTTCCCCACAAAGCCAATCCCTACGACAGCCTGGCCGAGTCCCACCTGAACCGCGGTGAATATGAGGCAGCGGTCGCTGCCTATGAAAAAGCCTTCCAAATCGAGCCCAGCCGCTACATTTGGCGACAGATAGGGCATGTCCATAAAAAATCAGGCAATGTGGAGGAACAGCTACGTCATGCCGAAAGGGGTACGATCAGGTATAAAGATGCCGATGCTGCTGATGCTTTTCTAAGTCTTCGTTTGAAGTTCGGGCGTGTGGAGGCGCCGCTCACCACCTTTAAAAAACAGCAGGAGTTATTCCCGCGCTCCGGTTTTTGGCGCTCCCGCCGCGCCCTGGCTGATCTGGGAATCGAGGCGCCGGAACGGGCGTTCGGCCTGAAAATTTCCAATTATGAGTCTGCCGGCTTGGACCCGGCGCCCTTTCGTCGCCTCGTAGCCGAGGTTAATGACGGGGTCTGGGAGAAATTGGACGGCGTGGCGGTGGTCCGCGGGGACGCGCTCATTGCCGAAGCCTATTTCGGCGACTTCACGGCCTGGCGTCCTCACAACACCCGCTCGGTGGGCAAGAGCATCACGGCCCTGATCGCGGGTATTGCCGTGGATCGGGGATTGCTGGCGTTAGACAGCCGCCTCTATGATTCTTTTCCTCAATACCGAAAGCAGAGGGATTGGCAACCTGCCAAGGATGAGATCACCCTGGTCCACCTGTTGGGCATGAGTTCCGGTTTACACGCCTTCGATAACCGAAACGATTCACCCGGTAGCGAGGACTTCTACCAGTCCAATCGAACCGATTGGGCCGGGCATGTATTGGGCAAGGTACCCATGGCCTTTCGACCCGGCTCCAGGTTGGTTTATGCATCCGCCAACTACCTGCTGGTAAGCGAAATGGTGGCGCAAGCCGCGGGGGCGACCGATACCTTTGCAGAAACCAACCTGTTTGCCCCGTTGGGCATTTCCGAGTACCGATGGTTCCGTGCCCCGGACGGCAAGCCTTATGGGGCCGGCGGTATCGAGATGACAACCCGAGACCTGGCGTTGATCGGCAAGTTGTTGCTGGATAAAGGGATGTGGCGAGGCCGACGCCTGGTCTCCCAAAGCTGGATCGAAAAGATGACGAAACCTCGTTTCAAGGGAGAACTCTGGAAAAAAGAGTACGGTCTGGGCTGGTACTGTCATTCGGTACGCGCAAAGGGCCGGGATATCGGGGTTGTCTCGGCGGCCGGCAATGGCGGCCAGCGAATCTGGGTGATGCCCGATTTGGACGCGGTTGTCGTGACCGTAATGAGTAACTACAACTCTATCAAGCAATTGCAGGCCGATAAAATTATCGCCGAAATCATCGTTCCTTCCCTGATCCCATAGTCCCGGCACAAGGCGGTTCAAGGAACCCGGTTCTCATCGAGGACCTTGTTCCGCCTGGCGGTCACCCGATCTTGGATGCCGGCGATCAATTCCTTGAAGCGGGTATGTTCTTGAAGGGGTTGAAGGGCGGGATCGGCCAGTAGCCAAGGCGCGTCGGTCCAACCCGCCGCTCCGGCCGCCTCCAGCCAGGTCAGGGCCTCCAGCTCGCGCTTATCGGCCAGGACCAACATGGCCAGATAGAGCCGGAAATCCGCGTATTCGTAACCCCCCGTGATCGCCTTTCGGAGCCTCGATTCGATCTTCGCCGACAAGGCATCCCCTTCGGCGCGGCCCAGCTTTTTCAGCACCAGCACCAGCCTGAAGCCTCCGTATAGTTTCTCTTCCTGCCAGGATTGACGGTAACTTTGCTCGGCCTTTTCCAACTCACCCGTGAAGAAAAAGATATCGCCCCGGCTGTCGGCGACCGGCGGGCTTCCCCAGGCCGTTCCATGTTTGTCTCCCAACTGGTCCAAGGCCTCGGCGGTTCGGCCTTCCAGAAGAAGAAACCTGGCGTAGCCGGTTAAATTGAACACGTTGTCGGGTTGCAGGGTCTTGGCCTTGACGAACCATGTTTCGGCCTTGTCCGCCAGGCCGAGCAGGCGCAGAATTTCGGCCATTTGTACCATACCGAATTGGCCTTCCGGGTTCAGTTCCATGCCCTTGATGTTCCGAACAAGCGCCTCGTCCAGCCTGCCCATCAGGAGAAAATTATAGGCAGAGTTGCTCCAGGCGATGCCGTTATCTTCGTCCAGGGTAAGGGCTTTTTGGTAGGCCTGAATCCCTTTGCCGGGCATACCGGCCACGTCGTGGTAGATGCCCAGCGCCAGATAGCCTTCGACTCGATTCGGCGCCAATTCAACGGCGCGCTCCGCGGCAGCCCGGGCTTCTTCTCCCCAATAACCGTTGCCCAGCTTGGGTTGTTGGCTGTAGGCGCGACTGAGCAAGGCGTGAGCCTGGTAATAATCGTCTCTTGCGGTAATCGCCTGTTGCAAGAGCCCGATGGCCTTTTGATTGTCTTCCGGCAGATAACGATGATAGTACTCGCTGCCTCGTTCATACAGTTCCTCGGCGCTGAGAGAATCACGAACGAGCGTAGTCGGCGCTGCTTTACTTTCCGAAGCGGCGTACTTGAAGCCCCACCAGGTTAGCATGAGTAACGGAATCAGAACCGGCAGAATAAGACGTGGGGAGAGCAAGGCGGCGCGCCGCCCCGGCTTTTCTTCGATCAGAGGCGTTACCGGGGCGATCAACTGGTAGCCCTTGCCGCGCACGGTGCGGATATAAGTGGGGTTTTTGCTGTCTTCACCCAGGGTTTTCCGCAGAAGCCGAACGCGCTGTTTGAGCGTCTCCTCGCCGACGTGGGCCCCCGCCCATATGTGCTCCAGTAAACAATCGTGGGTGACCACATCCGGCGCCCGGCGCACCAGGAAGACCAGTAAATCGAAGGTCAGCCCGGAGATCTCAACGGGTTCTTTTCCCAGTTGCAACGAGGCCGCCGGTACATCGAGTATCAACTCGCCGATGCGATAGCGTTCTCTTTCACCTTGCTTCAAGATCGTCTCCTTCAAATTCAGGTCGCCTTTATTGTTTACGTAGGCTACCTGTTTGAAGCCTTCTCAAGTCTACCCCATCCGGGTGGCAGCGGGGCAATATCTAACGGGGGCGAAAAATCAGGAGCCCTTGGGGTACTCTCCTGAGCGCCGGCAGGGCAGGTCGGCCGCGGATGGATGCTCGGCAGCCGTTTTTTTCTTACTCGCTTGGAATGGGCAGATTGTGCATTCTTAGAAAGGATTTATCCCAATAACCCCGTTGAAAAATAATTTTGTCCGCCGACACGTGGAAAAAGCCGCAGCCTCTCAAACCAAGGGGGTCTTTCCATTCGAGGATCGCCCATTCGCCGTCCACGAAAATATTTTCAACGATACAGGTCATTTCCGCCTGAGCGAACTCGCTCGCGAACATGGACTCGATGGCCGGCCTGCCTACGACGGGGTCATTGGCGACCTGATGGTTGACGGCCTCTTCGGCGTAGAGCTCCGCGATCGATTCGGCATCGCCGCGGTTGAATCTCTCGACCCATGTTTCAACGATTGATTTTGGTGTCATTTGAAAACTCCCCCCGTCATTCTATGGGAGTTGGGTTTCCATTGTCAGCATCGATCACGAGGGGATTTTGGTTCAAAGCACGTGTCCCTTCATCGGAAAAAAATCATTGATGTTATCCCAAGGGCAACACTTAATAAAGCCGGCTTGTGGTCCCACTTGCCCGGGAAGGCGGCGACCTGAGAACCATGCCCCCTAAATCGGACGGTTAGTTCCCGCAAAACGGCCATGTCCGGTCTGAGGTGGCTTTTTGTCCTCGCCGGGAACCGGGGAGCTGCTAGATTTCATTCCCGACAGCTACGGTAATCAGCTTAGGACTGGAAATGCGGCCTTGTCTCCCGAGTAACGCTTCGTTTCGGAGCGGGCTTCGGAAGCAGGCAGAAAAGTCCCGGCTCCCAAGCTGAATAGCCGGGTTGGTAGGAGAAAAAAGCCTGCCGATCCATTCGAAGCTCAAAATGAAGAAAAGGAGAATAGTGATGAAATTTGCTAAGAATTACAGTCTGATCCTGCTGCTGACATTGGCGGCATTAGCCGCGAGCACGTTCCAGTTGATCGCCGGCAGCTGCAGTGCGAGCCCGGCCAACTGTTCAGCCTATTGCTTTGTCAACGCCCATCATGTCCTTTGTACTGCAGGGCCTAATTTTTACCAGTGTGAGGGCTACGATGCCTCCGGGAACCTGGTCTCTTTCAACTATGGTCAATGTCCCCGGCCGATCTGGATTGACGACAAACCCCTTGCAGTAGACTGACAAGACCCGGCCTATCCACGCTCGACGCGTCGGATGAGCCGGCCTGAGCCCCGCACACGACCGTGTGCGGGTGCTTCTCATCGCAACACCATGCGGGTCCCCCACTGCTGTCGAGAGGATCCCAAACCGGCAACGATCAGGGAGAAGAAACCATGTTGAGATTCTGTATTGCCGCCTTTTTCTTCGGCACGCTCCTCCTCGCCGGGGAGAGCCGGCGCGTTCCTCTGCAACCCTTGGATTTACAAAAAGGGCGCGAGGCCTTCTTTTTCAAATCGATCAACCAGATCGAAAGCAACGGCCGTCACCTATTCCTGCGCAGCCTCAGGGAGACCGAGATCGTCGAGATCACGGCCGAGGGCCGCCTGGTGAGGAAGATCGGCGGCAAGGGCGGCCATCCCGGTGAATTCGGCAACTTCGGCGTAGCGGCCATGGCCGTGGCCGGGAACCAATTATGGGGGATTGACAGCGGGCTGCGACGAGTGCGCCTGTTTACGGACGGCATCTATCGCCGGAGCTTTCCGCTACGCTCCTTCAACGTCTTTTTTTCCCATCCAACCGCCAATGTCTTCGCCTTCTCCAAAGAGCATGTCGTGATTCCTGCCGCACCAAACGACGGGCACCTGGCCACGGTCTACACCTGGGACGGAGGCCTGGGCAAACATGTGGGCAAGCTCCTGCCGTTTACCGAGGAGCTCGCACCTGTCGTGCCCGGCATCAACGATACTTTTTGGCTGCATACCGACGGCTCGTGGCTGGCGATCCACAAGTATCTCGCGGTGGTGACGCGCTTTGACGGCAGCTTCAACCAGGTCGGTCAGTTTCAAGTCGAAAGCCCGATGATCAACCCGCTCGTCCGCAACGTGCTCGAATTCAGCCCCGATGAGAAGCACAACGCGCCCGGACCCGTGCTGACCGATGCCAAGATTCACAACGGCGATCTTTACCTGATGAGCGCGGGGTACCTGCACCGGATCGACCTCGCGAGCGGCGCGGTCACCTCGATCACCGGGTTCTACGGCACCGGCCCCGAATTCGCCGAGGCGGACCCCAACCACGTCACGCTGTACTTCTTTGCCTTTCTGGACAACGGTCAATTGATCCTGGCCCATCCGGCCATGATGTGGGAGCACGACCTCTGGAAGGCGGATGTGCACCGACCACCCATTCCCTAGCATCGAAGCGGATACCGAAAAAACCATCCCCGGCGAAATCATGGAATACGGGATCTGGTATTTGGAAGGTCTTCACATGTGGTATGTCCAGGCCGACAAGGGGCGGATTCTCGATCAAGTGTCGAGAACGGGACCAATAATTTGGACGTTTCGCCGAACATATGGGGTCATTGGGACCAAAATCATTGCGGCAGTTTTCCTAACCCGAAGGGTTTACGTATTATCAGCCCCAGGTTGGCGGACAAGACACCGTCTTGGCTGCCTACCTGGGGTTGACGGGTTCATTATTTTCCGGTCTACCCCGAAGGGCGTTGTGTACAGTACGGCAAAAAACAATATTCTTGGAATTGAAATTACGCCCTTCGATTCATCCCATAGCAATCACGTACACAACCCCCTTCGGGGTAGGGATGAAATTGACCCCGTTACCCCAGGTAGGCCGCGATGACGGTGTCATCGCGTCCAACCTGGGGCTTGTCGTACACAACGCCCTACGGGGTAAATGATGAACGGATCACCGCTTGATTCAATCCATCATATCATTACGCCCCGAAGGCGGCTCATTAATCCACTACGGGCTTCTGCAGTTCACAATCCAAATAAATTCAGCTTTTTACCACTACCTGTCACGCGTAACTGGTATTTGGAAGGTCTTCACATGTGGTATGTCCAGGCCGACAAGGGGCGGATTCTCGATCAAGTGTCGAGAACGGGACCAATAATTTGGACGTTTCGCCGAACATATGGGGTCA
>JASJCB010000179.1 GCA_030066195.1 Acidobacteriota bacterium
TTTTGGTAATGACTTGTTCCTCGGGGATTGTTTGTCCGGCGCGAACAGAACCGGGCCGTGCCGGTAAGCAAGCTTTTGCAGAACTTCATCGGCTTTGGTTCCTTCTTGGGGCAATCCATACCCGGCCCTGTTCACGCTACCATGTAACGAAAAGTAGCGTGAACAAGGCCCACCTGGCTCAACCCGGGTATGGAACCGACAGCCGGCCTGAATGATGACCCTGCTTATAAGCAAGGTGGGTTTTGTTCGCGACGGAGGCACCCGAAAAAAACGCGACATTTGTACGTTGACCGAAGGGTAGCTCCCGGCTTAAAAGGCAGTTTGTATTTTTGTGCGGCAATGCCTTCGGTCTTTAGGTTATGACTTGTTCCTCGAACCTACCTGTCCGGGCGCGAACAGACCCGGGCCGTGCCGGTAAGCAAACTCTTTCAGAACTTGATTGTCTTTGGTTCCTTCTTGACGCAATCCATGCCCGGGCCTGTTCACGCTACTTCATGACCCTCTCTACTCTTGTTTCTGGGAAAAATGATTTGTCGATGCGGTGTTATAGACACGATAGACGTTTTAAAAGCTTGTACAGAGTTGGTCATGTACTCAATTTTGAAAATGAAAATGTCTAAATCACCTGTTATGAGGCTTACTTGTAGTTCGAGGACAACTTCAAGCAACTGCATGTATCTCTCTCTGATATCAAAAATGACTTTCAAGGCAGTTATAACCTCGTCCAGGTTTTCAGAATTGAGTAGCCGGTCCGGTATGAACCCGTGATTTTTGTTGAGTACTACTTTAACGCGTGTTCTCAGGGGGATTTTTCACACTTGACGTGTATTGTAAACCATTGCTAAGCATTTGTTTATTCGGCAGACCGATTTTTATACCGCGGCAATGGCCTCATGCGTGAGTTTTATTTGATTGACACTGGCATCAATCATGCTTACCATTCAGCAGCTTTCACTTGCGCACCGTTTGCAAGGCAGATTTTGCCTGAGGAGGCTCCCTGTGCCGCGTATCATGTATTTGCAGAGTGATCGGAATCGATCTGTCTTCATCGCCAATGCCGCCCTGGCCGGGCGGAACGATCTGCGCGCCGGGAAGGGTTACCTCCCGCCGGCGGTTGCCGACCAGTTAGCCGGTGTCCGGCAGGACTTCAAGTCCGCACTGAGGGTTTACTACGACGCCAGGGCCGACCTGGCCGGGATCGTGGAGAGGCACGCCAAGGCGATCGATACCTTGCGCGCCTGTATACGACACCTGTGGAAGGACCTGCGCTTTCAATATCGGATGGGACGCATCGGTTTGGAAACACTCGCCTTGATGGAACTTCCGATCAAAGGCATGCCCGGCTTCACGCGCTACAGTGACTGGCTGCAGGCCGGGGCGCGTATGGCGTATCACCTGCGCAACCAGAGCGCCGAACACCCGGAACTGGTTACCAGCCCCTCACTGACCCAACTGACAGAATATGTTGCCGAGGCAGATGATGCGGCCGAACGGCTCGACAAGGCCAAGGCCCTGGTGATGGATGCTCGCGACGACCTGGATGTGCAAAGAGCCGAGGTAGACAGGTTGCACGGCTACCTGGCCAAGTTACTGCGCGCCGCCATGCACGGAACGCCCAACCCCGCCTTGCGCGACGAGATGCGCCGCTACGGCTATACCTTCCGACCCACCAAAAAGGAAGCGGCGCCGCAACCGGCGCAAGTCGAACAACCCGAGGAAGCTAAAGCCGAAGGCGAACAGGCGGCAAATACGGGGTCGGGCCGACATCGAATATGGGTCAAGCCGCGGCAAACCGCTCCCGGCGGCGTTCGAAGCAATCACGGCGCCACGCGATTCATCGAGCCGGTTTCCCAATCGCCGCCCCCCGAGAGCTGAATGACAGAGCTGCTCTTGACCAGCATGCCGGCGCCAAATTGAGCTCAGATCCACGGAATGCCTTCCGCCCCACCCGATCCTTCCCCTCGAACGGTTGCTGGGTTTGGGTAGAAATTATCGAATTGACCCCCGGTGAATCCTATTCGCTTTGAACCGATGCCCGGAATCTCGCCCGGTGCTGCAGGGCGCTATCGTCCGGGCGGTGTTTTCAACAGGTATCAGTTCTTGGAGCCGTGCAGCACGGTTTGAATGGCGTTGCCGATATCGTTTCGCGTGAAGGGCTTGTGTACGATTTTGGAAATACCCAACTCGCCCAGGTGATCCATGTCCAGAACCGAACTGAAACCCGTAATCAAAATAATCGGAATGTCCGGTCGAATAGTCTTCAGGCGCGCGGCCAGGTCCTGGCCGGTCATACCCGGCATGGTCTGGTCGGTAATGACCAGGTCGAAGTCCTGGGGGCTTTCACCGAATCGGTCCAAACCCGCCTTGCTGCCGGTGCACACCTCGACCTGATAGCCCAGGCGCGACAGCATCTTCTCACCCAGTTGCAGAATCATTTCCTCGTCGTCCACGAATAGAATGCGCTCGCGGCTGCCTATCGGCGTGGTTTCGGCCTTGCGTTCTTTACGCTTCTCGTCGATATCGTAGCGCGGCATGTAGACCGTAATCGTGGTGCCGCGTTCCACCTCGCTTTGTACGGTGATTTCGCCGCCCATTTCCATGACGATGCCGTGGACCGTGGCCAGTCCCAGCCCGGTGCCCTTACCCATCTCCTTGGTGGAGAAAAAGGGGTCGAAGATTCGGTCCAGCGTGTTTTTGGTCATACCCATGCCGGTATCCTGGACCACCAGCACGATGTGATCGCGGCCTGGTTGCAGCTTGGGGTGCTCCGCCAGCACTTCCTCGGAGGGGAACTGGTTGAGCAGCCGGATGGTGAGGGTGCCCGCCTTGTCCTGCATAGCCTGGTAGGCGTTGGTGCACAAGTTCATGATGACCTGATGGATCTGGGTGGGATCGGCGTAGACCGAACCCGAGGCGTTGTCGAAATCGGTACGGATGGCGATCGTGGACGGGATGGACGGCCGCAATAACTTGAGGGCCTCCTTCAATACCTGTTTCACTTCCACCGGTTTGCGCTCAGCCTCGGCCTGACGCGAGAAGGTAAGAATGCGACGCACCAGTTCGCGCGCCATGTAACAAGCGTTCAGGACCTTGTCCAGATTGCGGCGTGACTCGCCCTGTATGGGAAGATCCTCGCGCACGATTTCGGTGAAGCCGATGATCGGCGACAAGATGTTGTTGAAGTCGTGGGCAATGCCGCCGGCCAGGGTGCCGATGGCCTCCAACTTTTCGGCCTGACGCAAGCGTTTTTCCAGGGTGGTTTCGTGACTGATATCCCGCAGGATGGCCACATAGTTGACAATTTCGCCCTGGTCGTTGCGAAGAGGCGAAATGGTGGCTTCCGATTCATAAGTGCTGCCGTTCTCGCGCCTGGTGTCCAAGCGTCCCGCCCAGATGTTGCCCTCGTGCAGGGTGTCCCAGACCGATTCGAAGAAGTCCTCGTTGTGGTCCTCCGAAAGGATGTCGCGGATTTTCATACCCAGGCGTTCCGACGGCTTGATGCCGGTCAGGAAATGGTAGACGGGATTGATGTATTGGATGCGTTCCTCGCCGTCAAGGATCAGAATGACCTCCGCGGCCTGATCCACCGCCATGGCCAACTGGGCGCGGTGCCGTTCGGCGTGGATGCGATCTGAAATATCGAAGATAAAACCGCGAATGCCGACTACCTTACCGCCGCGAAAGACCGGCGCCGAACGGGCTAGTACCTGGATGGTGTCTCCGTTTTTGCACTGCAGGGTGTAGTCGTTGTTGCCCAGTTCCTCGCCTTCCAACAGACGCACCATATTCTCTCGCAGCCTGGGTCGGTCTTCTTCGCAGAACAGATCGATGGCCTGGAAGCCGTTGTTCAACTCTTCCCGAGAGTATCCGGTAATGGCAACAGCCTGCTCATTGATGAAGGAAAACTCGCGATCGAGACCGATCTCGTAAACAATGGCGGGCAACAGGTCGGCCATCTCGCGGAAACGGCGCTCCTCTTCCACCAGCGCTTCCGTGGCCTGCATGCTGCGTAAAAGCTCGGCGCATAATGAAGCCAGGATCTTGCCCAACTCCTTGTCCTGCTCGGTGAAGGGCGGCGTTTTCTTGTCGTGCATGGAGAGCAGGGCGCAAATGCGTTGCTCGTGGTCCAAGATGGGGAAGACCAGGATGGAATTGTCCTCGTATCCCTTCCAGCCGCTGCGCGCGTACTTGGGATTCTGGTTCAGGTCGGTAATCAGAAGGGCTTCACAATCGCGGAAGGCGTACCAGAAGATACTGTTCTCCTGCAGTGGAAAGTCCAATCGTTCCGGCACATAGTCCTGGCCTTGGAAGTGCATGCGTTGCAGATGGTTTTCCTCCACCAGAAACAGACTGCCGCCGCGCGCATCCATGGCCTCGGCGAACTCCTTGAGCATCAGCGGACCCAACTCGTCCAGGGTTTGACAGGCAGTAAGGCGCTGGGCCGATTTGACCACCTCGCGCATACGCCGGTTCAGCGTATCCAACTCCTGGTTGCGGACCTGCAAGGCTTCATCTGCCTGGTGTTTGGCTTCTACCAGTTCCACCGTGCCGAAACAGCGACCCAGGGTTGCGAACAGGTCCGCGGGACTGACGGGCTTGCGAAGATAGTCGTAGGCGCCGTCCTTCAATGCCTGAATCGCGGTTTCCAGGGCGGCGAAACCCGTCATCATGATGCACATGACCTTGGGCCGAATATCCTTCAGCTTTCCGATCAGTTGGATACCGCTTTCGGTGCTGCCCAGGCGAATGTCCAACAAGGCTACAGCGGCCGGGAAATCCTTGGCTGCTTCACAGGCTTCGGCGGAGGAGTGGGCGAGCGCGACCTCATACCCCATGGGCTCCAAAATGTCGGCAATGGTTTCGGCGAAATCCAGGTCGTCGTCAACGATGAGGACACGCCTCACCCCATCGGATTCGCTTTCCATCGATGCCAACGTTTTTCCACTTCCCTCGATCATGATTGCTCCGCGGCCTCACTGCCTCTGTGTGTGTTCATCCGGCTGTTACCTCTTGGGGCTTGGGTTTGGGAAGCCACAGAATCGCCGTGGTGCCTACCCCCACCTCACTTTCAATTTCCAGGCTGCCTCCATGTTGTTCCATAATTTGCTGTACCGTCGGTAAGCCCAGGCCGACCCCGAAACTCTTGGTGCTGAACAGAGGTTCGAATATCTTGGCCAGATTCTCCGCTGGAATCCCTACCCCGGAATCGCTGACGCGTATCTCCACCCGGTTTTCCTTGATCCGGCTGACCACTTCCAGGCGTTTCTCTCGCTCGGTCTCTTCGCCCTTTTTGGTTTTCATGGCGTCACAGGCGTTATTCAGTAAATTGATCAGGCATCGCCGGAGGCGTTCGGGCTCCATGGGCAATTCCAGGTTGACACCCAGGCGGACCTGCACCTTGACATCGACCGGGAACAGGTACTCTTCCAACGCGCCTTCCAGCCAGCGATCTAAATGGATGGGTTGGAACTCCAGGTCCTGCGTGCGGGTATAATCCAGCAGGTCTTCGATGATGCGATCGCAACGCACGATATTGCGCTCGGCCCGATCCAAGGCGCGTTCAACGCCCAAGTCCTTACCGAGCAAGCGCTGCGAAATAATGAAGACCGAGCCTCGAACCGTACCCAAGGGATTGCGCAGTTCGTGGCTGACCGTGGCGATCAGTTGACCCAAGGTGGCCAATCGCTCCTTGCGCACCAACTCTATCTGGGCTTTTTCCAATTCGGTCGTGCGCGCCTTGACCAGTTCCTCCAACCGATCGCGGTGCTGCATCAACTCCTCTTCCACCTTCTTGCGCTCGGCGATCTCTCGCTGAAGACTCTGGTTCAACAGCCGCATCTCGGCGTACATACGCGCGTGTTCCAGCGAGGTGGCGGCGTCTTCCAGGAAGGCGTCCAGTTCCTCCAGGACTTGCGGTCCGAAGGCGTTCTCCTCCAAGCTCTCCAGGTAGAGCACGCCCCGAATGGTTGCGCTGCTGTACAAGGGACGACATAACAATGATGCCGGTGATTTCTCGCCGAAATAGGGATCGTGAGAAAACCCGTCGCGTCGGGTCAGGGCCCGGTCCTTTTCAAAGCAGGTTCGCACCATGCTCACGGGAACCTGGGAGGACTGATCCAGGTAGGTATTTTCGGGGAAGATGACGCGGCCTTCACGGGCGAGCGCGGTGATCATCAACTGCCCGTTGAGGTGGGCCGTCATCACGGCATAGCAGGAACCCGTCCTGGCCATTACCAGTTCAAGGATTCCCTTGACCGGGCGGTCCAGGTCTACGCCGGGTTCATGAGGTGATGAGGGTTGGGGGGCCGCCTCATCGATTTGGGGATCATCCATCCTTTTTGTCATATAACGGACCAGTTGCCGTGGAATCCCACGGCATAAGATTAAGAGAAGGCTCTTGGGCTAACTATCGGAATAAGAAAAGAGATTCCTAAGCCCCTGGCCCTAAAAAAAGGATTTTTGCTTACGCCTTGCTTTACAGGGACCCAAGATAACCTGCCCGTAAACCATTTGTTGCAGTGGATTCTTGCCCGGGAGCTTGAACGGTTTTCTCACCTCTTTGCGATCATGCAGATCCACCCCGAGGTGCTGTTCCACCTCGCGGGCGATGTGGTCGCTCTGGGCTTCCAGGCGTTTGAGATGCTCTTCCATGGTTTCGGGACGGGGTTCGCGGGGCCGCTGCCGAGGCGGTGGAGGTGGTGTTTTCTGTTGCTGTTGACGTTGGGAGGGAGGAGGGGGCGGGGGCCCCTCCAATTCCTGTAATTCGCGGAATAATTCGTCCAGAATGCCGCCCCTCCGGGGTTCATCGCCCTGTTGGCGAGCCCGCTCCCGGCGTTGCTGGGCCTGTTGCATCCGCAGTTGGTGTTCCCGTTTGCGGCGCTCAGTGTCCTGACTGAATATTTCCTCGAAGATGCGTATGATCAGGCGAATGATCACGTCCATAGGTTAACTCTTCTGCTCATCGTCTTGCTTGGGCTTTTGTTCGCCGGCCAGACTGTCGCGCATGCGCGTGTCCGCCTGGATGTTGCTGTAGTTGGCGTAATCCATGATACCCAGGTTGCCGCTGCGGAAGGCGTCGGCCATGGCCAGGGGTACTTCGGCCTCGGCCTGGACCACCTTGGCGCGGTTTTCCACAACGCGGGCCTTCATTTCCTGCTCCTGAGCGACGGCCATGGCGCGCCGTTTTTCGGCCTGGGCCTGGGCAACGCGTTTGTCGGCCTCGGCCTGATCGGTTTGCAGCTTGGCGCCGATGTTCTCGCCCACGTCTACATCCGCGATATCGATGGAGAGAATCTCGAACGCGGTGCCGGCGTCCAACTGTTTGTCCAACACGGTGCGCGAGATCATATCCGGGTTCTCCAGCACGTCCTTGTGAGAAGAAGCGGAACCGATCGCGGAAACGATACCTTCACCGACTCGAGCGATGACGGTGTCCTCGGTGGCGCCGCCGATCAGACGAGCCAGGTAGGTGCGCACGGTGATTCTGGCGCGAACCCGCAACTGGATGCCGTCTTTGGCTACCGCGTCGATGGTGCGCCGATCGGAGCCGGTTTTGGGTACATCGATCACCTTGGGGTTGACCGATGTATTGATGGCGTCGAGAATGTCTCGACCGGCCAGGTCGATGGCCGTGGCCTTGTTGAAAGGCAGGTCGATATTTGCCTTGTTGGCCGCAATCAGTGCCTGGACCACGCGGGTGACGTTGCCCTTGGCCAGGTAGTGGGTTTCCAGATCATTCACTTCCAGATTGAGGCCGGCCTTGCGGCTATTGATGTAGTTGTTGACGATCAAGGCCCGGTTGATCTTCCGCACGGGCATTAACAGAATACTGATAAAACTGACGTGGGCGCTGGACACAATGGACTGAATCCACAGCATCAGGGCGCCGCCCAGAAAGTAGAAAGTCACGATCAGGGCAAAAACGATTACAGCCCAACCACCGGCGCCTAAACCGAGAATACTCATAGTTCAATCCTCACTAGTCATAAATGCGGGTCCGGGGAGACCCGTATGGGGGTTTTCATCAACGTGAAGTGAAACCGGACATATCTTAACATGAACCGGTAGTTAATCAAGCGACACCTTCGGACGCGCGGCGCACCACCAGGCTGGGCCCGCGCTCCTCGGTAACCACCACGGGTTCGCCCTTGGTGATATACCCGCCCTCGGCGATACAATCCAGGTGTTCCTCACGACCGTCTATCTCGATGGCCAGCATGCCGGAGGGTCGCAGGTCGGTATGGGCCCGACCTTGGCGGCCGATGAGGTGATTGTGTTCATCGATCCCTACAAAGCCGCGATCCGCGGTCATTTCCTCGCGCAGGGCCACCCGGCCGAGAGATGTGGTGACCAACTTGGGAACCAGAGCCAGGCAGGTGCCCAGGTGAATCAGGGCCCACCAGATCCCGAACTCGCCGTAGGTGATGTAAACCGCGTACAAGATGACGACAGAACCGATGGCAATGATAAATCCTCCCGGAATAAACAACAGGTCGGCGACGATCATGGCAAAGCCGCCGATTGTGTAAAGCAAGATCTTGGCTAAAGTCATTCCCATAGAGCAGCCCCCTTAAACGGCGCCGGCAGCGCGCTGCCGAACGATGATGCGGTTTCCGTCAACGGAAAAGATTTCCACCTCGGCGCCGTCCGCAATGAACCCGCCGTCACTGACCACGTCCAGCAAACGACCGTCGTCCAACGCCATTTTACCGGTGGGCCGCAAATCACCCCTGGCCATACCTTGACGGCCGATCAGGTTGTCGTGCTCGGGGACGGTATCGATGATGAAACCTTTGTCCGCGGTCATCTCGTTGGGAAGCAGGTTGCGCTTGGCGGCCGGAATCTTGATGACCAGGGGTACGATTGTGATGAAGACGACGATCGACAGGACAAAACTGCCGAGCACCGGTGTAGCCGCGTCGCTGACCATCTCCCATTGCCAGTCGTATTCGGGCAGACCGCCGAAATCGGGCAGGGAGGCCAGCACCAGGGCGCCGAAGACGCAAACCAGGCCGGAGATCCCCGCCACGCCGAATCCGGGTAGGATGAAGATCTCCACCAGGCAGAGCAACAGGCCGATCACAAACAGGGCCATTTCGAAGGTATCGGCGGTGCCCAGGAAGTAACGCGCGCCAAAGACAACGGTAAAGCAGACCACGGCGGTCAGGCCGGGAATACCGAAACCGGGCGCCTTGAGTTCCATATACAGCCCGTTGAGCCCGATAAGGGTCAGCACCAGGAAGATCCAGGGATTCATGCCCAGGTATCGCAGAATGGTCTGGTTGGTTTCCATGTCCACTTCCACGACCTGATCCATGGTGAAACCCAGCGTCGCCAGGTAGGCTTCCATATCTTCGTGAATGGTGACGAGACCGTATCCCTCCGCTTCCTTGGCATGCATGGTCAGCAACTCGCCCTTTTCGCAGAGCACGTTGAGAATGGGCTTGCGCTCGGCCTCGGGCAGGCGGTCATAATCCTTGCGGGTGGTGAATTCAAAATCGGTTTCCGTGCCTACCTGGAGGATTTCCCGGTCGATATCGAAGAACCCGCGCGCCACGGCAAAGGGCCGGTTCTTGGTGCTGGAAGCCTTCTCCCAATCGTCGCGATAGACGGATACGGATTTCTCGGGCGCGGCCTCGATGCCCTGAGCGGTCTGCATAATCACCTGGGCGTCGCCCATGGTGGTCAGCGGACGCATGACGATCTCGTCACAAGCCCAGGCTACGAAGGCGCCGGCGGAGATGGCTTTGGTTTTCACAAAGGCCGTGGTAGGCACTTTGGAACGCAGCAACTTTTCGGTCATCTCTCGAGCGGAGAAGACATAACCGCCGAAGGTATCGATCTCCAGGATAACTCGGCTGAAGTTTTCCTTCTCAGCCCGCTCCAGGGCGGCGATGATGAATTCCGCCTGCACCTGATCGACCATATAATCCTCGTCATCACTGAGCGGGATGACCATCACACGTGCGGGTTTCTCCTCCGCCGCTGTTTCATCGGCGGGCGGATCGGTTTGCGGGGCGGCTCCTAGGAACCCGGCCAGCAATACCAGTCCGCTTGTCAATCCAAGCAAAGACGTACGCATTCCTTCCTCTCAATATGATTCCCCCGCTTACATTATATAACGTAAATGACCGGGAAAACGGTTCTTATTTCAGCGGATCATCGGTAAACGGCAGGAAGAAAGAGACCGAACCGGCGGAAAGTCGCGCGTAGGCCGGCATAAATGTTTTTTGCTCTCTGAAAACGCCGGAACGGGACGGTCAGATTTTTTGGCCGCTCCGTTCTTCAGAATGGAGCGGTCAGATGTATTACGAAATGAGGCAATAAAAAGTTTTGCATGTCTCGAACTGAAGTTGTGAAACGTCCCAATCTTCTGACCGGCTGTAAATTCCCAAGTTGACATTCCCATTACGTTCTACATACACTTATCTCGCGCATTTGTGTCGATCTCGACAAGTTTTAAAGAGAGGGAAAAACGGTTCTGCTATAATTTTGTAATTAGCAGACTTGGGGGTAGAAATCATTGAGGCGGGAAGATTGGATCAAGCTGAAAGATCTTCTTAACACTGCCAAAGAAATGGCGGAAGATGAGCGAGATGCCTGGTTGGTAGACGCATGCGGCGATAACAAAACCTTGCTGAAAGAGACGCGACGCGCATTAGCCGAAACATGCGCCCCCGATACCTCCGGTTTGTCGGATTCGACGGTTCGCCGTCCGAAACCTATGCAAAGCAGGTCGTTTGTCGGCTTCAAATTAGGTTCCTGGCGTTTGGTCAAAGAGTTGGGCGCCGGCGGCATGGGCGAGGTCTGGTTGGCGGAACGAGCCGATGCGGCTTTTCAAATGACGGCCGCGGTCAAGTTGATCAAACCCCATTTTGCAACCGGCGAGGTTATCGCCAGGTTCAAACGGGAGCGGCAGTTATTGGCCGATCTCAAACATCCCAATATCACTCATCTGTTGGACGGCGGCACGGCTCCCGACGGCAGACCCTACCTTGTCATGGAATATGTTCAAGGAGAAACCATCGATAGATGGTGTGAAAGTCAAAAGCCGGCTCGGAGGCAAATCCTGGCCCTGTTTCGCCAGGTCTGTTCGGCCTGCGCCTACGCCCATCGCAAAGGTGTTCTGCATCGCGATATCAAACCCTCCAATATCATGATCGACAACGACGGGCGGGCCAAGCTGATGGATTTCGGAATCGCTTCCCTGAAAGACGATGTTGACCTCACCCATTTGGGCGCTTACTCGCCCATGACGCCCGAATACGCTTCCCCTGAACGACGAGCCGGCCGGGAGGTCACCGAGGCAGCCGATATTTATTCCCTGGGCCTGGTTCTTTTCAAACTGCTGACCGGCATCCAACCCCGCAATACCGCCGGAAAGCCCGTCGAGGTTTTTCGAGCCTGGTGTTCCCGGCAACCCGACATTCCCGAAGGCCTGATCGAATTGATGACTCGCCTGTTGACACCTACGCTTCAGCGGCGTTTCGAGTCGATGGATGAAGTCATCGCTTTTTTGGACGAACCGGTTTTTCTGCAAATCAAAATGGAAGTCGGACAATCCGCGGTGCTGCCGGGTGAGGTTCTGGATGTTGACGCGCCTTACTACATTATGAGGCAGCCCGTAGAGGAACAGTGCTTCAGTCAAATAACCCGGCCCGGGGCGCTTATTCGCATCAAAGCGCCCTGGCAGATGGGAAAAACGTCCCTCCTGGTGAGGATCCGTCATTATGCCGAGGAGCGAGGCCACAAAACGGTTCTGGTGAACTTTCAGTTGGCGGAGGAACGCGTTCTCAACGACCTGGATCGCTTCCTGCGATGGTTTTGCGCCGTAACCAGCCGCAAGCTTCATGTCCCTGTCAAACGAATCGAAGAGACCTGGGACGACATTTTCGGCGCAAAGGATAATTGCACGGCCTATTTTGAAGAAGTACTTTTGCCGGAATTAGATTCGCTGGTGCTGGCCTTGGATGAAACGGACCGCCTCTTCGACTACCCTGACCTGGCCCGGGACTTTCTGGGTCTGTTGAGGGTATGGCACGAGATGGCCAAGACCAACGATGTTTGGCGGAAGATACGATTGGTGGTGGTACATAAAACGGAAATCTATATTCCCATGGACATCAATCAATCCCCGTTCAACGTGGGTTACCCGATCACCCTGCCGGAGTTCACCGGTGAGCAGATCCTTGAACTGGCCGCACGCTATAGTTTGGATTGGACGGAAAGCCAGGTGCATACCGTAACGCAATGGATCGGGGGGCACCCCTACCTGACGCAACTGATCCTGCATCACATCGCCCGACACGGAAAACACCTGGAAGACATCATGGAAACGGCTGTAACCGAAGAAGGTTTATTTGCCGCACACCTGAAGCGCCTGCTGAATTTCCTAGAAAAACACGACACCCTGGCCCTGGCCATGAATAAGATCGTAAACAGCGATGAGCCGGTCAGATTGGATTCCGAAACGGCTTTCAAACTAAGCAGCATGGGCCTGGTCAACCTCCACGGCAATGATGTCTCTCCAAGGTGCCGCCTGTATCGAGAATTCTTCAACGAACGCCTGGCCAGGGTATAACACTCCCGCCGAACCGGCGGATTTATCGAGACGGACCACCTGGGTGAAGCATACAGGAATCCGTTTAAACACGCCGAGGCTGACCTTGGCAGTCCTGCTTAAGCTATCACACTTTTGGAAAAAAAATATTTGACCTAAATTCGCAAATCATCTAGCATCACGTCGAGACCTCAATCTCTGTTTTCTATCTGCTCGCCCCATAACAGCCGGAGCGAGTTACCATCAATGAAACCAAGGAGAAGAAAATGAAACGTAAACTATTGATCACACTCTCGATGCTCGGCGTACTCGTCACCGGTACCCTGCAGTTGACCTTCGCCGGTTACTCCCAATGCGCGGCCGACTGCGTCGAGGAGTACATTATATGTTCGGAAGCTTTCGGTACCCCCTGCACCGGTCTGCGGACTTGGTGCCTCGCCCAGTGCTGAGTCAGCCTCGTTCGGACGGGCCGAAAAGAGCCCGTCCGGTACGTGCCTTGAAGACGGTTCTCCGTTCTCAGGCAGCGATTGCCTGGGGCGGGGTAAAATCAAACGGGCCGGGTATGACGATCCGGCCCGTTTTGTTGTAGGTTTTTGCGGGTTATTGCCAGTCGATGTCGATGCTGTCGCCCAGGCTCTTCAGGGCGTCGATATTCATGGTGTTGTAGCCCTCCGGCGGGGTCATGTCGAAGATGCCTTCCTTCAGCGGCGTGTCGTAGTCCATGTCGATGGTTACCTTCACAGAGGGGCCGTCTTCGTTGCCGACCGCAACGGCGCGGACGGGCAACTGGGTTTCGTTGTCTATCCAGACCGTCATCTCCATGTCGTCTTCCAGGTCCACAACAAAGCCCGTGCACATGCGGCCGTTGATCTCGGTAGTCGGCAGGACTTCTCGGGCCTGGCCTTGATAGTCCTTCAAGCGTTCGATCATCATGTAACGGCCGTACTTGCCGTCGAAGTCCATTGCGTCGTTGCCGTCTTCGTCCTCGGGGATATCCATGATCATGGCCATTTTGCCGTCGTGCAGCAGGGTCATCATGCGGCGGCTCTCCGAATCCATCAGGATGTCGATCCCGTCACCCACGCCCATCAGCATTTTGCCCGGTTCCTGGAAGGCCATGTCCAATTGGACGGCGGTTTCACCGTGGGTTTCCACCACGATGGTGGAGCTGTAGGTATCCAGATCGCGGATTTGCTCCAGAACGGCGGCAAAGGTCAGCGGGGCGCCGGTGGGGTTGAGACCGAAAAAGAAACCGGCGCCCATGGTAATGAGGGCCGACAGGGAAATCAGGGCGGCGCGGGTGCCCGCCATCGTCAGTAGGATCGTGCTCATGCTCTTCTTCTCCTTTTTGGGATTGGCGAGCACGCGTTGGAGCCGGAATTGAGCCCCGGAGGCTTGAGCCTCGTCCGGCACATCCGCACGGACGGCGTCAATCAAAAGATCCAGTTCATCCTTCGACATGACTTTCCTCCTTCTTCCGGAACAGCCGCGGCCAGGCGTTCAGAATCCCTTTCGATTTGGGTTCCGGGGCCAAAGCCAGGACCTCCAATTTTTTTCTGGCACGATGGAGCCGGACGCCGACAGAAGATTCGCTGATTTGGAGAACCTCGGCAATCTGGTCATAGGTCAGGTCCTCGAAATAACGAAGCGCAAAGATCCGGGCATCCTTGGGTGACAGGCGACGCAGCATGGAACGCAGTCGATCCGCCCGTTGTTTGCGGGCGAGGCGAAATTCCGGGCCGTCCTCTCGAGGGGCCGTGACCTGTTCCGGGATACCGCTTTCGGCGGGGTGTCGCGAGCGACGGCGCAGTTGATCCAAGGCGGTCCGGGTTGCCATGACCCTCAACAGGGCGGCCCACTCTCGGACAGCCTGTCGTTGCGCCGGCTTCATGCGCAGCAGTTCCAGGAAGACGGTTTGCTGCGCATCCTCCGCACCGGCTGGATCGCCCAGGATACGGCGGGCCGTGGTCAGGACCATGCGCCCGTATTCCTCGGCTAATCCGGCCACCCATGCGGTTTCCGGTGCGTCCATGTCACCTCCAACGCGTGCATTGTGAACCGCACTTCCGTGTGGTTCTACAAGGCTGTCGCCGCACGCGTCCGGTTTCTTACATCAACTGATAAAAAAATTCATTTTTTTCCTCCGGGCTTGCCTTAGCGAGCCTCGATAGGTTGCAAGGTGACCTCGGTTTTGTAGCTTCTGTTATCGCGCATGTAGGTGACATCGATGACATCGCCGATGCGATAACCGCTGAGGGCGTAGGTAAGGTCGCGTCCGCGGTTGACGGGTTTGCCGTCGAGGGCGGTGATGATATCGCCGATTTGGGCCACGGAACCGTCGGGGTAATACTTAATGCCGCGCAAACCGGCCCTGGCAGCGGCGCCGCCGGGTTCAACGTAGCGGATCAACACGCCGTTGAAGCGCAACCGGCGCGCATAGTAATCGCTGTAGGGATCGATATTCACCCCCAAACCGGGGCGGCTGACCTTACCGTATTTAATCAGTTGGGGCACCACTTCATTGACCGTATCCACGGGAATTGCAAAGCCGATGCCCGCGCTGGCGCCGGAGGGCGAATAGATCTGGGTATTCACGCCGATCAAACGACCCGCGCTGTCCAGCAGGGGGCCGCCGGAGTTGCCCGGATTGATGGCCGCATCGGTCTGGATGGCCCCGGAGATCTTGCGGTTATTGGTAGACTCCAGCGTGCGGTTCAGCGCGCTGACCACGCCGGTGGTCAATGTATGATCCAAGCCGAAGGGATTGCCGATGGCCAAAACGTCCTGGCCCACCTTCAGGTCCTTGGTGGCGCCGACCGGAATGGGTTGCAATTTGTCGGGCGAGGCGTCGATCTTCAAGACGGCAAGATCCTTGTCGCGAAACCAACCGACGATCTTGGCGTCGTAACTGGTCTGGTCCATGAGCACGACCTCGAAGGCGTTACCGCCCTCGACCACGTGCTGGTTGGTCACGATGTGGCCCTTTTTGTCCCAAACAAAACCGGAGCCGGTGCCCCTGGGAACCTCTTGGACTTCACGGAAGAATGAATAACCGCGTTTCTTGGCGGTAATAAACACCACGGAAGGCGCGGTCTGCTCGAACAGTTCCACCGTGGTCTTTTCCTTGCCGCGCAGTTCGCCGCGTTGAGTGATCTCTCTGGGTTCGCCTTGGGGGGCATTGAGCAGAGCGCCGAACTGGTGATAGAGGACGATCCCGGCCAACACGCCCGCCAATAGCGTCAATGAGGGCAATCCCCTTCTCTTGAGGCTGTTTGCGGAGTGAAACAAAGAGTTCATGGCTAAAACCTCCATTCAATCCTTTTACCATTCTCAACAAAAAGCAGTCACTTTGCAAGTGACATCCACCGGTTCGATATTTGATACGAGGATTGGAACGAAGGGGTTTGCGTATAAGTGATTCAGGGAAAGGCCGGGCCCTTTTCCAGGAAGGGCGTAGCGAGTTCGTCCAGTTCCCCCGGATTTTCCTGTAGTCGCCTCATGGCGGCTTCAACCGATGAGGAGCGCAGGATCAACTGCCTGTAGACTTCCCGGCGGGCGGACCAGGCAGTCGCGTCATGGCCGCGATCGGGCAAGGGGCATGCGACGCCCTGACCGGCCAGGATGATATCGACGCCTTCGGGACCCCAGAGGGGATCATGCGCACCCAGGTAATCGGGCAGGTTTTGAAAAGCCAGGGGGCCTTGTTGCCTGAAACGGTGAATCAGGTCTTCATGAGCGGAAACGTCTACTTCTTGACGGCAGGTCTGCCAAAAAGAAGTGTCGCGGCGACGGTTGTAACGGTAATGAACGGCCAGGAACCAGCAGAGATAGTCCCACCAGGACGCCAGACGCCGGTTGATTCGATCGGGGGAGACGGGTTCGCCGGCAAGCAGGGGCAGAAGCAAGCCGATCTGGCGGATCAACATATGCAACGCGGTAGATTCCAGCGGTTCTACAAATCCGTAGGCGTTGCCCATGGCGGCTACATTCTTCAGCAGGAAGTGTTCGCGCCGGCCCGATTGGAAGTGCAACAGGCGCGGTTCGCCGATAGCGGGATAACGCCGCAGCAACTCGGCGCGGGCTGTTTCGTCATCCAGGAAGCGGGAGCAGAAGACATAGCCCACGTGATCCTCATCCAGCTGCGGCACGTTCCAACACCAGCCGGCGTCCATGGTCTCGGCGGTGGTATGCGGGAAGGGCGGCTTGGAGCGGGGGACCGGCCCGGTCCAGGCGCGATCCAGGAACAGGCTGTTCGCGAAATCGCGGAAGGGCGAGCCCAGTTGCCGACCGATCAATAGGGCCGCAAAACCGGTGCAGTCGATATAGGAGTCGAAAACATGGCGGTCGCCGTTTTCGTCGACCAGGGCGCTGATGCCCCGCTCCTCTTGAAAGGCGTCCACTATCCTGGCGTCGATGTGTTGCACGCCGCGTTCCAAGGCCTTGCACTGCAGCCAGGAGACAAAACGCCGGTTGTCCAGGTGATAGGCGAACTCGGTGCCCGGGTTCCAATGCTCCGTGGAAACGCCGGACCGCCAGGAGGTTAGCGGCAAAACCCCGGCTTGCATCATCATGGATAAGAAGGAGCAGGCGGTCAGGTCGTTATCGAAACGTAGAGGTTCCAGGATGCGATTTGAGCCGAAGGGGTAGTTGAAGCCGCCGTCGCTTCCCCAAAGGAAACGAATGCCCAGTTTGAAGGTGGGCCGCACCTCGGCGAAGAGTTCGCGGATATCCAGTCCCAGATCGGCATGGAGAAACTGGGGCATCAACGGGGTCGTGGCCTCGCCGACGCCGATGACGGGGATCTTGGAGGATTGGATGAGGGTGACGTCGAGCTTGGGCAGTTTGGCGCGCAGGGCAAGGGCGGTCAGGTATCCCGCGGTGCCGCCGCCGATGATGCCGACGCGCCGGGGCGTATGAGGCCTGATCTCGGCTTGTAAGACGGGCGTTGCTTTGGGCGCGGGCTTTTGCAGATGGAGGACATCGCCGGTCAGGTTTTGCAGCAGCTGAAAAACGTCTTGTGCTTCAAAGCGAACGCAGGCGGCAACCACTTCGGCAACGGTGCGTCGACCGTCCACCAGGCGCAGGACATGCATTAAATCGTCCGGATCGACGGCGGACCGAAGCGTGGTCCCGGCAGAATGGCGCACCAGCAAGCGGCCGTCGGCAGTATTGGCCAGACGCAGTTCGGAGTCCCAATGCAGAACGTCATCGGTTTTCAAGCTGGTTCGATGGTATTCCTTTGCCCGAGTCATGCGGCCGATCTCCCTCTCGGGTATTATTCACAAGCCGACACCCGGTTGCAACGGCCCGGCGAGGCGATCGGTCTTTTTTAGACGGCAACGGGGCATTGGTGACAGAGGCCCGCACCCGATTTCAGATCCGAGGATTTACGGCCCCGCGTGATCTGGAAAACCGCGTAAGGGTCCAGGATCTGTATGATGCCGCGTTCGGAATCGATGAATCCCTTCTTCTTCCACTTGCTCAGCAGGCGAATGATGGTCTCGGTAGTGGCGCCTACAATGGAGGCGATCAAGCTTTTGGTCATGCGCACGGCGCGCGGGCGCAGCTTATCCAGGTCCATCCTGTCCCAACTCTCCGGCAGCGACTGATTCATCAACAGGGTAGCCACGCGTTGCTCGGTGGGTTCCAGAATCGCTGATTGCAGGGTGTAGATCTCCGACAGACGTTGGTTCATATTGACCAGTAAGTTGAAGAAGACATCGGGAATATCGGCCATCTGCCGCATGAACAGGTCGCGGCGCACACGCAGGGCGATCACCGAATCCACGGCCACGGCGTCGGCGTGGTAGGTGGAGCCGGGTAAGGTCAAGCCGCGGCAGCCGATCATCTGCGGGGGAGAGGATAGATGCAACACCACCTCGCGGCCCGAATTGCTGATACGGCGTATTTTGACGCGACCCGTCTTGAGAATGAAGAAGCCTTCGGCGGGTTCTCCCTCGCGGAACAACACCTCGCCCTGGTCGCAGGCGATCACGGTGGCGCATTGAATCAAGGTTTCGCGGCTTCGCCGGGTCAATCCCTGGAACAGAGGCAGGTCTCCCAGGGATGCTAGAAAGTCTTGGTTGGGTTGTACGATTCGACTCATAGACTACCTCCCTAAGTGTTCCCAAAGGTAAAAGATAAGCAAATGTCCTGCCCACTCGAAAGGCGCACCCTAAAACCTCTGCCGCCGGGGTCTTCCCGTCTTCCAGCCGTGTTGCCGGATGCGAAGACGAGTCGAATCGGCTGCGGGATCATCCCCAGATCGCGAGTATTTACCCCATGCCTGGGATATGAGACAATGCCGCTGAGACAGGGGCCCTGGAGAGAACATGTTCATGACCTTGATGCTCGTTACGGCTCTAGGCGATTGGGACGATCGCATCCAAAATATCGAATTGCCCAACCCCGGGCGGGAACCGAATCGCTACGCGGTGATGATGCCCGAGAAGGTAGAAGATGGGAAGCGCTACCCGCTGGTGCTGGCCCTGCATTACGGCGGCAGGGTAACGCCCTTCTTCGGTCGCGGTTACCTGGAACTGCTGGTTGCCCCCGCTTTTGCTCGCCAGGACTGGATCATCGTGGCGCCCGACTGCCCCGGACGCGGCTGGGCCTCTCCCGAGGCGCGGGACTTCATCCCCAAGCTGTTGGACCACCTGAAGGCGCGCTATCCCCTGGATGATCGCAAGGTGCTGGTGGGTTACTCGATGGGCGCGGCGGGCGCCTGGTTCTGGGCCGAGCAACAACCGGGTGAATGGCGGGCGGTCGTTGCGGTTTCGGGTCGAGCGCCGGACGGCGACCCGGAGAAGTTGAAGCAGACGCCGTTTTATGTCATCCACAGCCGGGAGGATGAACTGATCCCCTTCAGCCGTACCATGACGGCGATCAACGCGCTGAAGAAACAAGGCGTTTCGGCCAAATTCGTGCCCTTGAAGGACCTGAAGCACTACGAGACCGGCGCCTTCGTCCCGTCACTCAAGCGCACCACGTCCTGGCTGAAAAAACAGCTGAAGTAGCGATCAGCCGGCCATGCTCAAACATGTCAGGTATCGTAATAGACCAATTCCCAACCGTGGAAGACCAGCACCGGGCAGATCCATTCGATCTCGCCGCCTATTTTGGCCAGGCGTGGGTCTTGACGGTATTGCGCCAGTTGGGTTTCTGCCTCGGTAACCATTGCTTGCAGCAGGGTGTCGGTCATCTCCTCGCTTCGTTTGATGTACTTCAATTCGATCAGGTAACCGTGGCGAATGTTGGGATAACCGGCGGTAAACGGTTCCAGGAAGAGGTCGCAGAAGCCTTTGTGCAACTCGTGCTCGGAACGGGCAATGAAATAATCGAAGGCGCAGAGGTAGGCAAGAAGGAACCCTTGGATCACCTTTTCGCCGTCCATAAAATCACGGATGGCGGTTTGGTGCTTAACGGCTTCGGCCAGGGTTTGAAAAAAGGGCTTCCAATCGCCCTGGAAGGCCATGGCGTTGAGTTGATTGTCCAGGGTGATCATTTGTAAGCGGAAAACATCGTTTGCTTCCCAAGCATCACGCAGGTAACCGTACATCATGGTTGCCACGGTTTGATTGGGAATAGTTAAAACATATCGCCCTCGTCCGGCATCTTCTTCATCGATGGTCAGCAGGCCTAGATAGTATAGTAAAGAGACAAAGTTATTGGTTTCGGCAACCTGTTTGACCGGAAACCCGGTTGCGATCCGTGCTGTTACGTAGCCGTCCTCGACGACCCCTTTCAACAGGTTGAAATTACCGTTCAATTGCTTTTGGATTTGGAGCAGGTAATGAAGTTTGCCGTAGTCGGTACGCACGTTTTGGTCGACCATCTCATCGGGTAAGGCCCCATAGCGGAGCACGGCGCGAATGAAGTAAAGCACCATATCGGGGTTGAAAACAGCTTGTTTTGCCTTTTTGGTGAATCGGTAACTGCCGTACCAATTGCGCATGAGAGTCAATACATCTTCGGTAGGCATCCCCAGGGTCTGAGGAATACGATAGGTTGTCAGGACGTCGGCTGTTTCGTCTTCCGTGAAACCGGCAATAGCTTGGAACTGAGGCTCTAAACTGATTTGAATCCCAATATTGAAGCCGCTGGTGACATCGTCCATGGTGACCGGAGTGACCCCGGTGATAAACAGCCGGGCGAGCCCGGAATCCTGCATGCTTGCGCCTTCTTTCAACACGTTGAAGAAGTAGCGGAAGAAGCCGTCGCCATGGGTGATGTGGTGATACATCTTCCGACCGTGGGTGGTGAGGATGGTATTGGTAAAGTTGTCGTATTCATCGATGAGGATGTAGAGTTTGAGATTTTCCCGACGACAATAGTCGAACAAGGCGCTTAGGCGATCACCGGCCGTGTTCATCGCGGCAACGGACGCAACGAACGCGGACGAAAATGATTCACGGTAACGCTCAAGAAAACCGTTGAAAATGGTTTGGGTATATTGTTCGAAAGAAGCTTCCACCAGGTCCGGGCTGGGTCTTACTGCCGAAAAGTTGAACGCCAGCATCATATGTTGATTTTTTTCCGGTGTAGGGCTTCGGCCGATCCAGGTACCGCCGAACAAGCTCTCGAAACGATCGGCCATACCGCGGTCGTAATAACTGGCCAGGGTGGACACCATCAACGATTTCCCCGAACGCCGGGGCCGGAGGAAGAAAAGAAAACGACCGGCTTGTTCCAGTTCCACAATAAACCGGGTCTTGTCCACATAGGTCATGTTCTCTTGACGAATGGCGGTAAAATCGGCCACGCCGTAGGGGATTTCACGCATTGGTTCGCTCATGATACCCTCGAATTCATCGACCTCCCCATTCTAGCAGCTTTTGAGACATAAACTACTTGCGGCTTGAAGCTTGGCTTGAAGCTTGCGTCTCCCGGCCCGTGGAGTTGAACAAGAGGCGAAACCTATGAGGTGCTTTTTCAATTTGTCGATCAGCCGGCCATGCCCTCGCCGTCCGGCCCGTACAGGTCTTCCATCTCGCGCCGGAGCGACATCTCCAAGAAAAAAGCGCCGAATGGAATGATCGAGGCGATGAAGGCAACCAAAACCCGGCCCAATCGCCAGGGGATGTCGATAGCCGCGCGGATGAGGGCAACCATGAAGAAGATGAAGAGGGCGCCGTGGATGGAGCCGAAGATACTCACGAAAACGGGCTCACCCATCATGTACTTCATGGGCATGCCGAAGCCCAGCAGCAACAAATAAGAAATGCCCTCGGCCAGACTGACGATACGGAACTGTCCCAAACTGGTCGCAAGAAGTCGTTTCATTCGCACCCTTCCCAAAGTGGTCGATTACCGGACCACGTGGCCCGGCCGAACTATTATATATGCACCGCGATCGGGTAGGAGGCATTACTGAACAAAATCTTGACACGGGCAGTCTGTGCTATGCTTGAGGCGAAACCGGGGATAGGAGTCGCGGCCATGTCTTTAGCGATCGATCGGATGCAGTTTCCGTTGGCGGAACGTCTCGGCGACCCTGGTCTGTTCGTAGAAAGGGCCGCTGAATTTACGGAGTTTCACAAATGGATTGCCGGTATCCCCAAACGATTGTCAAAGTCCCGTGTCATCCTGGCTCGGAAAAAATCGGGCAAGACTGCTTTCGTCCAGCGCCTGTTCAATCAACTCTGGAGCGCGAACGGTCCGGTCATACCCTTCTACTTGGAAATATTGGAACGGAAGATCTGGTATCCCGAATTAGCTGTTCGCTATTTTCGCATCTTTGCCTCCCAATTCATCTCCTTCCAGGAACGTAACCCAGGGCCCGTCAGGCAAATGCTTACCATGAAGGCGATTGCCGAATACGGCCGGAAACACAAGCTGGACACCTTCATCCAGATTACCGGTGAAATGGATGAACTGTTTGCGAAGGGAATGTACGATTCGATGTGGGACCTTGCCGTTCATGCGCCGCAATGGGTTGCTGACACCTTGGACAAACGGTTCGTGGTCATGATCGACGAGTTTCAAAACCTCAGTCATTTCGTCTATCGGGACCAGGACTGTCAAAAGGCGCTGGATCAATCCATTCCCGGCAGTTATCACGAACTCAGCGAATCCAAGATAGCGCCCATGTTGGCCACGGGGTCCGCGGTGGGCTGGCTGATCGAGACGGTCGATACCTATTTGGAAGCGGGGCGTTTGAGCAAGCGCTGGATGTCTCCCTACCTTACCGATGAAGAGGGTCTGGAAGCCGTCTATCGCTATGCAGAGGCCTATAACGAACCCATCACCAATGAAACGGCCCTGATCCTCAACAAATTATGCTTTTCCGATCCCTTCTTCATCGTCTGCGTCGTCCGCAGCAACTGCCCGGAAAAGGATTTAGCTACACCGGAAGGCGTGGCACGCGTGGTCGATTATGAAACCGGTAACCACGCCGCCGAATTGTCGCAAGAATGGGAGACCTGGCTCAACCGGTCGCTTGATCGCATTAACGAGCGGCATGCCAAGAAAATCCTACTGTACATGACGCGTCTTGCGGATGAGGAGGTTTCCCCCAAAATTCTCAAGCAGAAGCTGAACCTGGAGATTACCGAGGAGGAGATCCACCGTAAGCTGGAAATGTTGCGCAAAGCCGAGTTGATTCGCCCGGCCGGCCGTGAACACTACTATTTCGCGCTGAAAGACGGCACCTTTTACCTGCTGTTGAAACAACGCTTCAAA
>JASJCB010000351.1 GCA_030066195.1 Acidobacteriota bacterium
CGGTCTCTATTGGCCACCGGCGTACCGATGCAGACCTGACTCTGATTGGCGTATCGGCTGAGCAAGACGCCGTAAATAGAGATGTAAAGCATAAACGGTGTGACACCCAGACGGGAGCGTAAAGATCGGGCTGCTTCCACGAAGTCGTTTTCCAACGCGAAGGTACAGGCTCGGCCGGAAAAAGTCTGGTGTGTTGGGCGGGGTTTATCCAAAGGCATGTCCAGAACTCTGGGGACATGTCCAAGGAGGCGGCTCCAATAATCGAGTTTTTTCTCCAGAACTTCTCTGGTCAGGTGTTTCCGCTGGTGAGCGGCATAATCCGCGTATTGAATCGGCAACTCCGGCAAGTTTGCCTTGCCCCGACCTGTATACAAGGAAGCAAATTCCTTGAAAAAGACGGCGGAGGACAAACCGTCCGTTGCGATGTGGTGGATGTTGCATAGTAAAAGATGATCCCCTTGAGTGAGTCGACAAACCGTCGTTCGCATGACTGGGCCGTACTCCAGGGAAAAGCCCGTTCCGGCGTCCAAATCTTGGATCTGTTGCGATGCCGGTTGACGCTGCTCCTTGGGGAGTCCACTCAGATCGATCACTGTCAGCACTGCCTCACCCGAGGGTGCGATGGTCTGCAGTGGTTCCTGGTCTACCACCTTGTAGCTGGTGCGGAGTGTTTCGTGGCGCCGTTGAATTTCGGTAATACATGTTTGGATCAGCTTGAGGTCGAGGGCGCCCTCTAAATGAAATCCGAAGGGAACATTGTATGCCCCCGAATCGGAATCCAGGCGATCTAATACCCATAGGCGCTCTTGGGCGAAAGAAAGGGGAATCGGAGTCTCCTCCAATCTTGGCAGGGGCGTGATAGCCGTGGGCAAGCAGGAAGGATTATAGGTCAGCTCACGAATGTGTTGCACCAGATCTTCCAAAATCGAATGTGTAAAAACGGCTTTGAATGGAAGGGTTACACCGAACGTGTCGTAGATTCGAGTTACCAGCCGGATTGTCGTCAGAGAATGACCGCCGAGCGCAAAGAAACTGTCGGTGACCCCGACCCGCTCAACCGACAGCAGGTCCAACCACAGGTCTACCATCTTTTGTTCCCAATCGTTACGCGGCGGCACGTATGCCTGCAGATTCCATTCAGGCATGGGCAAACTTTTGCGGTCGATCTTTCCACTGGGAGTCAGTGGGAACCGGTCCAGAAAAACATAAGCGGCAGGTACCATGTACTCAGGCAAGCCGGCTGCCAGATGGGATGCCAGAGCCGTCTCTTGAGCGAGACCGGGCTCGCTGTTGCCGGCAAGAATCAAGTAGGCGACCAATTGTTGATTACCCGGTTGGTCTTCGCGAACCACGACACATGCCTCGGAAACAGAACTTAGATCACAAAGGTGTGCTTCTATCTCACCAAGCTCAATTCGGAGTCCCCGCAACTTCACCTGATGATCGATGCGGCCCAAGAAAGAAATAGTTACATTCCCGTGTTCATCCTGCACCAGGCGAGCAAGATCGCCGCCGGCATAAAGTCGCTCTCCCGCTTCCTCGGCAAACGGGTTGGGACCAAATACAGAAGCCGTTAAACCGGGTCGTTGGTGATAGCCGCGAGCCAGGCCCGCGCCGCCGATATACAATTGACCCGGCACACCCAAGGGTAGAGGCATCATTTGTTGGTCCAGGATGTAAATCTTCACGTTGTCGACGGGCCGGCCGATAGGCACCAGGGCAGGCATTCCGGGCGCGCAACGATGTTTGGTTACCGTGATTGCAGATTCGGTAGGGCCGTATAGATTGTGCAGTTTCGCTTGGGGAAAACGTTCGAAGAAATGGGTCACCAGTGGTCGAGGCAGGGCCTCGCCGGCACAGAGAACCGTATGTAGCGTGTCCAATTCCTCGTCCCCGATCATCTCCAGGAAAATGTTCAACATCGAGGGAACAAAACACATGTGGGTAATGCCGGCCCGCGCGATCAAACCGGCTAGATAGCGGGGGTCTTTATGGCCTTCGGGACGTGCAATCACCAAGGTGGCCCCAGCTTGGAACGGCCAGAATAATTCCCACAGGGAAACGTCAAACGTGTAAGGCGTTTTCAGCATGACCCGGTGTTCGGGTTTCAGTTGGTAGGCCCGCTGCATTGAGGAAAGGTTATTGGCAATAGCTTCATGGGTGTTCCCCGTGCCCTTGGGCTTACCGGTAGAACCGGAGGTGTAGATCATATAGGCAAGGTTTCGGCCGGTTAGGTGCAGGTCTCGACGTTCGGTATACTCCTGGCTTTGCAAGTCGTTTTGGGGATGGATGACCGAAACATGTTCGGGTAATTCGGTGCCCGGGTTTTCGTCCGCAACCAAAAGGGTAATACCGGCATCTTCAAGCATGAAGGCGATTCGTTCCGCGGGGTGTTGTGGGTCTAGAGGCACATACGCACCACCTGCTTTGAGAATGGCGTGCAGCGTAAGAACCAGCTCTACGGATCGCTCCATACAGACACCGACCAGGGTCTCTTGTCTTACACCGAGTTCCCGAAGTCGGTGGGCCAGGGAACTGGTCCTGGCCTGGAATTCGGCATAGGTCACGACGGTATCACCGAAGATGACAGCAGGTGCCTCAGGAGACTGCCGCGCCCAGCGGGACGAATGTTCATGTATCCAAGTCGGTTCACCAAAATCCGTTTGGTTTTGATTCCAGGTGACCAGCAATTCCAGCCGCTCCTCCTGACTGAGCATGGAAGTCCGGTAAAGCGCTTCGTCAGGTTCCTGTACCAGACCTTGCGCTAATAACTGGAAATGCTTGACCAAGCGAAGCGCGGTGGCTTCCTCGAAAAGGTCCGTGTTGTACCGAAGCGATCCGACTAAACTTCGATTTCGTGAAGTCAGCGTCAGCGCTAAGTCGAATTTGGCAGTATTGTTTTCACCAGAATCTGCCGCCACCTGCAATCCGGACAATTTGGTTTGGGATTGTTCTTGGAAATCGGTATACGAAAAAAAGGCTTGGAAAAGAGGGGTACGACTCAGATCACGATCCGGCTCCAATCGGGCCACGATTTGTTCAAAGGGGGTATCCGCATTGGAGAATGCTTCCAAAACAGTTTCTCTGACAGCAAGGAGCAAATCCGCGAAACTGGAGGTATTGCTATTTCCCAGCATGATCGGAATCACGAGTGTGTTCACGAAGAAACCGATCAAGCCTTCCAACTCAGTGCGATCCCTATTGGCCACGGGGGAGCCGATGCAGACCTGGTCCTGATTGGCGTAACGGCTGAGCAAGACACCGTATATAGAGATGTAAAGCATAAAAGGAGTGATTCCCAATCTTGTGCGCAATACCCGCGCAGTTTCCACGAAATCTTGATCCAATTCGAAGTGACAGGCTCGACCGGAAAAGGTTTGATGCGCCGGACGAGGTTTGTCCAAGGGCATGTCCAGCACTCTGGGTGCATGCCTAAGGAGACGACTCCAATCATCGAGCTTCTTCTCCAGAACCGCTCCTGTCAGGTGATTACGTTGGTGAATGGCATAATCCGCATATTGAATAGGCAACTCCGGTAGACTTGCCTCACCTCGACCTGCATACAAGGCAGAAAATTCCCTGAAGAAAACAACGGACGATAAACCGTCCGTAGCAATGTGGTGTATGTTGAACAGTAAAAGATGATTCTCTTCAGCGAGTCGGCAGACCATAGCCCGCATGACAGGGCCGTGCTCCAAGGAAAAGCCCGCTTCTACATTCGTATTTTGGATCTGTTTCGCCGCCGGCTGTCGCCGCTCCTCGGGAAGCCCTCTTAGATCGATCACCGTCAGGGCTGCATAAGCGGGTGGGGCGATGATCTGTCGGGGTCCCTCGCCGACCATCGCATAGCTTGTGCGCAATATTTCGTGGCGTCGCTGGATTTCGGTAATACAGGTTTGGATCAGCTTGAGGTCCAGGTTGCCCGTCAGATGGAACCCGAAGGGGATATTGTAAGCTCCTGAGTCGGAATCCAAGCGATCCAGCACCCACAGGCGTTGTTGTGCGAAGGAAAGAGGAATGGGGGTCTCGCTCGTTCGCGGTACGGGGCTGATGATCGTTGGCAGGGAGGTGGTGGTCAGACCCTGGATGTGTTGCACCATTTCTTCCAGGACCGGATATGTAAATACGGCTTTGAATGACAAGGTCACGCCGAATGTGTCAAAGACTCGAGATACCAAGCGTGTGGTTAGGAGAGAGTGACCGCCAAGCGCAAAGAAATTGTCGGTGACGCTTACGCGCTCCAACGATAGCAGGTCCAACCACAGGTCAGCCATCTTTTGTTCCCATTCGTTACGCGGCGGTACGTATGTCCCCGGGTTCCATTCGGGCTTGGGTAAACTTTTGCGATCAATCTTCCCTCCGGACGTCCGCGGGAAGCGCTCCAGGAAGATATAAGAGGCAGGCACCATATATTCAGGTAAGCCGGCTGTCAGTTGCGAAGCCAGGGTCGTCTCCGGCTCAAGCTCCTGTTCATGGCCGTCGGCAAGTACCACGTAGGCAACTAATTGCCGGCTGCCCGGCTGGTCTTCCCGCACCAAGACGCAAGCCTCGGACACAATGCCTTGTTCAACCAAACGCGCCTCGATTTCGCCAAGCTCGATGCGAAGCCCCCGCAATTTCACCTGATGATCGATGCGACCCAGGAAGGCGATAGTCACATTCCGGTGCTCATCCCGCACCAGGCGGGCCAGGTCGCCGCTTGCGTAAAGTCTCTCACCGGGTACTTCGGCAAACGGGTTCGGACCAAAGACAGAAGCCGTTAAACCCGGCCGCCGGTGGTAACCGCGAGCCAGGCCCATACCGCCGATAAACAACTGACCCGGTACACCCGGCGGCAGGGGCATCATCTTTTGGTCCAAGATATAAATCTTTATGTTGTTGATGGGTTTACCGATCGGCACCACGGCGCTCGACAAGTCCGGGCTTGATTTATGAGCGCTTACCTGAATCGCGGACTCTGTCGGTCCGTATAGATTGTGCAGTTCCACTTGAGGGAAACGCTTGTGGAAGCGGGTTGCCAATGACCCGGGTAATGCCTCACCACCACAGAGCACCGTGCGCAGCGCGTTCAATTCTTCATCGCCTACGATATCCAGGAATACGTTAAGCATAGAAGGTACAAAGAACGTATGGGTAATACCGGCCTGAGCGGTCAACCTCGTTAGATAACGGGGGTCTTTATGACCATCGGGACGAGCAATGACCAATGTGGCGCCGGCCTGGAACGGCCAGAATAATTCCCAGACGGAAGCATCGAAGGTACATGGTGTTTTCAGCATCATCCGATCTTCCGATTCCATCCGGTAGGCCTGCTGCATGCTTGCGATATTGTTGGCTACCGCTTCATGGGTGTTTCCGGTGCCCTTAGGCTTACCGGTAGAACCTGAGGTATAGATCATATAGGCAAGGTTTTTGCCCATGAGAGGCACATCTGTTGAATCCGCCGCTTCATGCGTTTGTGCTTCACCCGGGGGATGAACAACCGAGACACTGTCGGGTAATTCGGCCTTCATATGGTCGTCCGCTACTAACAAGGTGATACCGGCATCTTGCAGCATGAAGGCTATGCGTTCGGGGGGGGTTTGCGGGTCAAAGGGAACATAAGCGCCACCCGCTTTGAGGACGGCGTGCAGGGTAATGACTAACTCCGCGGACCGTTCCATACAGACGCCGACCAGGGTTTCCGGTTTGACACCGAGCCGGCGAAGGTGGTGGGCCATGCGATTAGTTTTCGCCTGGAATGCGGCATAGCTCAGGACGGTCTTCCCGAAGATGACAGCAGGCGCTTCCGGTTTTTGTTGCGCCCAGCGAGATGGATATTCGTGAATCCACATCATTTTGCCAAGATCTGTTTGCGTTTGGTTCCAGGTGACCAGTAGTTCCCGGCGCTCTTTTCGGCTGAGCATGGAAATCCGGTACACCTGCTCGTACGGAACTTTGACCAGCGCCCGCGCCAACATTTGGAAATGTTTGACGATTTGTTGAGCGGTGGTCTCTTCGAACAGGTCCGTGTTGTATTGCAAGGTCCCTTCTAAACCGGAGCCCCGAGAAGCCAGAGCCAGGCCCAGCTCGAACTTAGCGGTGGCGTTGTCGCCGGCACTTGATGTCACGCGCAAGCCCGGTAGCTTTGATTGTGTTTTCTCTCTGAAATCGGTATAGGAGAAAAAGGTTTGGAAGAGCGGGGTTCTGCTCAAGTCGCGCTCCGGCTCCAATCGCGAAACAACCTGTTCGAAAGGCGTATCCGCGTTGGAGAATGCCTCTAAAACCGTTTCCTTGACAGCAAAGAGCAGATCCGCGAAGCTGCATGCACCACTGTTCTCCAAAGTAATGGGTATGACGAGTGTATTCACGAAGAAGCCGATCAGGCCCTCGATTTCCGTACGATCTCGATTGGCCACGGGGGTGCCGATACAAACCTGGCTCTGGTTGGCATAGCGGCTGAGCAAGACGCTGTACGTGGTGATGTAAAGCATAAACGGCGTGATTCCCAAACGAGCGCACAGGGCACGGGCCTCAACGGCGAAAGCTTCATCCATTTCGAAGTCAAAAGCTCGACCTGAAAAAGTTTGATGGGGTGGGCGGGGTTTATCCAAGGGCATGTTCAGCACTCTTGGCGCATCCTCGAGGAGACGACGCCAAAAGTCCAGCTTCTCTTCCAAAACCTCTCCAGAAAGATGATTGCGCTGGTGGATCGCATAATCAGCATATTGAATCGGCAGTTCCGGCAGGTTTGCCTTTCCCGGGCCGGCATAAAGGGTTGAAAATTCCTTGAAGAACACACCGGACGACAATCCGTCCGTTGCGATGTGGTGTATATTGAGCAATAAAAGGTGATAGCCTTCAGCAAGCCTACAGACTACCGTTCGCATTACAGGTCCGTGCTCCAGGGAAAAACCAAGTCCGGCGTTCTTTCTTTGGATGTGTTGTGCAGTCGGCTGTCGCTGCTCCTCGTCAAGGCCGCTCAGATCGATCACGGTAAGCTCGGCCTTGGTGGGCGGGTCTATAATCTGCCGGGGTTCTTCTTCAACCACCGCATAACAAGTGCGCAACGTCTCGTGACGCCTCTGGATTTCCGTGATACAGGTTTGGATCAGTCTGAGATCGAGGACGCCCTCGAGATGAAATCCAAAGGGAATATTGTATGCACTGGAGTCGGGGTCAAGGCGATCCAACACCCACAGGCGTTGCTGTGAGAAGGAGAGTGGAATCGGCGTTTCATTGGTTCGCGGAACAGGTTTGATGACCGTCGGTAGGCCGGTGGTGCGGGTCAGCCCCCGGATGTGCTGGACAAGATCTTCCAGGATTGGATAAGTGAAGACGGCTTTGAATGATAAGGTTACGCCGAATGTGTCGTAAACCCGAGATACCAGTCGAATAGTCAGGAGGGAATGGCCGCCTAGCTCAAAGAAACTATCGGTGACACCAATGTGCTCAACCGGCAGCAAATCCAGCCACAGATCGGCCATCTTTTGTTCCCACTCGTTACGCGGCGACACATATTCACGCGGGTTCCATTCAGGCTTGGGTAAACTTTTTCGGTCGATCTTCCCGCTGGGGGTCAGCGGGAAACGGGTTAGAAAAATGTAAGTGGACGGCGCCATATAATCGGGCAAGCAGGATTCCAGATGCGATGCCAGTTCTTTTTCCAACTGATTCAGGTCCTCATGGCCTTCCGCCGGAACAACATAGGCAGCCAGTTGCTGATTACCCGGCTGGTCTTCCCGAACAAGAACACATACCTCGGAAACAGAACGTTTCTCAGACAGACGCGCTTCTATTTCCCCTAACTCGATGCGGAGCCCGCGCAGTTTCACCTGATGATCGATTCGGCCGATGAACTCGATCAACCCGGGTTGTTCATCGGGTTTGTAAAGAAAACGGGCCAGGTCGCCACTTGCATAAAGACGCTCGCCGTGGGTGCGCGCAAATGGATTGGGTAGGAAGGCGCATGCGGTCAGCGCGGCACGACCATGGTAGCCTCGCGCAAGTCCTGACCCGGCGATGTACAACTGACCGGGAACACCCACGGGAACGGGATTCAGCTGAGGATCGAGGATGTAAATGCCGACATTCCCAATCGCACGGCCGATGGGGACCGT